>JBCDEB010000064.1:0-35926 GCA_039180005.1 Cyanobacteria bacterium P01_G01_bin.54 | reverse complement strand
TACCAACGAGTCATGACGGGTTATCACCCCCAACGATGAAAACCCCCTTACCAAGGGGGTCGGCGTAGCCGGGGGGATCTCGCTAGCTTCATTTACTTGGTGCAAGAGTATTAACATTGTCTATTTTCAAAGTAAATCCGGTTTGTATAGACTAAGATAGCGAAGCCTGAGCGGAGTCGAAAGCAGAGCGGCCGGGCTTCGACTCCGCTCAGCCCTCAATTTCGCCCTCTACTTTCCGAATTTGGTATCAGCTCTCATCCCCGCTTATTTGTCTCTACTTTCCGGATTTGGTATCAATCAATCTTGATTTGAATCACTTCCTTGTTAAAGGGCAGATCATTATTAATCGCCTCCAACTCTGCCTGCTCCATCTCATTGATTTCACCAATATAAGACTGTAAAATTAGATTCATCCGCTCATGGTAGAAGCGATGCAGACTATAATTCTTGGTTGCTGGAAAACCCCGTCGTCGCTTATGCCGTCCTCCTGCACCGGGGTCATACATTTGGATGCCCTGAGAAATGGCCCATTCAATCGGTTTATAATAACAGGCTTCAAAATGGAGGCAGTCAAACTCTTCTAGGCAACCCCAATAACGTCCGTAGAAGTTCTCGCCCTTACGTAGACAAAACGACAGACCCACGGGTTTCTGATCACTGTAGTCTTCGTGATAGGCAACAAAGAGCACAACACGATCGCTATATTTGGGATAGAGCTGCTCAAAAAAGTGCTGGGTGAGGTATTTACTGCCCCAATAAAACTTCTCGCAGGTACTGGCATAGAAGTTATAAATCTGAGTATAGAGGGGGTGGGGAATTGCCTCACCCGTCAGGGTATCAACCCGGAGATTTGCTGTGGTGACGGCTTTACGTTCTCGCTTAATATTCTTGCGCTGGTTAGATTTAAAGATTTTGAGATAGTCCTCAAAGGCCTGAAAATTATGGTTTGACCAGATATAACTATGGTGCTGCCAGGCGCTGAAGCCGAGCTGTTGCATCATTGGCTGCCAGTCGGGGTCAACAAAGAGGAAGTTACAACCAGAGAGTTGGTTATGGTTGCAAAAGCGATCGATCGCGCTGACCAGGCGATCGCAAATCTCCACTTCATCCTCTCCAGCGGCAATTAGAAATCGATAACCGACAGTTGGTGTAATCGGGGTCATCCCCAAGAGCTTAGGATAATAGGCCATGCCCAAACGATGAGACAGATCCGCCCATTGGTGGTCAAAGACAAACTCGCCATAGCTATGGCTCTTGACGTAGAGCGGCGCGGCAGCCACAAGCTGGCGATCGCGCCAGAGGGTGAGGTGGCAGGGCTGCCAACCCGTTTGGCCGCTCACGCTGCCAGAGGTCTCCAGATTATTCAGCCATTCCCATTCTAAAAAAGGCGTTGCCAGGGGCATTGCTAAGGCATCCCAGGCGGCTTTGGGAATCTCGTCAATGCTTGTGTGCCAAGCCAGCGTGTAGGAAGGAGAAGACATAAAACCGTTAAAGTAATCCCGTAATGACTCACAGAACAGTGCGATTGATCCACCAGAATCGGCTTGGTATCAACCGCTGCAACATCATGCAGCGCTATGAGTTGCATACGTTTTGTTTATTTATGAAGATACTGTAACAGTTTCACTCCAATTGGGTGAATGAATGCATTAGATCCTGAGCCAACCAGTAGGGGAGGATTTATGGAAGTTTAGAAAATAAATCGGACATTCCGTAGCGCAGGCGGTCGCTGAGCGGAGTCGAAGTGCGTTTCGCCTGCCAAGGGTTTTGAGCATTTTGCAATTACCGGATTAAATTCTTAACCGTCATTCATTCCTCCCTGTTTTTCATGCCATGGTTCTGTTGTAACATGCGCCACTGATGGCTTTGCGGCCTGCATTGTGCCCAGCATCTGATAGAGTCCGGTAATGGGTGAGACCAGGCTACTAAGGGGTTTCGAATTTTGCCTTGGCCGCCGCGATCGCCGCCCGCACTTGCTCAAATCCAGTCCCCCCGGCACTATTGCGAGCCGCCACCACCTGTTTCGGGGCGATCGCCGCATAGATATCTGGCTCAAATTTAGGGTGCAGCGCCTGCCATTCTGCTAGGGTAAGCTCCTTGAGTAGCTTGCCAGCGGCTAAGCTGGTTTTCACCACCTTGCCCACTAGGTTATAGGCTTCCCGGAAGGGCACACCCTTGGCGGCTAGGTAGTCCGCCACATCGGTGGCATTGGAGAAGTCTTCTTCGACGGCACTGTTGAGGCGATCGGTTTGGAACTCCAGCCCCTCGGCGAGCAGGATTGTCATTGCTTCCAGGCAGCCCTGCACCGTGTTGACGCCATCAAAGATCGCTTCCTTGTCTTCCTGAAGATCCTTGTTGTAAGCCAAGGGCAGTCCCTTCATCAGGGTCAGGAGGGCTTGCAAATGACCAAACACCCGTCCCGTTTTACCCCGCACCAGCTCGGGAATATCGGGGTTTTTCTTTTGGGGCATGATGCTAGAGCCCGTCGAGCAGTTGTCTTTGAGCCGGATAAAGCGAAATTCCTGGGAGCCCCAGAGGATCAGCTCCTCACTGAGGCGACTCAGATGCACCATAATCAGGCTCGCGGCGCAGAGAAATTCAATGGCAAAGTCGCGATCGCTGACTGCATCCAGACTGTTGGCATAGATATCGGCAAAACCGAGTTCCTGGGCAGTGAGGTGGCGATCGATCGGCAAGGTTGTCCCGGCTAAAGCCCCGGCTCCCAAGGGCGAAATATTGGTGCGATCATAAATGTCCCCCAAGCGCTGCCAATCTCGCTGGGCCATCTGTACATAGGCCATGAGGTGATGGGCTAAGCTCAGGGGTTGAGCCCGTTGCAGGTGGGTATAGCCGGGAATCAGGGTTTCCACATGGGTTTCGGCATGATCCAGCAATACAGTCTGGAACTGGCGCAGTTGCTCCCGAATCGTGTGAATCTGCACGCGCAGATAGAGCCGAATATCGGTACCGACTTGGTCATTGCGCGATCGCCCCGTATGCAACTTCTTGCCCACAGCACCGACAATTTCGGTAAGGCGACGCTCGACGGCAAAGTGGACATCCTCGGCGTCTACGCCGGGCGTAAACGTTCCCGCCTGATATTCCTGTAAGACCTGGCTCAGCCCGCTACGCAGGGTTTCGGCTTCCTCGCGGGTGATGATCCCCGTCTCGCCGAGCATCTTGGCATGGGCCCGAGAGCCTTGAATGTCGTATTCAATCAGGGCAATGTCAAAGCCGATGCTAGCGTTAAAACGGGCGATCGCCGGGTGCAGGGCGGTTTCAAAGCGATCGCTCCAGGTCTTGGGTTGGGTCATGGGGACGCAGATGCGAGCAAACAACGCCCTATCTTAACTTGTTTGGGAGCGGTGAGCTGTTTCCGGTGCTCTAGCTATGGTACAACTACTCTCCACACAGGGTGTTATCCAGCATCTGTGTTTCAATATCATCGTTAAGACAGTTAAAACCAAAGGGTTATGAGTCGTTTCAAGTTTGCCAGCGCGGAAGATTTTAATCCCACAGTTCTCGGGCGATCGCTCTGTATGGACTTTGATGCCGTTGTCAATTCATTTGTCGAAGATCCAGAAAAAAGAGTGAAAGGTGCCTTAAGCAGCTACATCTACGACATCCCGCAATACCCCGGAGACCCCGTTGATGGCGGCATACATTACGCAAAATACGTCAGGCTACCGACGTCGCTCATTCCCCAGAAACAGTCGCCCCTGTTGCAGCAATTCGCTTCAACGGTTAAAGAATATGTTGGTGCGGGCGCATCTTTTTTCGATCTTGGACCGGGACCCGATTGGTCAGTGACCCGTAACACGATTCCATCCCTGAATGTTCTGAATCCTGCTGCATACTTTGCGGTTGACATTGAGGTTGCCTTTACCGAGGAAGCCTGCAACGTCGTTCAGCGCGAATTTCCAGACATGAGCGTCCAGAGTATTGCGGTTGATTTTCACAACGAGTCTCTTCCCTACCCGCAATCGGGTGTTTCCGTTGCTTGGTATCCTGGATCAACATTAGGTAATCTTCCATCTTTACCTGGGCAGGCATTTATTGACAATAAATTTGTTGCCAACCATCTTAAATCATTATGCAATACCAGCGACTTATCCCAAGCAAACCAAGGATCTGAGCATTATCTCGTCCTGCTGATGGATAGTCGCAAAGATGACATTGACGCCATGGTGAATTTATATGTCTCACCAGAAGCCAGAGGCTGTTTCTTGAGTATTTTATCCAAACTCAAAAGAGATCTTCGAGCAACGTCTTTCAACCCTGAATCTTTTGTGTACAATCCTCAATGGAACGGAGAGAATAGTGCTGTTGAACATATATTTACAGCGCTAGAAACGCAAGAGTTTACGATAACAGACTGTTTTACGGACAGGGAAGCCGTTATCAAAATTCGGGAAGGAGAGAAATACGTCCTAGCTAATTCGATTAAACCAAGCTGTGAAGAAATACAGGCAATGTTGAACCAATCCGGGTGGGAACCGCTGGCGTCGCAGCGGGATACTGAGGGCCAGTTTCACATCCACCTTGCCCGTGCCTTAACCTAAACTTGAATCATGATTCTTAGGCTGATGCTGGTGTTAAAACGGGCGATCGTGGGGTAAAGGGTGTTGCAGGGCGATCGTTCCAGGTCTTGGGCTGGATCAGGGGACGCAGATGCGAGAAAGTGAACTCTTATCTTCGCATATTTAGAAGCAGTGGATTGTTGATACATGCCAAATCAAAAGGGAGCCCCCAGCGGGAGTTCCCTTTTGATTTGGCAATATGTAGAGCGTTTCAATTTACTAGAAACGACCTTAAGTATTACTTATACTCTGTTGGATAAACCTCTGTTTAGGTGGATCGCTTGGGTCTATTGGAGGAGGAAGTAATCCGTATGAACTCATTATCTTGTCAACACTTTCTGCCCTTCCTTTCCTGAATTTCAACCCCAGCTCATTTGCCTTAATTATGAGATTTCCATACCAAGTATTATAGAAGTCATAGAAGCGCTCAATGACTTGAAACAAGGATTTAGCATTAAGTCCTTCATGGGGCAAGTCACACTGCACACAAATAAATTTTCCTTCTGTATCCATACTCAGACTAACACCATTGAGCTGTGAGGATAAACGTGCCATAGATTCATTAAAGATGCATAAATTATGACCATCTAGACTATACATTACGTTGGATGTGATACTAATCCATTTTTTTAGAGTTAGTATCTCTGCATAGAACACTTCCTCCTTACGCGAGCCATATTGGATAATAGATATCCACCTATTATTCTTTTGGTCAAACCTGTAATCAACAATAAAGTTACTGTGAAAAAGTGAACTCTCTTCGAAGAAGTCCTTGATTATTTTGTTTGGATTGGCAAGATCAGCCTTCATCTCTAGTTCCCTCTGTTTAAACTTTCAAATAATCCCTTTAGACCAATGGGTGCAGAAGCAGGTGGTACATCCTGACCTTTACTTTTAACCATGAGCTTGGCAATCTCAGTCAGCTCAGCTCGATAAATATCAAGCATTTCTGTCAAGTTTGACTCCATTTCAGTAAGGCGAATCTCAAGCGAATTGCAGGTGGCCTCTGCACATAGTGCCGCCTGTTCTCCTTTTTCAATCTCTAGGAGATCGGATATCAAGAAATAATTGACAATTGGGAGAATACATACAGGAATAGCACTCCCTATTGATGATAATATGAGCGACTTCATCGCAACTGTTCTTGGATTATCTTCAAGGAGTATTCCAACCATAAACAAGACAGCCGAAGATAGTGAGCAGCTAATAACGACTAGTTTCTTTATCAATCCTTTCTTTTTCGCATTCTCTACCCTCTCATTATTTCTTTGAGTTTCTGAATGCTCATCGATTTGCTTGTTACGCATCTCTAATTACAGGCTCCAATCATGTTAACAGAGTTTGCTTTTGCACAAATGTAAACCTCAGAAAGAGTTGACTTTCACAAACGTGAATATAACTACTTTCTAAGCATTAAGTACATACTCCCGGCTCATCTGATATTTAGACAAGATCAGGAAAGGATCAGTAGGCTCATTCAAGAGGTTCAATTTTTCCTTTTTGGGCTTTGTCAATTTTCAAGTAACCAAAAGTGCTTTATGCCACTTCTTGTACAATCGATCAACAGTATATTGACTGACATCAACCAGCATATTCTTTGAGAATCTAGATAAATAGATTCAAATCCTCAAAGGATATACAACGCATTGGAAAACTCCATCTGAAATCTCCCAACACTCTACTTTTGGAGAAGCGAGCAAATATTTATGCAGAGGTGACACAAAAAGCACTCCTGACCCTGCGTTATCACACAATTCCTCCGTGCCGGCCAAGCTGCTGACCTCAAACCGCTGACCTCAAACCATTGTCGCTATACTAAATCTCACACAGCCGAACCCCAGCAACTTCCTCAAAAACCCTCCTATACCAAACCCCATGATCGCCCCTGCCCTCCGCTGGACAACCCGAGATCTCAGCGTCATGCCCGACGATGGCGGCTGGAAACGCCATGAAATCATCGATGGAGAACTGTACGTGACCCGTGCCCCCCACATTCGCCACCAGGATGCCGGGGGTAATATTCAGTTCGAGCTTGCCACGTGGTCACGCCGAACTAAGCTCGGTCGGCCCGTGGCAACGCCAGGCGTGATTTTTTCGCCCAACGATGCGGTGATTCCGGATTTAGTTTGGGCCAGTAATGCTCGACTCACCAATGGCATTGATGAGGCCGGGCATTTTATTGTCGCCCCAGAGCTGGTGGTGGAGGTGCTCTCAGCGGGAGCGAACAATATTCAGCGCGATACGGAAGTTAAGCTCAAACTTTATTCCCGCTATGGGGTACAGGATTATTGGATTGTCAATTGGCAGTTGCAGACGATCGAGATTTACCGTCGCGTTGAGGCCCAGTTAGCCCGAGTGGCGACGCTCACGGCGGGGGATCAGCTCACCTCTCCCTTGCTGCCGGGGTTTGAGGTGGCGATCGCCGATATTTTTTCGACACCACAGGGCTAATCCTAACTTCGCATCGTAAACTCCAGGAATTCCCCGTTCGGGAGGGATTGAAACCCTGCCTCTACAGTTGGGCGTAGCCAATCTGACCAGCCTTGGAGGGTAAGACCTTAAAATAGCGTTTAAACTCTCGGCTGAACTGAGATGCGCTTTCATATCCCACTCGACTGGCCGCAACGCTCGCCTGAATTCCCTCACTGACGATGAGGCTTTTTGCCTTATTGAGTCGAATTTTTTTGAGGTACTGTAACGGAGAATCCGCCGTAATTTGTTTGAAGGTACGATGAAAAGCAGACACACTCATCTGGGATTCTTGCGCGAGAACCTCCACCGTTAACGGTAGGGCATAATCCTGGTGAATTCGATTCAGGGCTTTCGTGACGCGTGCATACTGTCCATGATGATGGGTCAGGGCGTAGAGAGATTGTCCATGGCAACCTCGCAAGACGCGGTAGAGAAGCTCACGGACGAGCGATCGCCCGAGTGCTTTGCTATCGAGGGATGATGTTAAACAGCGCAGCAGTCGTTCCGTTGCATCCCGCATCGCATCATCAAGTTTCACTGGTTCTACCCCTCTCGGAACGGCATTGGCTTCCAGCTTGAGGGTTGGTGAGTCGGCCATCACGATTGCGACCAATTCGTGGAGCAGGGCCAGATCGATATCTAGAAAAATACCCAACAGGGGCTTTTCGGGTGTTGCATAGGTTTCACAATCGAAGGGTAAAGGAGCACCCAAGATGAGGTAGTTCTGCTCGTCATACCGGAAGACGCGATCGCCCAAATAGCCAATCTTGTGACCCTGACGGATGATGATAATCCCAGCGGAATAGAGGAGCGGTGTTCTGGCCACCGCCTGTGTTGACCAGAAAAAGCGTACCCCAGGGATACTCGTTGCCACAAACCCTTGAGCCGTGGGGAAGCCGTATTGTTCTTGCAGCGCCTGCAGTTGAACCGTCATCTTGCCACCTCCTCTGACAGAATCGTAGCGTTCTTAGGGGCAGATCCTGTCCATTTCTCTGCAGAAAAGCAGAATTAGGCAAGTTCTTGAGAGGAACCCATCTTCAAATTATGGATTGGGCTCACTACGCTAGAGAAGGTAAGCGAGGGGAATTGATCTAATAGCAGATTTTCATGATTGGGGGTAACGCCGTCCCATCATGCCTAGTGCAGCATCAACTTTGAATTGTAGGTTGGTGTTGAGTGGAGCGAAACCCAACACAACCATTGCTGATACTGGGTTTCACAATCCAATTTAACCTGCGTGACAGCCCCTCATTTTGCGTTTGACCACTAGTTGGGATCACAAAACCTTATTGCACTGCTTATCTCAAAACGATTGATCATGACATTTGCAAAAACTCTAGACTACAAGATTGACAGCACCCTCAGAAGCAGAATGGGTGAAGCGGCCTACCTTAAGGCGATCGATCAGCAACAGGAGATTTCAGAGCAGGAATACAATCTCGTCAAGTACTTGGCCGAGTTTGCTGTACGACCCCTGTTCAGAACCCCTATTCACAAAACACCTGCTGATCATGGCATGGAAACCTGGGAGGATATCTATTTTCCATCGAGTGATGGAACACCGCTGGAAGGTTGGTATATTCCCTCGGCTCAAGGTGAGTCAGACCAGTTGATTATGATCAATCACCCCATGCCAATGAGCCGCTCAGGCTTCACCGGGCATCTGGGTCAACCCTTTTCAGCCGTCGATACCCTTGAGATTGACTTTGTGGCGCATATGGGACATCTATCGAAAGCGGGCTATAATCTTCTCGCTTATGACTTGAGAAATCATGGCAACAGTGGTGCGGCAAATGGTGGCATTTGCGGGATTGGCAGGTATGAATGGCGAGACTGTGTAGGGGCGAAGCAATATGTCGATCATCACCCCAAGTTAAGCAAAATGAAGTTGGGCTTGTATAGCCGTTGTACAGGGGGAAACGCGCAATTTGAGGCGATGCAGCGTCATCCCGAGTTGTTTGATGATGTTTTATGTTTCTTTGGCCCGCTGGTCGTCTCTATGACGGCGCTGATGACTTGCTTTGCCAAGCTCATGGGGGTTGAGAACTATATGGAATTGATGGATCTTGAGCAGCTAAAACTGGGCGGTTTTACCAATGGCGAAATGCATCCGCAAGACTATGCTCATGCCGTAACAGTACCGTACTTTATGGCTCAAGTCATCGATGATATCTGGACCGATAATCCCAGAGACGCCCAAGAAATATTTGATAACGTTAGCGCTGAGCACAAGGAATTGTTCTGGATTGAAGGAACCAACCGCAGGTTTGATGGGTACAACTACTTTGGTCTTTACCCGGAGCGCATGATTTCCTTCTTCAACCAATATATGCAGTAATGGACATCCCGAAAGTTGATTAAAGAAGCAAATAATATTGGCGACAAGAAGGAGAAAAGAAACGAAGCAAGTGAAGACGCTCGGGAGTCAAATTAGAAACTTGAGGTGTTGTCCCCTCAAACCAAACCCAATGAATCGCTTGGAGGCATTGGAAAAGCTAGCGGAGAGTAGGGCGTTGAGTAGGACGACGACATTGGTCAGGAACCGTCTCGCTAGCAGCAGCTAATACTGAATCTGCAAACCATAGGGGGAGATAACCTTACTGATTATTCCTCGGGCAGGCGGGACGCACTTCGGCTCCGCTCAGCGACCACCTGGGCTACGAGTTTCTGTGCTCAATATCCCGTAGGGCGGGCATCTTGCCCGCCACCCGGATCAGCCTTCGCTTTCTGTGTTCATACAATCCGAATCTCGGTATAAGGCGTGTCGAACCTGACGCTGTGTCAGAGAGTCAATCATTCAATTGTCGGAGGTGCAAGTCGAGTAACGCGCTTATGATTGGGTTTGGGCGCTCATCTTCAGCTCATTCAACCCTCAAACGGACGTTTAACGTGAACTATCTTGCCCTTTCGCTATCTCTGCAAATGATTCATCTGCGAGCATCGTGCTTTCGCAAGAGGGCAGACATTTTGGCGGTTCGGCTGAAGTGGATGGCGGCGATCGCCACCCTGCTCACCACCTCTCTCGGGCAAACCGAATTAACCTGGGCCCAAAGCTCACCCCAGCGTCTAGAAACGACGCGAGCCGATGCCACGCCATGGGTGCTCAAGCGACAAAAAACGATACCGTCCCAACAAATTGCTGCCCTAGGTCAAGATCAAGCCATCAAATTTGAAGCCGCTTACCTTGCGCCCACCCAAAACCAACAGGCGTTCTTTGATATTGACCAGGTCGATGCCGCCGAAGAACCCGATGTGAACTTCGGCCGCAATCTGCGCTTAGTTCCCGGATTGGGTATCCCCCGGCCCAGTGCCCTCCAGGGTTTGAACTTTTTACCCGCTGTACGTGCGGGCGTGCCCAACCCCAAAGGTGCGATCTTTCCGTTACGGGTTGAAGCCCTGAATGTGGGGGGACCAGGGCAAACGCTGACCCTGAGAGCCTTAGCGGGGGCAGATGTGTTGGGCTTGGATTTATCCTTCCGCGATCCCCAAATTGGCGCAGCAGACGATAGCCTCGGCTACGCTGTCAATTTCTTTGGGCTGAGTAATGAGGCAGCGACGTTCCAGAATGGCCGTCGGGATGTGGATTTAGTCACGGGGAATAACCCGCACGAAATCCGGTTTGGGGGCGGTGTGCAAGTCTTTCGTCCGATCGCCGACAATGCTGAAATTGCCTTGGGACTGAACTATCAGAGCATCGCGTTTAGCGATGGCCAATTCGGCGCTCAACGCTTTAGTCAAGACGAGTTTGGCAATGCCCTCACCGCGAGTGGCAATTCTCGCGATGACCTGCTGACCTTAAATATCACTGGGGTCGTCGATGCCCGCAATGACCCAATTTTCCCGACCCAGGGAAGCCGATTGCAGGCCGGGTTTGATCAGGCGATTCCGGTGGGGGCGGCCGAGAGTTCATTTACCCGTTTAGGGGTGAATTACACCCACTTTATGCCGGTTGATCTCGTCCGAGTGCCGGAAATCGAAGGGACATTGCTCCTCAATCTCCAGGGAGGTTTTATCCCGTTTGATGGGCCACCGAGTTATGAAGCTTATGCCTTGGGGGGCTCTAGCTCGGTGCGGGGGTTTGGGACGGGAGAACTGGGAAGTCCGCGTAATTTTTTGCAGGCAACGCTGGAATATCGGTTTCCCTTTGCGACGTTGAAACCGCAGGGCAAATTTCTGCAAGAGCTGCTGGGCGATCGCGTCACCTTGGCGGCCAATGTTTTCATTGATGCCGCCACAGGATTCAACTCCGATGACAAGGTGCTGGGACGACCGGGCACAGCGCGGAACAAACCTGGCGAGGGCTATGGCTATGGTATCGGTTTACTCTCAACGTCCTCTGTGGGTCTGATTCGCCTAGAGTTTGGCATTGCCGACACGGGAGCGACCTCAGTGAGTTTTGTGATCGGCGATCGCTTCTAGGGTCTGGGGTTGGGCTAGCGCGACTGGTTCTGTCGGCTTCTGAAAGGCTTTAAACCTTGTCCCAGTTGAAATCGGTCGCTCTAACAATCACACACCTTTTTAACGTGAGTTCTGGATAAGCAGACATCGCGCAAGATGATCGAAACTCAGCAGAATCAACAATACTGGCTCCGATATTGCCGGAGTCTGAGGGGGCAATTTCCCCCTCAGCGGGAGGTGTCGGGGGACTGGCCCCCTGACAACCGGGTTTGACATCGAGAGTTCAACACTTTGAGGAATACGATAGCTTCGCTTAACCGAAACTCACGTTTTTTAGCTGTGTCACGGTACTAGCAGAGTTTGGCGTTTCCGAACTAGATCAACGCCCCAACCCCCAACCCCAACAGCGCCCCTGCCGGAATCAGGGACCAGGTCGGGGTTTTGTAGACGATCAAGGCAACTAAGGCTGCTATCCCAATCGCCCCTGTCGCCACCGAAGCCAACACCGTCTCTTGCCCGATCGCCGTTTGGGCCAAAGGAATCGCTGAAGCGGCGATCGCCCCCAGCACCGCTGGCGTCACGCCCTTCAAAAACGCTCGAATCCAGGGGTTTTGACGGATGCGCAGCAGGATCGGCGTGGCCAGGAGGATAAAGGCAAAGGACGGAGTGAAAATCGCCACGGCGGAGACCAGCGCCCCCAAGACCCCCGCCACTTTGTAGCCCACAAAAGCCGCCGTCAGGACGACGGGACCGGGCGAGAGCTGGCCGATCGCCACCCCGTTAATAAACTCGGTGCGGGTTAGCCATTGCAGCTTTTCGACCACCTCAAACTCCAGCAGCGGAATGATCACCAAGCCGCCACCGAAGATAAAGCTGCCCACCTTTAAGAAGAAAAGAGCCAGGGGCAGGGCAAAGGCCCCAATACGCTCTAGACCCCAAACGCTAGAGAGCGTCAAGGTTTCGGCTTTTAGGTTTCCGAGCAGGAGGGGCAAGGGTGGTAGTAAAAGCCCCTTGAGCGGGGATGAATCCTCCGGCTTTGGCCGTTGGGGGCGGAAGGCCGCCATGCCGACCAGACCGGCGATCGCAAACAGTAGCAGAATATTTAGCTTAGAGAAGACCAAAAGGGCAAAGGCGGCGATCGCGATCAACACCTGAACCCAACTCTTGAGCGACTTCTTACCCAGCTTCCAACAAAAGGCCAGGACGATCGCCGTCACTACAGGCGAGATGCCCAAAAACAAATCCGTCAGTTGGGGCACGCCTTGAAACCGAAAGTAGCCCCAGGAGAGCAACACCACAATCACAAAGGCAGGGGCAATAAAGCAAAACCCGGAAACCAAGGCACCAATCATGCCTGCCCGCACATAGCCAATATAGATGCCCAACTGCGTCGAAGCCGGGCCAGGCAGCATCTCACACATCGCCAGCCCGGCGTTAAACTCCTCCGGCGTCAGCCATTGCCGCTTGATCACGACCTCATCGTTTTGCATCGCCATATGGGCCTGGGGTCCGCCAAAGCCCACCGTGCCCAAGCGGAGAAAAATTCGAGCCAGTTCACCCAGGCGTTGGGGCAAGGGTTCCGGAGAAGGGGTCTGAGGATTGTTATCCATCGTTGAGCACACGTTGATGCCGAGCGAAAATGCCACTCTTTACAATACCCCTTGCTCGATCACACCCATTCGATACAATGTTTAATAAGTTTGCCTAACGCTGTATTTCCTTAACCCTCTGAATTTGCGATGTCCACTGACGTTCTTGAAAGACCTACTCTTACTCCGGAGCGATCCACTACTCGCAAACCTGCACCCCGCTACCGAGTACTCCTCCACAACGATGATTTCAACCCGATGGAGCATGTGGTGCAGGCGCTGATGCATACGGTTCCTAGCTTGACCCAACCCCAGGCGGTCAACATCATGATGGAAGCCCATAACAACGGTATTGCCTTGGTGATCACCTGCGCTCTAGAGCCTGCCGAATTCTATTGTGAAACGCTTAAGGGTCACGGTTTGACCAGCACGATCGAGCCCGACGAGTAAGTTTAGCCCGACAAGTGAATGTCTCAGCGCCGCGACCCGTTCGGATTGAAACACATTGCCACCTACCCAGCCCCCCTGCGGCTGGGTTGTTTTGTGCTTGTCCTGGCGCTGCTGTGGTTGCCGCTGGCCACGCCGCTATATCTACTGCTCCGAGACGATCCCAATCGAGCCAGCATTGTCACTATGGTGCTGTTGGGGCTGATGTTTATTGGTCTGTTGTACAACTGGGGCAAATGGATTTATGGCTATCGCCGACCGTTTAGTCATTATGGTCTGGTGTGCTCCAGTTGCAATGTTCAGGAATTGGCTCAGGGTTTGGGTTTGGGCTTGGGCTTGGTGTTTATTCTCTTTAGCACGATCGCCCTGTTGGGTTGGGCCCAGTGGCAGCCGAGTCCGCAAGGGTGGCTTTATCTGGGGCGTTGGGTTGCTGAGGGCAGCCTGACGGCGATCGCTGTCGGTTTGGGTGAAGAACTCTGTTTCCGGGGCTGGTTGTTGGATGAACTGGAGCGGGACTACAGCGGGGCGATCGCTCTTTGGGCCAATGGCTTGATCTTTGCCCTGCTGCACTTTATCAAGCCCTGGTCAGAGGTGCTGCGCACGTTTCCGCAGTTTCCCGGTTTGCTGCTCCTGGGGCTCATTTTGGTCTGGGCCAAGCGCCGCAGCCACGATCGTCTCGGGCTAGCGATCGGGCTTCATGCGGGGTTGGTCTGGGGCTATTACATCATCAATGTGGGAAATTTGATTCGGATAACCGGAGTTGTCCCCGATTGGGTAACCGGGGTCGATCGCAACCCCCTGGCCGGGTTGATGGGGATTGGCTTTTTGACGGTTGTGGCGCTGGGGATGCGCGATCGTCAAAGGGTGAGGGATGAAGGATGAAGGCAGAATTATTAAGTTGTGAGCGGTGCGCTCGGTTAAGCCAAGAGCGCGAAAGCTTATCAAACTCAGCGAAATCAACAATACTGGCTCCGATATTGCCGGAGTCTGAGGGGGCAATCTCCCCCTCAGCGGGAGGTGTCGGGGGGCTGGACCCCTGACAACCGGGTTTGACATCGAGATTTCAATGTTTTGAGGAATGCGATCGCTTCGCTGAACCAGAACTCACGTTAGGGGAATCTTCAAGACATTGTCGGTGTTGGGTTTCGCTCTACTCAACCCAACCTACATCATTGAACTCTGAACCCTGAACTCCCTAACTCGGCAACCAAAAGAAAAACGTACTCCCCTCCCCCAAAACGCTTTCCACCCAGATTTTGCCGCTGTGGTGCTCAATAATTTCTTGGCAGATCGCCAGACCCAAACCGGTGCCGCCTTTTTCACGGGAGTCTGAGGCATCGACTTGCTGGAAGCGCTCAAAAACCCGCTCTAGCTTATCGGGGGGAATGCCGCGGCCGCGATCGCGCACTGAAAACTGAGCCGATGGCCCGTTCATGGGTTGAACATTCACCTCAACCGTTTGGCCGGGTTCAGAAAACTTAATGGCATTGCTCATCAGATTAATCAAGACACGGATGAGCTGGTCACTATCCGCCCAGATCCACAGTTCGGTTGGCAGCACACAGGGAAGCTCAGCGCGCAGCGGCGGAATCTGGGCAAAATATTTTTGGTTGGCATTGAGCTGAAGCGTGACCTGATGATCCGTTGCTAAAGCCTCTAAGGCTTGGGCGGCCTGAAGGATCAAGCTCACGACATTCACTTCCGTCTTAATTAAGGTGAGCCGACCCGAGGAAATCCGCTCGAGGTCAAGAATATCATCGAGCAATCGGGTCAGTCGCTGGGTATTGTTCACCGCAATGTCGATCATGCTTTGCCCTTGGGGCGTAAAACTGCCCAGCTTGCCACTGGCGAGCAACCCCAAGGCACCCCGAATCGAGGTCAGCGGCGTGCGCAACTCATGGCTGGCGATCGAGAGAAACTCATCCTTCATCTGCTCCACCTGTTTACGCTCTGTGATATCCATCAGCGAAATGATATATCCCGGTTGCTCCTGCCAATAAATTTCGCCAGAGCGCATCTCTACGGTTCGGGGTGAGCTGTCCTGCGGGGGCAAAATCGAAAGTTCCGTTTGCTCATATGTGCTAATGGGAATACCCAGGTTAAAGCCCAAGAGCTCCTCAGACCTGCGGCTAAACAGTTGTAGGGCAGCTGGGTTGGCAAACTGAATTTCACCGTAAAGATTGCAAATGACAATGCCATAGGCGCTATTTTGGATGATGCGCTGGAGTTGGTCTTGACTGGTGCGCAGGGCTTGCTCGGCACGGCGACGCTCAAGCACCTCTTGCCGGAGTTCTTGGGTACGTTCCGCCACAAGGTCTTCCAATTCATTGAGCAACTGCGCTTGGGCGAGGGCAATGCCAATTTGATCGGCGAGCGAAAGCAGCAGTTCGATTTCATCGGATGTCCAGGCATGGGGTGCCGCAATGTATTGCACAATCACTCCTCCCCAAAAGGTTTGCTGGACATAGATCGGCACAATCAGTTGGGCCCGGATGGGTTGCTGAGCAGCCAAGTTAGCTGTTTGGAGGGAAGGGGCGGGCGACGTTTGCGTATCGTCAATGACGATAAACTCATTGGCTTCAAAGTCGGCAGCGGTGAAGTGCAAAGGATTCACTTGGGGATCGAGAGGGAGACAACCGGGCGCGTGGGTTTCTTGAACGACCGTGCCGAGCTCACTGGCTGAGGATTGGATGAGTGCCACCCGATCCGCTTGGAGCAACGCTTGGAGTTCCCACACAGCGGTGTAGACAATCTCGTCGATTTCGAGGGATTGACGGACTTTGAGGGTCAACTCGGAGAGCAATTGCGATCGCTCGTAGGCCTGCTGGAGGCGTTGTTCGATACGGACGCGATCACTAATGTCAATGCCCACCAGCACCGCCGCCGTACTCTGGTTGTACTTCTGAGCTGTTACCAAATAGCTTTGGGGTTGACCTTGCACAATGGGTGTAATTACTTCTTTGTGCGGTTTAGGGTCGGTTTGGGCGAAGAGTTGCTGCAAGAAGGCCTGAAACGGCTCGCCAGAGTTGAGAAAGTCTAAGGGTTGACCAATAAAGTCTTGGGCGGAGAGTTGATGGAGTTGGGCGAGGTTACGATTCACGCCCAGATAATAAAATTCTGGCGCTGTGTCCATCGCCTCAGGATTCAAGATGCCCACCCAAGAAATAAACCCCGGAACTGCATCAATCACGCTTTGGAGCTGCTCTTTGGCTTGGTTGAGGGCCTGCTCCGATCGCTTGCGCTCGGTAATATCGTGGGCAATCCCCAAAATGGTGAGCTTGCCCTGGTTATCGAGGAGCGGGACATAGGTTACGACAAACGTCATCTGTCCCTGTTCAGGGATGCGAATGCTGCATTCTCCGCGCTGAATTTGGCCGGTTTGCACCGTTTGCTCCAGCAGCGGCAGGTAAGTTTGATAGATCTGCTCTGGCAAGAGCTCGAGATCGGATTTGCCCAGGATCTCGTCAGTGTCGAGCGCCATGAGTTGCAATACTTTCTGGTTGACAAACTGATACCGCAGCTCGGCATCATAAATCATAAACAGATCGGGCAGGTTGTCGACTGCCACCTGGAAGCGCAGCTCGGAGCGCTCCCATCGGGCTTGGGCACGACGCCGTTCATTGATTTCCCGCAGGAGATCGGCATTGGCCGTTTGGAGTTCGGCGGTTCGCTTGATGACCCGCTGCTCAAGCTCTGCCGCAAGTTGCTCCACCGCCTGCTGGGCTTGAACGCGATCGCTAATATCACGGGCAACCCAGAGCACTGTTTCTGCCGAGAGCAGCGAAATGTTCGCGGAAAACCAGAGATTGCCTACAGATGCGGGTAATTGATATTCCCAAGTTCGGGGCTGCTGGGTCGCAAGCACGGCAGCGATCGCCGCCTGGGCAGAGGGGTCTGGGGTGGGCCCAAAAATCTGTGCAAACGTGGCTTCAATCACAGCCGAGGCCGCCGCAGCAGTTTGGGCATAACGGGTGGGCATGACCCGAATATCCTGATGCGCTGGCGTAATCGCCAGAACCAGATCAGTCATCGCCTCAAAGATCCGACGCATCTCTTGCTCATTGCGCTGTAACTTATGTTCAATCGCCTTGGTTTGGCTGATGTCCCGTGCCACCCAAACGACGCTCTCGTCGGTCAAGGGCGAGAGCCGTGCATCGAGCCAGGTTTTACCATTCCCTTGCAATCGTTGGTATTGAAGCTGTTGAGTACATTGCTGGTCAAGGGTCGTTTCAATGGCTTGATGCAGCACCGCGACTTCATCCGGTTCAACCACGTCTTCCAGGGTACTCGCGAGCAGTTCTTGTTCTGAGGCGAGTGCTTGGGTCGCTTGGGTGGGTGCGACTTCTAGGCAGTGACCCTGGCGATCGCGGATCACTACTAAGTCCGTCATTGCCGCAAAAATCGCCCGCATCTGTTGCTCCGAGGCCTGAAGCGCCGCTTGGGTGCGTCGGTAGGCGAGTTGGTGACGGACTCGGGCCAGCACTTCGAGCCGTTGAAAGGGTTTGGCAATATAGTCCACACCCCCGACTTCAAAGGCCCGTACCTTATCCTGGGGGGCGGTCAAGGCGGTAATAAAAATAACCGGTATATTGGTGGTCGCTGGATTGGCCTTGAGCCATTCACAGAGCTCAAAACCATTCATTCCGGGCATCATGACATCCAGCAAAATCAAGTCCGGCGCTTGTTCGGTAATGGTGGCGATCGCCCGTTGGGGATCATGGGCTAGGCGCACCCGATGTCCCTCCGCCTTTAAAATTTCCTGGAGCACTTGCAAGTTCGTCGGTGTATCATCCACCACCACAATCTCGCTGGCAATGGACGGATGGGGAAAAGGGGATGGGTCCGAGGCAGGCATATGGACAGACGAAGACAGGATTCTCAAGCAGTGAGGAATAAATGAAGTGGGAACGCGATAAACGCTCCACTGGGCTCATCACCCAGACCTGATGATGCCGATCTAGGGCGCGTCATCAGTTAACACCAGAAGTCTTACGGGACAAGCGATAGAGCGCCTGACCCAGACAACAGGAAAGGGGCTGTAAGCGAGTTGCAGCAATCGTTGGAGATCTAACCTGATGACAGCTCCTAGTTTTCTATGTATTGCACCCTGTCAATCTATTGTGACCGATTATCCTGTCGCAGCGGCTGTATCTCCCACGCCGAAGCTCAGCCAGAGCGTTGGTGTTGTCGTTGATGAGCGTCTGTGGACAATAACAATTCCCAAGATTTTCACAACTGTTGTGTAAACTCAGGCTCAGCCCGATTATAGTAAGGCATCCGCCGCTGAATCCGGTCGCACGGAAGAGCTCACCTTTGGCACTTAACTCTGCTTAAACTCTGAATTCTATGAATTCTCAATCTTCTAATGTACCGCCTTATCCTCAGCAAAATCCAGATACGAGTCCGGTGGCAACAGAAATTCATGCAGAAATTAGCCATGAGCTGCGAACTCCCCTCACATCCATCCGGGGGGCTCTCGGTTTGTTGCTCAGCGGTAAAATTGCGCCTGAAACGTCCCAAGGTCAAAACCTGTTGCAAATTGCGGCGGACAATACTGATCGTCTCCTACGCCTGACTACAACATTAGAAGAAGACCGCCAAACGGTCGGCAATTTGCTCTCTAATGCGGCGCTCGAACGATTACGCCTTGAGAATGACCTCTTTAACGCCTGGAAACAGCGGGACTTTGTGGTCTTCTATCAGCCGATTGTATCCACCCAAGAGCAGCAAATTCGGGGCTTTGAAACTCTGATTCGCTGGCAACATCCCCGTCAGGGGTTGATTTCACCCGCCATCTTTATTCCCATTGCTGAACAGACACATTTAATCCATGACATGGGCTTGTGGATCTTTGAGCAAGCCTGTGCGCAACTCCAGGTCTGGCAGCAGCAATTCCCAGGTGAGGTTCCGCTGACGGTGAGTGTTAACCTCTCGCCCCTCCAACTGCTATACCCCAACTTAGCCGATGAATTTCTGGCCCGTTTTAGGCAGTACGACCTTGCACCAGAGAGCCTCTCGGTGGAAATTACCGAAAGCACCGTCATTGAGAACCCCCTGGCGATCGCCACCATCCAAGCTCTCAAAACCGCGGGCTTAAAAATCTATCTGGATGATTTTGGCACCGGTTATTCCTGTCTCGCACGTCTGCACCAGTTTCCCGTGGATGTGCTCAAGATCGATCGCTTCTTTGTCTGTCAGCAACAATGGGACATGATTCAAGGTATTCTGCAACTCGCCTTGAGTCTGGGTCTAGATGTGGTGACCGAAGGGGTCGAGACCGATGAAGACGTAGCACAAATGAAACGGCTCAACTGCCCCTTCTTTCAGGGCTTTTGGTTCTCCCGTCCCCTGCCCCAGGAAGCGGCGACGCAACTCTTGGCAACTTAAAGCTGTGGCATTGCCAAAAAGGTGAGTGCTACTACGGAGGGAATGCCTCATCTTCTGGATAACATTCCGTGGTCTCTCCGCGTCTTCACGGGGATTTTTTGGATTTTTCACAAGATTTACCTAGACAAATCAGAAAACCTGGAGTATCTTAAGAGTCAAGTTCAGTATTTTCACTAGGGGGTACGTCATGAAAGGGCAAAACGCTTATTTAATCGATCGCTTCTATAATCTCTACTCGGATGGCTTGGAAAGCGGACACCTGAGTTCAGGCGACTGGCAGGTTGTTGAGGCCGTCATCGCTGATGACAAGCGCTCTGAAGAGCAACAAGATATGATTCAACGTCTGCTCTACTGTGTGAACAAAGGGCGAATTACGATCCAGGGTGTAGAGAATGCGGCCAATGCTGTGCGCCCGCTCGCCAAACAGTACAAGTAGGATGCGCAAAACATTTGAAATCCGATCGTTTTAGAGGAGATTCAGTTTAGGGCAGACCGGCTTTATGAAAAATCGACTGTGGGGCAGACGTATCCAGAACAAAAGATACATCTGTCCTGTTCTATGTTGGGCCGGCTGGACATACAAGGATACCGAGCCAATCATCCTGAGCTTTTACAATAGAGTGGTTTGACCATTGGAGCTTGGCCGCAATGACCCCACCCCGTAAACAACGCTCAGACGAGGATGTGAAAACCACGATCGTGGATGTTGATCCTGCCACCTTGTTGTGGGTCATTGTCGCCCTCCTCTTCATCCCCCTCATCGCCACAGGTCTCTTCGCCCATTGATTGCGTATTAACACGGAGAACTTTAAACACCCTTTACAATTCTTAGGGAATTCGAGTGATGAGCTTGCTCTCGAGTGATGAGCTTGATCTAAGGCGGGCCATTTGTTAATTGTTCCGTAAGCTGTTTGAGTTCAAAGGAAGAGGAGATTCACAAATTCCCTCTTGGGAGGGGCGGTCTCGCGCAGCGATGACCGGGGTGGGTCGGGTGTGGGTCGCTTCACCCGATCTTCTCTCTCGCTAGGGGTTGAGACATATCGTTGATGACAAGACTTGAGGCGTGAATGGATGACAGCCTCTAGCGGATTGGGGTAAGATTGTTAAGAAATCTTTATTTTTTGTTCATTAACCGCTCCTTCCAACTTTAAAGTTCTATGTCTCTTCCCATCCGGAACATTGCAATCATTGCCCATGTTGACCACGGTAAAACCACCCTGGTCGATGCCCTGCTCAAACAATCCGGCATCTTCCGCGAAGGGGAGGACGTGCCTGACTGCGTCATGGACTCCAACGACCTCGAACGGGAGCGGGGCATCACGATTCTCTCGAAAAATACAGCGGTCTACTACAAAGATACCCTGATCAATATTGTCGATACGCCCGGTCACGCTGACTTTGGCGGTGAGGTGGAGCGGGTGCTAGGTATGGTCGATGGTTGCATCCTGATCGTCGATGCCAATGAAGGCCCGATGCCCCAAACCCGTTTTGTGCTCAAGAAAGCCCTAGAAAAGGGGCTACGGCCGATCGTCGTCGTCAACAAAATCGATCGCCCTAACGTCCATCCCGATACAGCCGTTGATAAAGTCTTCGACCTCTTTGTTGAACTCGGTGCTGACGATGATCAATGCGACTTCACCACCCTCTATGCTTCCGGTCTCACAGGCTTTGCCAAAGAAAACCTTGACGACCCTGACGTCGATATGGAGCCGCTCTTTGCCGCCATTTTGCAGCATGTACCGCCACCAGCCGGTGACGCCACCAAACCCCTCCAGTTGCAAGTCACCACCCTCGATTATTCGGAATACCTCGGTCGGATCATTGTCGGTCGGATTCACAACGGTACAATCCAATCCGGTCAGCAGGTCGCACTCTACAAAGACGATGACTCGATTGTCAAAGGCAAGGTGAGCAAGCTCCTCGGCTTTAATGGTCTGGCTCGCGTCGAGATTGCCGAAGCCTCGGCGGGCAATATTGTGGCAGTGGCCGGCTTTGCTGATGCCAATATCGGTGAAACCCTCACCTGCCCCGATAATCCCCAAGCGCTGCCGCTGATTAAAGTGGATGAGCCGACCCTGCAGATGACCTTTGCGGTCAATGACTCCCCTTTTGCGGGTCAAGAGGGCAAGTTTGTCACGTCTCGGCAGTTGCGCGATCGCCTCTACCGTGAACTCGAAACCAACGTCGCCTTGCGGGTTGAAGACACTGGCGAACCTGACAAATTTGGCGTCTCCGGTCGCGGCGAGCTGCACCTCGGCATCCTGATTGAAACCATGCGTCGGGAAGGCTACGAATTCCAGGTCTCCCAACCCCAGGTGATTTATCGCGAAGTCAACGGCCAACCTTGCGAACCCTTTGAATACCTCGTCCTTGATGTCCAAGAAGAGGCTGTCGGCACCTGTATCGAGCGCCTCGGCAAGCGCAAGGGCGAAATGCAAGACATGCAGGTGGGCACCAACGGCCGCACTCAACTCGAATTTGTCATCCCCGCCCGGGGCCTGATTGGCTTCCGGGGTGAATTTATCCGCATCACCCGTGGCGAGGGGATCATGAACCATAGCTTCTTGGAATACCGCCCGCTAATGGGTGAGGTGGAAACCCGCTACAACGGCGTAATCGTCGCCTTTGAAGAGGGTACTGCCACCTTCTATGCCCTCAAAAATGCCGAAGATCGTGGTGTCTTCTTCATCGAACCGGGCACCAAGGTCTACAAAGGCATGATCGTCGGCGAGCATAACCGCCCGCAAAACCTGGATCTCAACGTTTGCAAAGCCAAGCAACTCACCAACCACCGGGCTGCGTCCGGCGATGAACTCGTACAGTTGCAAACCCCCGTAGAGATGAGCCTGGAACGCGCCCTCGAATACATTGGCCCGGATGAGCTGGTGGAAGTGACACCAGAGTCGATTCGCCTGCGCAAGATGAAAGCGAAGAAACTCGCGAAGCGATAGACAGCACACTGAACCGCTTTAAATGAATAACCCTAATCTCGGGTAGGTGTCGCAGCTTACCCGAGATTTTTGTCTTTCGTGCATACTGCATATGTTAGGCGCGGCCGTACCTTGTCTTTTTCGTGTTGTACGATTTAAGGTGAAAGAAAAGCTAAACCAAAGCAAAATTGCGATCCATAGTTTCTAAAATACTGTAGTACCATTGCACAACTTAAAAGGTGCATGGGAGTAGGTTGGGTTGAACGGAGTGAAACCCAACACCGCCAATGTTTTGAGGAATTTACCCCCTAGTAATCTATTGCACTATTTTAGCTGTACCACGGCAGTAGGAGTAATCCCCCCGTGGTTGCCCCAAACCCCGCCAGTTAGAAGAGTACTACCCCTACCAAAACTCCAGGTTGAAAAGTGGATGAGGTTTATGGATTTACCAGAAAAAGCCCGAAGGGATGGTCTAGCGCTAAGTCTCAAAACATAAAGTAATGTATGCCGTAAGATTGAACAGGAATTGAAAACTCAATTGAATCAGTATGAAAGTCAAAATACAAAATTTAGGGGCAGTCAAAGCGGCAGAGATTGAATTGAAACCGTTGACGGTATTTGTTGGTGAGAATGGTACAGGCAAAACTTGGAGTGCTTATGCTTTGGCAAGCATCTTCAATCGAGATATGCTGGATATCTATACCCAAGATTTGTCCAATAATAGTAGAGAGGATCTCTTCCCAGTACTAGATGATTTAATTAATTCTATTATTAACGATCAAAGTCCAAAGTTCGATATCGTTGAATTTGTAGAAAAAAACTTAGGTGAATATCTAAATGATCTGGGTGCTTTCTGCCCAGTTTGGCTGGGTGGAATATTGAATACCAGTAAGGAGGTTTTTAAAGATGTTAAATTTAAGTTTAGTCCATCAGAAAATGATATAGATTTCTTAGTGAAAGCCTTAAATTCAGCTTACTTTGAAGGTTCTGCTCCTTTGTCAAATAATGAAGCTGATTGCAAACTTCTCTTTAGCAAGAAAAGTAGCGATGATTTCATTTTATTTCACTCAAAAAAACCAAAATACTCCTTCAATAAAAAATCTCAAATAGACATAAGACAAAGGGTTCTTGATTGCATATTAAGATTAATCCATATAGGTTTATTTCAAGATGTTTTCGTATTGCCAACTGAGAGATCATTGTTTACGTCATTATTTCGTTTAAATGATAACAATACTGAAATCTCGGCTTCTTTAAATTCTAGTGCCCAGAACAGACATTTTTTAACACGAAGCACAGTTGGACAATTTGTACTGCAAATCAGGAGTTTTTCAAAAGAAGAACAAGCTGAGCGAATTCATGCATTAAAGAATAATCAAGATATTGAGAGAATTGCCAATCTTTCTAAAGTTCTGGAGAGTGAGATCTTACTGGGTTCTGTTGGTATAGATGAATCAAATCAGAATCAATTATTAGTGTTTAAGTTTGAGGATGATCAGAGCATAGAATTAATGGGTGCATCTTCAATGGTCAAAGAGCTATCATCATTAGTTTTATATTTACGCTTCTTTGCCAAGCCTTATGATCTCATTGTGATTGATGAGCCCGAGATGAATTTACATCCAGCCGCTCAAGTTGAGATCGCGGAGTTTTTGGCAATGCTAGTCAATGCAGGCTTAAATCTAATTATCACCACCCATAGCCCTTATATTGTAGATCATCTCTCTAACTTGATGATTGCCCATGGTCGAGAAGACAAAGCGGAACTCACAAAAAAGCTCTATCTAGAGAATGAGGATGCTTTTATCTCGCCGGAGAAAGTCTCGGTCTATTTGTTTGAAGATGGGACAGCGAAAAGTATTTTGGAAGATGACGGTATAATTGAATGGTCAACGTTTTCTAATGTTTCTGATGACATTGGAAATTTTTTGTGAATTGTAAAATGATAGGAGTCACTTTATCTAGTGCTTTTTGATGCTTTACTCTTTAGTGCTGATTGTCTCTTGATGGGTCAAACGAGTTATGGAGAGAATAAATCTCGGGTTTCACTCAAAACTGAATCTGAGGAGACGATTCTGTTCTTCCGTACCGACAGCAATACGTTTCGCCGCATCATCAATGCCACAAATGAGAAGGTTTGTGATTTGGTGATCTTATACGCAAATCAGAATCGACGGGTCATCTGTTTTTGTGAGCTTAAAGGGAGTCAAGTCAATGATGCCAAAGAACAGATCATTAATACCCATCGCTTGTTAATGCAGTATTTTACAAAGCAGAACTTGTTTCTGAGTTTAGAATCTAAAGCTATAATCGTTCCCAGCGGTTCGTTTCCCAAGGACACAAAAAAAATTAGAGAAGAGCTAGCAAATACAGTTTGCAGCTCGACCCAAAATGTGGATATTTGCCGTTCTAGAGAGATTGGTGACTTTTTGCGAGGGGCAACTCAGAAGAGCGATCGCAAGGGCAAGAAGAAAAATCGCAAGAACCGCTCCACTTAGAACGCCTAAATTCCCCCCAGGCAAATTCACATAGTTAAACAGAGATCCGCTATCAAGCAACCGCATACTCTGTATATTCACGCAGTTCGGGTGCATGAAAGCCGATGACAATCTGCTTTTTCTCAACACCTCGATTGACCAACTCCTGGGCGATCTGTAGCTCGGTCATGTTGTGCTGAACCCAAATTTTGCAGTCTTTGATATCAAGGTGTAGAACACAGCCGTAAACGCGGCGATCGCTATCCCAGCCCACATCAATCACTTGATAATGATCATCCTTAAGATCAAAAGCAGTGTAGGATTCAATTTCACCATTGTGAATTGGTACTGCTGTATATTCACGTAATATCTCTTGAATAATTTGTCGATAATTCTCTAGCTTTTCCATTCTAAAATAACCTCCCTTGCTGGATCGTAAACAAGCAAACGAACGCTGTATCTCTCTAACGAGAGTTGTGCAAACTCCCGTTGGAAAAAAGCAGAATAAGATTTTTGAGGAATCGCTAAATACAAAGTACGATCTGGATCTACTTTTTCTAACACAAGCTGATAGTTGAGAAACTGTCCTAGCGCAGCATGGTAATCTGTTAGAGGTGAGTCACCCAGAAAAGACTTAACTTCAACAGCAATTTTCTCACTGCCTCGCTCTGCGATGAGTAAGCGTTCTGCACCGAGGTCAATTTCAAATTTTGTCCCGCCCGTTTCTAAGCGTAATGGATCGTCTGTAACAATCCATTGCTCTTTCTCAAGTGCTGTTTTCACTGTCTGATGGAATCGATCTTTCGCAGCCATGGCGATTCGGTTTTAAGATTGAGCCGTTATGGTCGGAAGATTTAAGTCCGCCACTATTGTAATCAAAAGAGCCCGGACAATGAATGCTCATTGTCCGGGCTCGAAGTTTAAGATTTAGTGGTCTACTCTACTCTTCTGCCGCCGCATGGGCCGCCGCCACCTCATCCGGATGAATCCCCAGACGCGTGAGGTTGATCCGGCCACGTGAGTCGATCTCGCGCACTTTCACCACCACCTCATCGCCAACGGCTACCTCATCTTCGACTTTACCGACGCGATAATCCGCCAGTTGGGAGATATGGATCATGCCCTCCTTGCCCGGAAGCACCTCCACAAAGGCACCAATCTGGATGATGCGGGTCACTTTGCCGAGATAAATTTCGCCATCCTTAATCTTGCGGGTCAAGCCTTCGATAATGCGCTTGGCTGCGGCGGCGCTACTGCTCTCTAGGGAGTAGATCGTCACCGTGCCGTCGTCTTCAATATCAATCTTGGCTCCGGTTTCTTCGGTGATGCCTTTGATCGTCTTACCGCCGGGGCCAATGACTAGTCCAATCATGTCGGGATCGATCTTGATCGAGAGGAAGCGTGGTGCGTAGGGGGAGAGGTCAGTACGAGGCTTGTCCAGGGTGGCCAGCATTTTCTCCAAGATATGCAGGCGGCCGGCTTTAGCCTGATTGATCGCCTGGGCGATCACCTCCATTGAGAGGCCGGTGATCTTCATATCCATTTGCAGGGCAGTGATGCCGTCTGCGGTGCCAGCGACTTTAAAGTCCATATCGCCGAGGAAGTCTTCAATGCCTTGGATATCGGTCAAGACCCGCACCTCATCCCCTTCGCGGATGAGGCCCATGGCGGTGCCGCTGACGGGATGCTTGATCGGTACGCCTGCGTCCATCAGGGCCAGGGTGGAGCCACAGACCGAGCCCATGGAGGTGGAGCCGTTGGAGGAGAGCACCTCAGAAACAACCCGGAGCACGTAGGGGAATTCCTCTTGAGGGGGGAGGACGGGGATAATGGCGCGTTCGGCCAAGGCACCATGACCAATTTCGCGGCGACCGGGCGATCGCATCGGTTTGGTCTCACCGACGGAATAGGGCGGGAAGTTGTAATGGTGGAGGTAGCGTTTTTCGGTGTCGGGGTGCAGGTCATCCATTTCCTGGGCATCGTTGGGGGTTCCCAGGGTGGCCAGGGAGAGAACCTGGGTTAAGCCCCGACGGAAGAGCCCGGTACCATGAACCCGTTTGGGTAGCAGTCCCACTTGGCAACTGATCGGTCGGACTTCATCGAGCTTACGCCCATCCACACGGACTCCCTGATCGACGATCTGGCGGCGCATGAGTGTTTTGGTGAGCTTCTTAAAGAGGGAGCCGACGACTTTGCCCTCTTCGGCGGAGACCCGCAGGGGGTCTTCTTCGGGCAGTTCGGCGATCGCCGCGACCACCTTCTGCTCTTTAATCTCATCTAATGCCGCATCACGGGCGGCCTTATCGAAGTCAAATTTTTGTAAAACCCCTTGGATGTCTGCGGTCGCGCGATCGGCGATAAATGTTTGCAGTGCTTCATTGATGGGGGGCGCTTCCTCAACCGCCAGCTCAATGCCCAGCTCGCTCATCAACTCCCGTTGAGCTTGGATCAAGTCTTGTACCACCTCATAGCCAAACTCGATCGCCTCGATCACATCCTGCTCCGAGAGGCAGTTGGCCCCCGCTTCTACCATGACCACGCCATCGGGTGAGCCTGCCACAACCAAATCCAAATCGCCATCCTTAATTTCTTTATAGGTCGGGTTAATGATAAAATCATCACCGACTAGACCGACCCGAACCGCCGCCATTGGCCCATAAAAGGGAATCTGTGCCAGAATTACAGCAACAGAGGCCCCCGTTACCGCCAAAACATCGGGAGGAACTTGCTCATCGACCGAAAGGGTTGTTGCCACAATTTGGATGTCATCGCGGATCCATTGGGGAAACAAGGGTCGCATGGGGCGATCGATCAGGCGGCTAGTTAAGGTGACTTTCTCGGGGGGACGACCCTCGCGCCGCAAAAAACCACCCGGAATCCGACCTGCTGCGTAGAGTCGCTCTTCGTAATCGACCAATAAGGGTAAAAAATCAATGCCTTCTCTTCCTTGGGCTCGTGTCGCTGTGACGAGGACGGCTGTTTCCCCCGACTGAATCAACACTGATCCGCCAGCCTGGGGTGCCAGTAGACCCGTCTGTAGTCGAATATCCCGTCCATCAAAGGATATCGACTTATTAACTTCTTGCATTGTGTGTGCTTGTCCTTTTCTTTGTCTTTCTATGTTCTTCGGCAATCCTAGCATCTCTGGCCCTCCCCCGCTGCGCTGGGTAGAGCTGCGTTTAGCTGCAGTCTCGCCAACATTTGTTGGCAGAATGGTTCGCATTATTTCTTCATTGTTGGTATAAACTCAAGCGTCACTATGGCAATTTTGCACGGGAGTTGGATTTGCCAGCCCAGAACGAGCTACCTTTGTCTCTGGGGTGAAACCTGGCAGGTGCTCACCACAGACCCGCCGACAACCGCGATCGCCCCCCATCCCTCGGCCATGGCCGCCAGCGATGTCGCGGCTCTGGCCCGCCAACGCAAGTTAAAACTCCCCGAGGGCCTCGAACTTGACCATAGCGATACCTTTGCGTTGCCCAGTCGTGGGCAACGCAAGTCCACCCGGCGGCGGGGACGACGGGAGAGCGAGGCATTTCCCGTCATGTCGGGGGATGAGGAGGAGATTCTCGATCTGGCCAGCCTCAATCTGCAATGGTGGTCTGTGCCGACGCTGCGGTTGGATCCCGTCCAGAGCCTGGTGTTCTTGCACAGTTTGCCGCTGGGGTCTATGCAAGCGCGACGGGCTTATCTGGGCGATAGCCTTAAATACTGGGCCCAGATCTATCGCTGGAGCTTGAGTCTCTTGGCACGGGGCAAATTTATTCCGGGCGTAGATGCCCAGCAGGGGGGCTGGTTTCCGTTACTCGACAGTGCCACCGACCAGGCGCGGCTCCAACAGTTCACGGCCAAGATGCCCCATGGTTGTCGGGCCTACCCGCCCCAGGAGGTAATTTGGCATAACCCCAAGAAGGGCGATGACTGGATTGATGCCCAAACCCTTCTGCTCAATGGTTTAAGCCTCTTAGTGGACGCCCAAGTGCGTCAGCAGGTGGGAGCCCCGCCGCCGCTCGCCCGGGAGAGTCTGGCTCAGACTTGGCTCCAGAGCCTCACCACCACTGCCTTTGCGGATGAAACCCTCTCCTTGGAGCATCAGCAGCGGTTGACGACATTGTTGGGAACCTGGCAACTGCCAGTGCAGGACTACATTGTCACGCCCCATACCCAAAAGTTTGGCGGCAGCCGCTTCCGGATTTGCTTTGTCTTAGAGGCTCCCAGTGCTGGCGAGCGGGCTTGGGGCAAAATGGAATGGAAGCTGCATTTTTGTCTGCGCTCAGCCAGTGAGCCCGACCAACTGATTAGCGCTGTAGACATTTGGCAAAACCCCGTTGATGAGATGACCGTGGGCGAGCAAACGCTGGAGCATCCCCAAGAAACGCTCCTCAAGGGTCTGGGGCTGGCTGCGCAGATTTATGAGCCATTAAAGGAGAGTCTGGAGGAGCCCAAGCCGACGCTCTGTCTGCTTGATCCGATCGCCGCCTATGAGTTTTTACGGGCGCGAGTGCAACAGTTGCAAAATAATGGCTTCCATGTGGTCTTGCCTCCAGGACTGACCCCCGGTGCGGATGAAAAGCGCCTCGGTTTACATATTCATGCTCAAGTCAAAACCCGACGTGGCCAACGCCTGAGCCTGCAAACGCTCCTGGCGACCACCTTAGAGCTCGCCCTCGGGGAACAGACCCTCTCGGCCGCGGAATTTGAAGGCTTGTTGGCCCAGCGATCGCCCCTAGTCTCCATTAATAATGAGTGGCTGGCCCTGCAACCGGCCGATGTGCGTGCGGCTCAAGCGGTGCTGACCCCCGACAAAAAAAAGGAATTGACCCTGACCGTTGAAGATGCCCTGCGCCTGGCCACGGGCGACATGACGATGGTCGCCAAACTTCCCGTGGTCAGCTTTACCCCGAGCGGTAAACTCAAGGACTTTATCGACACCCTCACGGCCCGACAATCGATCCAAGAAATCCCGCCCCCGGCTGGACTAAAAGGCACCTTGCGCCCCTACCAGGTGCGGGGCGTCAGTTGGCTGGCCTTTCTGGAGCAATGGAGTCTGGGCGCTTGCCTGGCCGACGATATGGGTTTGGGCAAGACCCTCCAGTTGATTACCTTTTTGCTCTATCTCAAGGAACAGGAGCAACTCGAGGCCCCCACCCTGGTCGTCTGTCCTACCTCGGTGCTCAGCAACTGGGAGCGGGAAATTCGCAAGTTTGCCCCCACGCTCAAGGCTTGGATCCATCATGGCGAGAAGCGCAAAAAAGGTCGCCCCTTTGCCGCCCATGCCTACAAGCAGGATATTGTCCTCACCAGCTATGCCCTGGTCTATCGGGATGCTAAAACCCTGGAGTTGGTGGATTGGGAGGGCGTGGTGCTGGATGAGGCGCAAAATATTAAAAATATCCAGTCCAAGCAAGCCCAGGCCGTGCGCCAACTGGAGTCCGGCTTCCGGGTGGCCCTGACCGGCACCCCGGTGGAGAACCGCCTCACAGAGCTCTGGTCGATTTTGGACTTTCTCAATCCTGGCTTTCTGGGCGATCGCCAGTTCTTTCAGAGCCGCTTTGCCATCCCCATCGAAAAATATGGCGATCAGGACTCTGTTCAGGCCCTGCGCTCCCTGGTGCAACCCTTTATTTTGCGTCGCCTCAAAACCGATAAAACCATCATTCAAGACCTGCCCGAAAAACAAGAGATGGTGGTCTACTGCCGCCTCTCCCGAGAGCAGGCGAAGCTCTACCAGCAGTTGGTGGATGAATCTTTGGCGGCGATCGAGGCGGCCAAAGGCATCCAACGCCATGGTCTGATCCTCTCCCTCCTCACCCGGCTCAAGCAGGTTTGCAACCATCCGGCCCATTATGCCAAGGCCGCCAAGCTGACCGCTGAGCACCGTTCGGGCAAGTTACGCCGTTTGCAAGCAATGTTGGAGGAGGTGATTGCGGAGGGCGATCGCGCCCTGCTCTTTACCCAGTTCACGGAATGGGGCAAGCTCCTCAAGCCCTACCTGGAGAAGCAACTGGAAACTGAAGTGCTCTTCCTCCACGGCGGCACGAAGCGGGAGCAGCGTCAGGACATGATCGATCTTTTTCAAAATGACCCGGATGGGCCGCAGCTCTTTTTGCTCTCGCTCAAGGCGGGGGGCACGGGGTTAAACCTGACACGGGCGAATCATGTTTTTCATGTGGATCGCTGGTGGAACCCGGCGGTGGAGAATCAAGCCACCGATCGCGCCTTTCGGATTGGTCAGCAGCGCAATGTGCAGGTGCATAAGTTTGTCTGCACAGGGACGTTGGAGGAGCGGATCAATGACATTATTGAGAGCAAAAAACAACTCGCGGAGCAGACGGTGGATGCGGGGGAGCAATGGCTGACGGAGATGGATACGGATCAGTTGCGGACGCTCCTGACGTTGGATGTGAATAGCGTGATGGAGAATGAGGCGGAGGGGTAGTGATCGCGATGTGAAACATTTATTTGAGAGGGGGTTGAGGGGCTCAAGGGCGCGATCGCTGACTTCGGCTCCGCCACCATGCTGTTATGCCGAAAAACATAAAACCGACCAATAGGCAAGACAATAAATGGATTGTGCCAACATAATAGGGATTGACTTGTTCCTTGTTTTGTTCGGCATAGGATTGGAGATAGGGACTAACGACTGTACTGGTCAAACCAGCCGTGCCCAAGCCCATACCCGCAGACTCAACAAAGCGTTGAAAGTTGCGATCGCGCTTACTCCGCTCAATGTCCACCACGCCTTGAATTGTTGAAATCCAAGATTCACGGGTACGGAGTTCAGGTGCGAGCACCGCAATATCTGCTTTGACTTGGGCCAGATAAAATTTCTTCGCTGTTGTGGAAAAACCTGTCAATGGGGTGAGCTGGCTCCCTGGATTGGACTGTTCCAAGTAGCGGAGCAGTTGTCGATAGTTGTAGAGATTAATTCGAATAGTTTGCTGATTGTATTCCAGAGCACGCAACTTTTCGTGATAGTGACCCACCGTGCGGATATTGCGATCGAGAAATTGTTCAATCTGGGATGTGCTCAAGGCCAGAATATCGCGAGGCGGTTGACCCTGGTTGAGCTGCACAATCAATTCCCCAGGCGTGAGTTCTTTTTTGAGCAGTTGGGGTTTGATCGAGCGGGTTTGATCATAGGAGCGTTGAATTTTATGACGGTAACAGAGCAACCGTCGCCATTGTTCTTGGTGCTGAGCCAGTTGCTTGAATCGCTCAAAATTGCCATAAATCACCAGCCAAACATGGGTTGTGGGCGTTTCGACTTCGTACCAATATGCCCCGCCCAGACGGTTGGCTAGGGGTGGTGGCTGATTGGGCCAGCGTCCAAATTCAAGGGCTTCATAGGCCGCTTGGGCATAGGTTTCCGGTAGCTCAGCGTTTTGATCGGGCAGATAACCTGCCAAGATCCAACTCTCCCCGAGCGGTTTGCCCTGGGGATAATGCGCCTGAAGCTGGTGGTTGGTCTGGTGATGCAATACACCAAAATAGTTAGCATTGGGGGCTTGATGGGGCAGGTCGAGCGCACAGCCGAGGAGCAAACTATCGGTATCCTCTTCTAAGCGGCGGGGCGATCGGAAGGTTTCTAGGGTATAGTCGGCGATCGCTCCCGGTTGTTGCTGCACCTCCGGCGGCGTCAACGCTTCAGGGTAGATCTCGTCATTCCGCTCGTCTCGCAGCGTATTCGCCACCACCAAAACATGGGGATAAACCAACTGATTCATGCCCCAAAACCCCGTAGCCAGCTGCTGTCATCATCATCGCGATTGGGATTCGGCGGCAAATTTTTCTGGATGGCTTGTTTGACCGCTTGCGCTGCCGCTGGGGAAGAGTCGGCGGTCAAAATTTGTTCAGCCAGGGCGAGGCGATCGCCCGACTCGATACTATTTTTCAGGCCTTCGGGCAGGTTGGGGTCGTCTTCTGGCAGGATGATCGATTTACGCGGTTGCGCCTGGTATTGCTGGGCAAGGCGATCGCGAATTTGCCGATAGAGTGTTCCGAGGCTGCTATCCTCTTCGAGCAAAAACACCAACTCATCGACGGTTCTTTTTAGGTCACTGCGCAGCGTTTGACCCAATTGGTTCAGTTGTGTTTGTAATTGCGGGCTCAAGGTTTCGGACGTTTGGCCCAGAGCAATAATCAACGCCTTTAGACTCAGCCATTGGCTTTCTGATGGGGTACGATCGGTGGACATGGCGGTTACGGATTTAGCGCATGGGATCAATCTTATGTTCATACATCCAGCCCCATCAACACAAATCCAGCCCAATAATAGGGGTTAGCGTAGGGACAAGCTGCTGAGTCAGGCTGCTCACGATGATACTGGACTCGTTCGCGGAGGTCTTGGAAACGGCTATCGCGCTTGGCTTTGAGGTGGTCTACCCAGTCGCTATACCATTGTGCCAATGTGGTGTGGCTCGCTGTGCGGAGCCAAATTTGGGTCTGGTGTAGGGCAGCGCTGGCAGGTGTCCCGGCTTGCCAACGGGTAAAGAATTCCACAATCAACAGGGCGGTGGCGTCTTCACGCACGGTCCAGAGAGTGCTGAGGACTTGGTGGGTTCCGGTGGAGAGCAATGCGCCGGGGAAGCCGACAAATTCATTGATAAAGTCGCCTTGGCTGGCCATACCCGTTTCGCAGGCGGCGAGGCAAACGAGGGCGTAGGGGGGCAAGGCGATCGGGTTTTCGGGATCAAGGAGCGCGCCGAGGGTGAGTTGTTCACCCCCGTTGAGTTCGAGGGCGGATTGGTGGGGGCTGCTGGTGTTGTGGATGCCGTGGCCAGCAAAGTGGAGGACTCGGCTGGGTGGGAGGGTTTGCATGTTGTCCAAGATGACAGCATCGCCGGAGCGGGGTTGGGTTTCAGGGTAGAGGGCGGCGAGGCAGGCGCATTCCATTTCGGCGAAGAGGAGGCCGCTGTGGGGTTCGAGAGATTGGAGAGGAGAGGAATGGGGTAAAGGAGCAGGGGGAAGGGGTAAAGGGGTGAGTTGAGGCAAATAGGTGATGTGGAAGCCCTCGTCTTCTCCCCCCTTATCAAGGGGGGCTAGGGGGGATCTTCCCGGATCTTCGCCCTCAACCCCCTCCTTCCCAAGGAGGGTTGGGAAGGATTGAAACAACGCATGCAGCGGCAACAAGTGTAAATCCCGATGGGGAATCAGGATCAGGTGTTGAATATTTGCCAAGTGGGGCAGAATCTCGTCAATGTTGAGAATCTCAGCAAGATGCTCAAGCAACCCAGGCAGTTGCGTTTGCCAATCCGGTTCACCCTGTAGGGGTAGCGCCCCCGTGCCTACCCCGGTCTCTGCTGCCTCGTTGCCAGTCTTGGTTTCAGCCGCCTTGTTGCCAACCCCAGCCGCCGCCGCTGCGCTAGACTCGGCTTGGGGCAACCACGGGGGGATTGCCCCTACAGAATCCTCGTTTTTCTTCTGCCGCTGCGCCTCGTACAGCTTCTTATACTGCTTCAACCATTCCACAAAGTTGGTTTGGGTTGCGGGTGGATCGCAAGGCGTAGCAAAGACTTGCGGTTTGGCATCAGGGCGTAGCAGGAATGTGGTGATTTGGGCGGGGCTGAGATGCCAATAGAGAATCGCGGTGTGGGAGTCTTTGCAAAGATCGTTAACGCGGGTTTGCAGGTCGGTTTGGTGCTCTTGTGGTTCAGCTTGGGGGTTGCTGAGCCATTGCAGGGCCAGGGTTTTCCACTTTTCGGCTTCGGCGAGGGCGGGCCAGGGTTTGTTTTCTCGTCTGACGAGCTGATCCACTTCAAGCGTGAAGAAGTCGAAGAACTTGGTGCAGAGAAGTTTTCGATAGGACGGATCGGCGTTTTGAATGGCTTTGTTGAGCCGTTGGATGGCATCAAGGGTGCGTTTTTGCCGTTGGATAGGATTATGCAGTTTGCGCAGGACGATCAGCCAAGATTGTAGAATCTCTAGAGTTTGCTCGGTGTGGTGGTCATCAGCTTGGATGAGGTTATAGGCAGTTTCGTAGCTTTGGGTCGCTTCCCAGTACAGAATATATTCGGTGTTGTCTCTGGCTCGGTAGGAATGGGCTTCTCCAATTGACCAATGTAAAATGGCGCAACCGAGAGGTTCCATACGGGTTTGAATGTGTTCATCCAATGCGTTTTGCCAATCCTTGAGGGCAGCTTCGTAGCCAGATGTGTTGTATTTCGCCCAGCCCCGATTCCACCAAGGGAAATAGTCTGTCGGGTCGAGTTCAATGGCTGTATCATAATTCTTGATTGCCTCCTCGTAGCGCTTGAGGTTTCTGTAGGCAACACCACGATTGTGGTAGGCAGTGGAGTAGCGAGGGTCGATTTCGATAGCTTTGCTGTAGTCGGCGAGCGCCTCTTCGTATCGTTTGAGGTCGTCGTAGACAATGCCGCGACCATTGTAGGCATAGGTGTAGTGGGGGTCGATTTCGATAGCTTTGCTGTAGTCGGCGAGCGCCTCTTCGTATTGTTTGAGGTCTTTGTAAGCATTGCCGCGATTGCTGTAGGCATAGGTGTAGTGGGGGTCGATTTCGATAGCTTTGCTGTAGTCGGCGAGCGCCTCTTCGTATTGTTTGAGGTCGTCGTAGACAATGCCGCGACCATTGTAGGCATAGGTGTAGTGGGGGTCGATTTCGAGGGCTCTGCTGTAGTCAGCGAGCG
>JBCDEB010000063.1:0-36215 GCA_039180005.1 Cyanobacteria bacterium P01_G01_bin.54 | reverse complement strand
TTTGTACACTTCAAACCGTATCGGAAATGTTATTCCTTCCAACACCCCATAGACTACAACAGCAACTATCCCATTTTCTATCTTGCCTAGTCTGCCAATATATTGACGGGCAATGTAGTTGGTCTTGGTTCTTTTTTTGGGTCTCCTGTTTCATCCACTAAAAGTCTTGTCTTTCTCTCCTTTATGACTTCTTTGAGCATCTCTGTCCTCGTTCTCCTTACTTCTTTGACCTCCCATTTACTCTTGCCTAGAAAGTGATGCAACCCTTGATAATTCTTTAAGCCGACTATCTTTGCTATTGCTAGTAGACTCTTTCTTTTCTCATTCGATAACATTCCAATATGGATATCTCGAAAGGCTTCATGATTCCTAACATCAGAAAAAAATATCCGGTATTGTTTACAATATTCCTCTATGAGGACTGGGCTGGGTCTTGCTTTTCTGGCTAGAGTCATTGTCCTGTCTTGCTTTCAGGATTTTTCAGCTTTCTTCTCTCCTTATTCTCTTCCGAAAGTGACAAAAGAGGGATAAGCAGACATTGCGCAAGACGGTCGAAACTCAGCAAAATCAACAATACTGGCTCCGATATTGCCGGAGTCTGAGGAGGCAATTTCCCCCTCAGCAGCTAAGTCAACACCGGAACGGTTTCAGGCTCAGCGGCAGGACTATTTTGGGGTTCATCCCCTGCCTTTTTTAGGGTTGCCTCGATCAGCCCGGTAAAGAGGGGATGGGGGCGACTCGGGCGGGAGCTAAATTCGGGGTGAAACTGGGTGGCGATGAAAAAGGGATGTTGGGTATATTCAATCATTTCCACCAAGCGACCATCGGGTGATGCGCCGCTGACCACATAACCTGTTTCGAGAAATCGGGTTCGATAGGCATTATTGAATTCATAGCGGTGGCGATGACGCTCGTAAATCACCTCTTCACCATAGAGCTTAGCCGCTAGGGTATTGGGACTCAGGCGACAGGGGTAGAGTCCCAGGCGCATTGTACCGCCCAAATCCACTACGTCTTGTTGCTCCGGTAAGAGATTGATCACCGGATGGGGGGTATCGGGATCAAATTCAGCGCTATGGGCCCCCGGCAGTTGGGCGATATGCCGAGCCCAATCAATAATGGAGCATTGCATCCCCAAACAGAGCCCGAGGAAGGGAATTTGGTGTTCGCGGGCATATTGAATGGCCAGAATTTTGCCATCCACGCCCCGCACACCGAAACCGCCGGGTACAATCACCGCTTGCACATCGGCAAGATGGGCCCCTGCCCCGTGGACTTCGATATCTTCGGCATTCACCCAACGCACATCGACGCTACTCTCTACGGCGATCGCCGCATGGGTCAGGGCTTCCACCACCGAGAGATAGGCATCGCTGAGTTGGACATATTTGCCGACGAGGGCCACAGTAATTTGGTGCTTGGGTGCCTTCATCCGCTCCACAAGCACCTGCCATTGACCCAGGTCTAGAGTACGGGACTCCAGTTGCAGCAAGGCGAGAACTTGGTGGGCCAAGCCTTCGCGCTCTAAAATAAGTGGCACTTCGTAGATGCTACTGGCATCGGGCGAGGTGATAATCGCCTCGACCGGCACATCACAGAAGCTGGAGAGTTTTTCCTTGATGGGAAGTTCGACCGGGTGTTCTGAACGACAAACCAACATATCGGGCTGAATCCCGATCGAGCGCAGTTCCTTAACCGAATGCTGGGTGGGTTTGGTTTTGAGTTCTCCAGCCGCAGCGATCCAGGGGATTAAGGTGACATGCATAAACAGGGCATTGTCACGTCCCACGGTTTTGCGAAATTGGCGGATCGCCTCTAGGAAGGGCTGAGACTCAATATCCCCCACGGTGCCGCCGATCTCTGTGATCACCACATCAGAATGGGCGTTTTGGGCCACTCGCTGAATTCGCTCTTGAATCTCGTTGGTGATATGGGGAATCACCTGCACCGTGCCCCCCTGATAATCACCCCGACGTTCTTTGTTGAGCACCGCTTGGAACACCGCCCCCTGGGTGACACTGTTGAAGCGGGACATGGAGGTATCAGTAAAGCGCTCGTAATGCCCCAAATCCAAATCAGTCTCGGCACCATCTTCGGTGACAAAAACTTCCCCGTGCTGGAAGGGGCTCATCGTGCCGGGGTCAACATTAATGTAGGGATCGAGCTTGAGGATCGAGACGGAGTAGCCTCGGGATTTTAAGAGCCGGCCCAAGCTAGCGGCGACAATGCCTTTGCCGATACTGGAGACAACGCCCCCGGTCACGAAGACGAACTTAGTCATGGTAGTCGCACAAGCTGAACCTTGAGCGTGATTTTTTCGGCTTCCATTTTGCCATATCCCCCCGCGAGATAATTTCTGGGCTGTCCCCCTACAAACCTTGCTCGGTTCTCAACGAGATGAGGACACCGGCTCACTTCTGAGCATTTGTTCTAGATTTGCTATCATGCCAAATAACGGCGCTGGCGATTCTCCCCATGACCCAAACTCCCCTCAAAGACCTGCCCAAAACCCCCATCGTCTATCCTGAGCCGGATGGAGCACCCATGGCAGAAAGCGATCCCGCTCGCGACTACCTCGTCTATGGCGTTGAAGCCCTCAAGCAATATTTTCGAGCCCGCGCCGATGTCTATGTCTCTGGAAATCTCTGGCTCTCCTATGAACAGGGGGTTCCGGATGCAGTAGTTTGCCCGGATGTGTTTGTGGTCTTTGGCGTCGAGAGTCGCCCCCGCAGAAGTTATCAAGTCTGGCAAGAAAACAACAAAATGCCGGATTGGGTCATGGAAGTCACCTCCGCTAAAACCCGCAACAAGGACGATCAAGACAAACCGATCACCTATGCCCGGATGGGGGTTCCGGAATATTTCCAATACGACCCCACGGGGGATTATCTCAAGCCCCCGCTCAAGGGGCGACGGTTGCAAGCCGATGGCAGTTACGCACTCCTCACCCCCCAACCCCTCGCCGATGGGGGATCGGCCTTAACGTCTGTGGTGTTGGGCTTGGAGTTGCATTTGCTGGCAACAGGTCAGTTGCGGTTTTTTGATCCGCAGCGGGGAGCATATTTACGCACCCCCCAAGAAACGGAGCAAGCGCGTCAACAAGAGTATGAGCGGGCTGAGCAGGAGCGAGAGCGGGCTGAGCAGGAACGAAAGCGGGCGGATCAGGCTGAGGCGGCGTTGCAGGCGTTACGGGAGCGTCTCCGAGCACAGGGGATTGACCTCTAGTGCAGCGTCAATTCTAAATTGTAGGTTGGTGTTAAGCTCAGCGTAGCTTGCTTCTCGAAGAATAAACCAACACAACCCATGCTGATACTGGGTTGCATGATTCAATTCAATCTGCGCGACAACCCCTCATTTCACGCTTGACAAAGCACTTGGTTAGAAACTTTCGCTGTGTGAGGATGATTCAGTCTGCCTTGTGGGGATTGGGTATAATTTAGAACATCTGAACGAAAGATTGTCTAGGGTGATTTCAGCCTCTGAATCGCAAGCAGCACAATAACCCAGCCGGATATTTGAGTAAACCATGCCTGTTACCCAGCCACGACTCTCGACAATTCCCACCGAACCCATTTGGCGATTGACAGTTGGGCAATATCACCAAATGATTGCAACCGGAATTCTCACGGCTGACGATCGCGTGGAATTGCTCGATGGTCTGTTGATGTTGAAGATGTCCAAAAATCCCCCCCATCGGCTGGTGACCAAACTCCTGCGCACGCTTCTGGAAGGGCTCACGCTAGAGGGTTGGTACACCGATAGCCAAGAGCCGATTACTCTCGAAAGTAGTGAACCGGAACCGGATGTGATGGTTGTTAAGGGCAGCCCGCGTGACTATAGTGACCGTCATCCGGGTGGCGCTGATCTGGGCTTGGTGGTTGAGATTGCCGATGCAACTTTGAAGCGCGATAAAACGCTCAAAAAACAGCTTTATGCCCAAGCGCAAATCCCCTGTTATTGGTTAATTAGTTTACCGGAGCGCAGCCTGACGATTTACACTCAGCCAATGGTTCAGGAGGGGCGATCGGACTATCAACAGGCTAAAACCATCGATGAAACGGGCGTGGTTTCTGTGGTGATTGCTGGGCAGGAATGGGGGGCGATCGAGCTGAGGGGGATTTTGCCAGAACGCAAGGATTGAATCTAGATATTTCCACCCTCTTGAACTTTGTCTTTTGTGAGAAGTCATGACTTTGTGCCTCTGAATTAGTCGAGTATTAGATAGATAAGATAATGATGGCTATTATTGACAAAAAAACGAATACATATAATTTTGTAGACCTGTTCTGTGGAGCAGGAGGATTTACAGAAGGTTTTTTGCTAGCTGATCACAATCGATTCAGATTAGTCGCTGCGTCCGATGTCAATTCAACTTCAATGTTGACTCATACCAAGCGATATCAGGATCAACTGTCCTTAGATTATTTTTTCTTAACCAAGAATATAATGGCTCAAGATTTCATTCCTTCCTTGGTTGATGGAATTGAAAAGATAATTGGCTCTAAAGGTGAAGTTGATGTTGTTTGCGGCGGACCTCCTTGTCAAGGCTTCTCGATATTTGGCCCACGAAAAGAGAAGGATCCTAGAAATGCATTATTTGGTTACTATCTCAAGGTTATTGAGGAGTTGAAACCCAAGTACTTTATCATGGAAAATGTCCCTGGCTTGGCGCAAATGTACCGTGGTAAAGTAGTGGGAAGTATATACAAAAAAGTAGAAAACATAATGCCAAAATATAATTTTGTTGGTCCTTTATACATTAACTCTGCTGATTTTGGAGTGCCACAAATTCGAGAAAGAATTATCTTTGTTGGAAGTAGATTTGATGTACCAAAGATCGATTCTGTGCATCCAATTCGTGGAAGCAAAAGGTATATAACATGTAGTGAGGCTATTCATGATCTTTCATTTTTGCAAGCATGGGAGAAAGCTTATTCGTACTCTGAAGAGTTTACGCCATCTTCTCGTTTTCAGAGAGAATCTCGCCGTGGTCGATTATTGAAAAAAATGAGAATAGCATGGAAAGATAAGCCTTTGTTTAATCATGAGGCAGCTAGACATTCACCAGAGGTAATAGCTCGCTTTGCTATGATACGGAAGGGAAAAGGTCTGGAATCGATTCCGAGACCTTTGTGGGAAAAACACCTTAGTACAGAGAAGAAGTGGTGCGTCAAATTAGATGATGGTAAGCCAGCATATACTGTAGTTACTCTCCCCGATGATTTTGTACATTATGCAACTCCTAGAATTCTAACTGTACGTGAGTTGGCGAGACTTCAATCTTTCGATGATAGTTTTATTTTCTATGGTCCTAGGTCAACTGGTGGTGGTGGTGTAGGCAACAGAAAGCGTCGAATTGAGTTACCACAATATACTCAAGTAGGTAATGCTGTTCCACCCTTAGTTGCACAAGCAATTGCAACACGTGTGTTAGAGGCTCTGGATGCTATTTCAATATCATCAGTACAACATAGCAATGTAGTTCCTTTGCACAAGGTGGGATAAAATGTTAACTTTCACAGAGTATATTGATAGCTTCTTGGAGGTTGGCAACCCGAGATATGAGCTTGGTCTTTACCTGGGTCAATGCAAAGAAAGTTGGGATGATCTGAGTAAAGATAATTTTCGTTCTTCATTAGACAAATTCATTGAATGTTATGGCTTTTTGGGTCAAAAAGAGACCAAAGAAAGATTCGAAATTAGCCAAAATCGTGCTAGAAATCTTGTAGGTTCGATGATGCAGGATTGGTTAATAGCTCTATGCAAAAAGGCTTCTATAAATTATCCCAAAGTACTTATATTTACAGAGGTCAGAGTCCCGTTCGGGAAATATCCTCTATGGGAAGGCGGAACTGTTGAGTTTGGTGTACCATCGGAAAAATCAGACATCGCCTTAGGATATTTATTAAGAGGAGGCAAGATTTTTGATGCCCTCTCGTCGGATTTTGATTTACCAATCAAGAAATTGGAGAAAGGAGAATCGGTTCTGCCAGTTATTACAATAAATTCGAAGATTCGTGTTTCTCAAGGTGAGTTCTTTGATTGGCTTGGACGTGAAACTTTGATGACCAAAGGGAATCCGCATTGTTTTTCTATCCAAGTCTGCCTGAGAAAAGAAATGGATCTCAAGATTGTCGAAGTGGCTCAAGCAGAGGACAAATGGTTCCTTTTGGGTAGTGGTACTGAGAAGAATGTCATTCCAAATTATGGAGAAACTGAGCGATTATATAATTCAGTCTGTAGTCATCTAGAAAAACGACTGGGTCAAAATCCCACACCATATTAATGGTGACATGATGTGATCTGCTCAACCTATCCAGTATCATTGACCGAACTGGACGATCGGCAGCAAAAACTCCAACCCTAATACTCCCGTCCTCGCCATTGCTTCGGCTGACGACTCGACGAAAGCCCAATCCTGAGCACCGCCAAACTATCCGCCAGGGGCGAGAGCCAAAACCACAGCGGCTTCGAGCCCGCATAGCAAGGGGCGATCGCCCCCAACAGTGCCACGCGAATCAGCAATAAAAAGCCATTCACCCCACCCAGCAGAGCGATCGGCAGCGTTTGTATCCCCGAGCCCCAAAGCCCCGCTGCAATCAGTACCCACCAGAGGGGCAGCGCCTGGGTACAACAGAGCAGCCAAAAATCACTCCAAACTTGGCCCGGGCTCGCCGCATCTTTAAGGTCGAGCGATCGCCCCCATTCCGTCCAGGTTTCCCGCAGCCCCTCATACATCCGTACCTGCAATACCCGCCGCCCGTCGAGAAAGCCCACCTTGTAGCCCCGCGCGGCGATCGCCCGCGCCAAGGTCACATCATCACAAAAAGACCCCTGGGCCACGGTGTAGCCATCCATCGCCACTAAGACCTCCCGTTTGCACAAGAAGCATTGCCCATTGGCCATCACCCGCTCCGGGTTGGTCGCATCCACACCCGAAGACTCAAAGCGATAGAGCAGGGTCATCAGCAGGGCTGGCTGTAGCCACCATTCGCCAGGGAGCTGGAGGATGAATTGGGGGGAGAGGGAGACCACATCATAGTTTTCGGCGATCGCCACCGCGAGCAATCCGGCAATCAGACCCGGCTGGGGCCGTGTATCCGCATCAATGCCCAGAATCCAATCGCTCTGGGCATTGCTCTGGCGAAAGCCAAAGTCCAGCGCCCATTGTCGTCCCACCCAACCGGGGGGCAAGGGGTCATCGGTAAGTAAGCGAATCCGCTCATCCTCGGTGGCGGCCGCCTGCACGAGCGCCCCGGTGCCATCCTGGGAGCGGCTATCGACAACCAGCACCTCCCGCAGTTCTGTGCCCTGCTGTTGCAGACCCTCAAGACAGGGCGAGAGTCGCGCCGCCTCATTGAGCGTCGGCACGACCACAGTGACAACATTGGGGGTGACGGTATCGTTGGTTTCGGGGCACGGGGTTTGGGGGGCGATCGGGGGACGACGCCTTGCCCCCTTAGCCAGACGAGCGAGGAAGAGCAGAATAAAGGGGCCGCTCAGGAGCAGATAGATTAGCGCGAGAGCGCTACTGCCGACCACGATGAATTCAGACATTTAGCTTGGCTCCAATGACAACATTAGAGCAATCCTGGAAAAAATTTTCCAATGCAGGCGGAACGCAGATATCCCTCCGGGAGGCTGCGCCAACGACAAGCTCATTGACCCCCTGCGCTACGGTTGATCTGGTGCGATATCCGTAGCGCGGGTATCTTGCCCGCCACCAACACAGCGTTTTCTGGGAATACGCTTACTCAACTACATTGGCGATCGCCGCAGAGGAATTGGGGGCGATTGGTTCAGAGTCTTGCAATGTTTTCTCCAAAGTGTCAGCCACCTGTTGTGCCGAGGAGGGAATCAGAAAATAAAAAGCGATCGCCGGTCCAGCCCCGATGCCCAGCCCTAACACAACGGGAATGAAAAACCCTGACCCCAAACTCATCACCATTGAGAAGACAAAGTTACTCAGATAGACGATGAGTGGAACACGGAGTTGCTGACGCGACAGGGTCAAAGGTTGCTTGGGCCACAACAGCGTCGCCACGGTCATAAACACAATGCCGGTGCCTAACCAACCCAAAAAGTTCTGGTAGGGCATGCCAAAGAAGGGTCCCGGTTGCTCCCAAAGCCAAAAGGGCACGTCCGCTTGACTCATGGCCGGGTCAAGGACAAAATCCCAGGCGGTTAAGAGCAGTGACCCCAGCGTAACCGCACCGAAGAGCTGACTCCAGCGGGGGAGCCCAGCGCGGGACTCTAGACCCACACGGGCCAGGAGGTAGGCACAGCAACCGAGATAAAACCAAGAGAGGGGAATTGTGAAAGGAACCAGATCCGCAATTTTGTAACCCAAACCACTCAGGTAGCGGTAATGGCCAAACGGAAAACCGGTACTGGTTCCCAACAGTTCACTGAGCAACGACAGGCCCACCGCTGGCAGCATAAAACTCAGCCAAGTACCGAACCCTAGGCTCCGGTAGGCGTATAACGCCACTGTGGCGGTGCCCAAAATCATGTAGATCACCCCACCGCCAGCCATCGACCATTGAAAGGCCTGTTGACCCACAGCCGAGAGACTGGTGATGATTTCAGCATTGGGGAGAACAATCAACAAACCAGCCAGACCAAAGGCCATGGAAATGATATGGCCGATGAGTAGGGCTCGTTCAATGGTTGCAAGTTGTTTCATGGAGAGAAAGCCTCGTAGAGCCGGGGAATGCTGCGTTAATCTCATTGTTGTGAAATGTCACAAAAGGTATAAAGCCAGGAAATGCTGGAAATCCTGATGGAAGCGGCAATGCCCACCCCAAGCAGGATTTATTGGATTCATGGGTTTAGCGATGTCGTTGTACTAGAGCAGACGAACTGTGATCGCAGTCTGGACTGTAAATGTTCTTCATTCCCCTAAAGTTTACATCTCTTCACAAAATCGAGCTAGGGAGCAGTAAATTTATTACCGTTCCGGAACGAGGAGATCGCCAAATTGTGCTCTTGCTAACCCAACACCCTGAGGAAAGGATGTCACAATAAGTGCTGAGAATTTGTTTCATCTAGTGCTTGATTCATGTCACTCCGTGGTGCTCAAACGATTGCCCATGTTCGTGTTACCCAGCAGTCCTGGCAGCAGGGCAAACTTTTGGGTGAAGTCCAGGCAGGGGATTATGCCTGGCAATTCCAATGGTGGTTTCGTCAGGGTCAACTGGTGGTGTCCCCTTCTCTCGGACGAGCGCTGATTCTCGAGCCCCTGAGCCGATTTCTTGAGCGCTATGACTACCAGCTTGAAGCGGGGGGTGACTACCAGTTCACGGTACGAGCTAAGCTGTAGGCGCTTGGGGTTCAGAGTTCAGGGTTTAGAGTACCGGAGATTTCAATATAGGCATCCCGCCTGGGAGGTCGGGTTGATTCTCTGGTGAGAGCAAGAGGCTCAATTGTTTGATTCAACCGCAGGGGCTGGGTTTCCCTGCCCTGCGTTAGTTCGATACATCCTGCAGCCCATTGTCCACGGTTTGGTTTTCTAATGGGATGGGCGCGGCAACCTCGCTCCTACAGTACGATCGTTTCGCGTATCGAGAACTCAGGTTGTTTAAGGCGATTCATGCTGGTGCTGGGCGATCGCAATCGCGATCGCATCCACTAACTCTTCAGCCCGTTGCGAACCAATCAAAAATACGTCGCTGTTGTGCAAAGAAATCTGCACGCCCTGATTGCCCGAGACGGTATAGGCGCGATCGCGCCAGCTGCGGCGCATTCCCCAGCCGCCGTAGTCTCGAAGCGGTCGGTAGGTGCGCAACTGATAGTCACGGATCTCAGCCAGCGAGAAGGTGCGCTGAGCACTCGGAAAGAGCCACGGACTCAAGGGGAAAAAGTGCACCCAAAGGCGATCGCGATGAACTTCAACAATCAGCCGGAGGCGATAGACCAGCACAATACTGATGAGCGCAAGAACTGCCATGGCGAGCGTTAAACCAATCAGCGGGCCATTGGGCAAGGGATTGTTGCCAATGGGTTGGTTGAGCAGCAATTGATGGTAACTGATCCAGCCCAGGACACCCAGGACGATCCCGTAGGAAACCAGGAGAACCAGCCAAAGCCAGAGACTCCGCAAGGGTTGAACTTCACGGAAGAGGGACGATGGAGTTAAGGGAGGTGTCATACCTAACCTACAGCAGGGGTCAGCCGACAATGCTTTCATCTTAAGGGCTGATGAGCCCAACGAGACAGAATTCAAATCAACCATTGCGATGGTACTGTCCTGTAGGGTGCTGCCCTGCGCCTTGCCAAAGGCAATCGCCCCCTCCGGTCGCTCCTCAAACCACATTGTTCCGCACCTGAGCCGCTAACACCAGCACATCCGTCCAGCGTTTTTGCACCTTTTTGGCGGTGAGGCTCATCAGTTGCATGATTTCTGCGTCAGCATGGTGAGCTTGCTTGTAAGCCAGTAACTGAGCCTGCTCCTCGGTCAGTTGCATCACAAAGCGCTGCCACTGGCTCTGGGTCATGCCCAAGCGCTGATCGAGGTCAGCGTCGAGCCATTGATGCACCAGCTCCCAGTGGGTCGTGCGGGCAAATTTCTCCACGTGGTATTTAAATCGCTGCTGCAAATAGTCCCGCTGCCGGGGGGTGAGGTTAAGCGTGGTGTCAATCTCGGAGGCGGGCAAATCTTGCAGCTTAAGCGCGAGATAATCGGCACAGTCTTGATGTCCCTGGTTTTGGAGATAGTCAAACAGGGCTGTGATCACTCGATCTCGCTTGACGGTTTCCCAAAGATCGGGTGTCTCCGTCACCATTTGGGCCCGAACCTGCTGCACAGTTGCGGAGCGATGCATTCGTTCCGCATCTTCACCCTTGGGAAACTCCACTGCCGTTTCAATATCCACGGCGGTTTCCTTGGGCATCCGGCGGGCAAAGGTCTGGGCTCGCAGCACAATGAGCTGCTGAGAATAGCCATTGGGCAATGTGATCCGCCGCTTGGCGTATTGCTCGGTGAAGGCCATGTATTCCGCTAGTTCAAACTGGGTGCGGGGTTGGTAGCCCTCGGGCACATCATTCTCGCGGCGAAAGGCCTTGAGTGCCTCGACGTAGAAGTCTTGTAGAAAGTCTTCAATCAGGTTGTAGCGACCGGAGAAACCCAGTTGGGCTTGGGTGGGCGCAATGTGACGATAGACCACCACACTGAGGTTGCCGTGGAGTTCGACCCGGCCTTGTTTGGAGCCGAGCTGATGGTAAGCCAGGCATTTCTTGAGGCGATGTTGTCCCAAAAAGAGCTTGTGGGAGCGAATATCGCCGGAGTTTTGGATGCGATCGCTTTTGGCGCAAACCCGTTCGACTTCTTGGTTGATCCGGGCAACAACTCGACGCGCCGAGGTCGAGACCCGGCCCAATTGCTGCTTGATCTGCTCGAGTAGAACTGCCTCCAACGAGAAGCTGGGTGTCGATCGTTGCTCCGGATGGGTGGGAGCGGTGGCCGAAGAGCGTTGAGTGGTGGTACAAGTCGTAGCGTTCATGGTAAAGCCCCTAACAGTCATAGAGTGGGTGATGTCAGTAAAGCGATGAGAACCGTGGTGGGGAACCGTTGCCTCCTGACACTTTGACTGTAGGATGCGGCTCTCGGGTCTCGGGGTGGCGCTGTGTCACAACCCCAAGTTTGCGGAATAGTCCGTAATGTGCAGTGGCGCTTTGCCTGTGGGGCGATCGCGTCTTTCCCTTGCCTCACAAGGCTTTGAGTCTGTTTAGCGGTAACGTTGGCAATCGGTGCAAAATCTCCTCCTGGCGGGACATTTGAAAAAGTGGTGGGGCTTGGCCAAGCTATCCGAAATCTGACCCTGCTCACCTGTAGTGGGTTCCCGTTCATCTAGCCCAGCAAACGCTCAATGGTTTGCCAACCCTGTCCTTGTCGAATCACTTCAGGCGGCTCCGTAGTCAGATCTAGAATTGTAGAAACGTCAAACCCGGGGTCTCGATCGGTATCGATAATGCAGTCCACCCAGGGATCAAGGGCATCAAAGAGCCGCATGCGCTCCAAGCCCAGTTGGGGCAGACGGTCATCTGCTTCACTCGGGGCATAGGCCGAGGTCGAGATGACCGGATTTCCTAGGGTCGCGAGTAAAGCTTGACAGACAGAATGATCGGGAACGCGAATCCCTGTGGTCTTCCGCTTGGGGTTCATCACCAGGCGCGGAACTAACTTGGTGGTGGGCAACAAAAAAGTATAAGGACCCGGAATCAGACGTTTCATCAAACGATAGGCATGGTCAGAAACCCGAGCATATTGAGCAATATTGGAAAGAGAAGAACAAAGAAACGTCAAGGGTTTGTCGTTGGCCATACGCTTGAGTTGTCGCACCCGTTTCAGCGCCGCCGGGGCGTTGAGGTCGCAACCGATTGCATAAACAGTATCCGTGGGGTAGAGCATCACTGCGCCTTGGCGCAGCTTAGCCACTATCTTCTCGATACGGTCGATTTGCGGATTGTCCGGATGAATTCTGTATAAAATTGCCATAGGGTTTGAGGGGGAGAGCACGCATGACCAGGATTGCCTACTTTGATTGTCCCACGGGAATCTCGGGTGACATGTGCTTAGGGGCGTTGGTTCATGCCGGAGTACCGCTGGACGTTCTGCAGCAGCAGCTCGCCCAGCTCCCGTTGGCGACTGAATATCAGCTCACTGCTGCGCCACTTCATCACCAGGGCCAGCAGGCGCTTAAGGTCACGGTACAACTCAACCCCCAAATGCAGCCCCCCCATCGTCATCTGGCCGACATTCAGGAGCTGATTCAGGCTGCGGCATTGCCACCACGGGTGACGGACTGGAGCCTGCGCGTCTTTGAGCAGTTGGCGATCGCCGAAGCTGCGGTACATGGCAGCACGATCGAGCAGGTGCATTTCCATGAAGTTGGGGCGACCGATGCGATCGTCGATATTGTTGGCACGTGTTTGGGGCTCGACTGGCTGGGAGTGACCCAGATCTATTGTGCCCCTTTGCCCACAGGCGGCGGTACCGTAAAAGCCGCCCATGGTCGTTTACCCGTGCCCGTACCCGCTGTTCTCAAACTCTGGGAGATGCACCACGTACCCGTGTATGCCAATGGGATTGAGCAGGAATTGGTAACGCCGACCGGGGCGGCCCTGATGGTGACATTGGCCCAACAATTTGGCCCACCCCCACCCTTAAACCTGCACAAGGTGGGTTTAGGGGCGGGGACGCGCTCGCTGCCGATCCCCAATATGCTGCGCCTCTGGCTGGGGGAATTGAGTCATGCTCCCGTTACGGATCAGGTGATGGTGCTGGAAACCCAGATCGATGATTTTTCGCCTCAGGGCTTGGCGTACACAATGGATCGGCTGTTTGCGGTCGGGGCATTGGAGGTGTTCACCCAGGCGATCGCCATGAAAAAATCGCGTCTGGGTTCACTGGTGACGGTGATTTGTTCCGGCGATCGTGCTGAGGCTTGTGAACAAGTCCTGTTTCAGGAAACCCCAACCCTGGGGATTCGTCGTCAACTCCAAGCGCGGCATCTTTTGGCCCGAGAGATTATTGAAGTGCCCACCCACTACGGTACCGTTCGGGTCAAAGTTGCCCGCCACCAAGACCAGGTGCTCAATGTACAGCCAGAATACGAGGACTGCGCCCGGATTGCCCGCAGCAGCGGCCAGCCCTGGCAGATGATTCAGCGTTTGGCGATTGAGGCTTGGCACAAAGTATCGAATGCGGAATTGTGAATGCGGAATTCGGAAGCGGCCAGTCCGCTCGATCACCTTCGCTTTTTTGCTCAATTCCGTTTCTTCAATCAAACAAATGGATAAATCGCGAATAGCCCGAACCCACCCCAGTCGTCGTTATGCTTGAGCTGCCCTTCCCGAGAGGAGATGTTCTTGTGAGTTCAGGGTTCAGAGTGCAGAGTTGTTTCAAGCTGCTGAACTTTAGAACACTGAACCAATGGGTTGCAGGGTGTATTGAACGAACGCAGGGCAATCCAGACCCTACGTCTACGTCTGAACTCGTTACTTGCTACTTGTTACTCGTTACTTCAAACCAGCAGGGCTCCCAAAACCTAGCCCCTATCGTTGCGTCGAAGGTTTTTCGTGTTTCTCCCTTGCCCCTTCCCCCTGATCCTTTTCCCCTTTCCCCAAATCATGAAACCCTCATTCTCCCAATCCTTCGCGACCGTGAGTCTGCTCTTGGGACTGCTCGGTTGGAGCTTGATCAGTCCTCCCCCGGCAATGGCGCTCTCGCGTCAATGCCGTTGGCTACGCCAGATTCGTCAAATCACGATTCACAGTGGCTCGACCTCGCGGCGGATTTTAGAGTTGGAATATGACTATTGTCAGGGACGCCGACGGGAGTCACGTCCTGATACCCGCTCGGATTGTTTTCATCTGACGATGATGGAAACCCTGGCACGAACGACCGGAGAGACGGATACGGGCGCGATCGCGGCTGAACGGGTAGTCGCCTGTGCCTTTCGAGATCAGCGTCCTCGGCTGCCCTGGCGTTATGCCAATGGCCAAGCTGTAAAACTGGGTCCCAACTGGTATTACCCGAATGGCGAAACGGCTAAATTTGGTAGCCGCTGGCGCTATGCCAATGGGCAAACGGCCACTGAGGGGAGTACCTGGCGCTACCCGGATGGTGCATTTGCTTTAAACGGCGATCGCGGTCATTTGCCCGGTGGGGGCTTATTGGGTCGGATAGACCTGCTGCGCTGGGCTTGCAGCCGAGTGGGTTCCCAGCGGTGTGAAACGCGTCTGATGGCAGTGTTGGATCAGGCTGAGGTGGTTCAGGATGCGGCGATCGTGCAACTGGCCTGGCAAGCCAGCCGATATTAAACTATCCAGATGGGTGAGGTGTTGCTGTGAATATCAGATACTGATGGCTTACGCCGGAATAGGATAAGCTTCGTTCGAAGAAACATTATCTTTTGTATGAGTTGTGTAACATTCTTCTGGCTCTAACTGACGACACGCCCTAACTCATAGCATAATATTAATTTGTATGATATGTTTTTGCGTATAACTACTGATTTAAAATCCGCTTGTTATAATCATTTCGGAAATGATAGCAGATCATCTTGATCTGAGTAGGCTCAATCCATAAGGAAGGTGATTGTATTGCTTTACTAGATGGTTATTGATGTCTACGGCATGGTTTTTATCAAAATCCTATACACAGAATGCCGTACGATTGGGCTCATTTAACACGTCAATGAATCTTCAATATCCTCTCAGTGAACACAACCGCGACCAGCGATGCTGCTTCGAGTCCCAATAGTCCACCCACGGAGGTTCCCACTGCTGTTGTTTCACCCCCACCTCCCACGCCCAATGACCCCACCCCGATCGCACCCCCAGCTACCCCAACCCCGGTCGCAACGCCGCCGACGGTACCCGTGAGTAACAATAGTACCAATTGGGTTTTGGTTGCGGGCATTGCCGGGGCTTGTCTGGTTGCTTCAGTGGGGATCATCGCAATTGCTCTGACGCGATCGCCGGCCCCCGCCCCGACAACGGCTGAATCCCCTGACGCTACTGAACCGACCGAATCGAGTGAACCAGACGTCTCAACAGCAGACACACCCCCTGAAACCCAGTTTGAGAAAACGGCATCTCCCGAGCCAACGCAGCAGCCAGCCCAGCCTGCTGCCGCACCAAGTCAACCCGACATCACCAACGTCAGTGCCGTCGTTTGGAAAGTGGTGGATACCCAAGGGCTCAATTGCCGTCAGGGGGCGGGCTCCGGCTATGGGGTGAGCACCACGCTCAACCCTGGCAAAGAGTTTCAAGTCGATCCGGGCTATAGCAACCCTTTGGTCTATGACGACAAAGGTGCGCCCTGGCTGGCGATCGTCCTGCCGGGTGTCAATTGCTTTGTCCGTGCCAATACGGCCTATCTTCAAGCCTTGCCTAACAAAAATGCCCCTGCTGGCACTGAGGCCCTTAAAGGTATTTGTCCCGATTCAACGGTGCCGCTCAACCAACTGGATTCCCCGAACTTTGAAGTGTTCATTTGCGGCAATCCCAGCAATGGCGCGCCCACCCATTATTCCGGTTTTGCCAAGAATGGCAGTGGTGGTATTACGGTTCCCTTTGCGGGTGTAGATGAGGGGGGCTACTATGCCCGGAATGGGGATGTACTCTATCACATTGATCCGAACAAAATGCAGCTAAACGTTGAGATTCCGGGCCAAAACACAGTTACAGAACCCCTCACTTGGGTGTATTGAGGTCTCTACGAGTCAGCCAAGGAACAAATCGCTCAGCCGATAAGATCCCCTCGAACGCCTAGAGGAGTTTGAGGGGGTTGAACCCGGTACATTGTTGCTGGTTGTTGTCTTAAGAGGCTTGACCCTGGATGCTCAGGGAAACAACAGATTGCCCCTTATGCTCATGGTTAGAGTCATGGGCATGGCCAATCACCCACTCTAGAGGGCAGGGTTTACCAATCCCATAGCCCTGCACGTAGCTCACCCCTAAATCCCAAAGCTGTGCCACCAATTTGCGATGTTCAACACATTCGGCAATGATCTTTAAACCCATGACCTTACAGATTTGGCTGATCGCGGCTACCATTGCTGTATTGACCGGGTCAGTGGTCAGATTACGGATAAATGCGCCATCAATCTTGACGTAATCCACGGGCAGCGTTTTGAGATAGGTTAGAGATGACATGCCAGTGCCAAAATCATCAAGAGAAAATTGGCAACCCAATTGACGGAGGTGGTTAATAATCTGGACTGCATTGTTTAAGTTGGCGATCGCCACCGTCTCGGTAATTTCAAAACAGATCATCTCAGGGGGAATTTGATACGCTGCTAACTGCTCCTGTAAAAAAGCCAAAAACGTATCATCGTTAAAACTTGCTCCCGATAAATTGATTGCGTAGATGCCTTGACTGCGAGCATTGGGGCGCTGGGCGAGTTGGCTAAAGAGCGTCCGAATCACCCAACGATCGAGCTGAGGCATCAGTGCAAAGCGTTCAGCAGCGGGCAGAAACTGACCGGGTCGAACCAAATGTCCGTGACTATCTTGCAGACGCAGCAAGATTTCATAATGGGGCTGGGTTTTGCTATGGGGAATAATCGGTTCGATCAATTGGGCATAGAGTCGAAAACGGTTTTCTGCGATCGCACTCGTGATTTGACTGACCCATTGAATTTCACCTTGGTGCTTTTGAAACTCCAAATCATTGGGATGATAAATCTGTACCCGGTTGCGACCCGCAGCCTTGGCGACATACATCGCTGTATCGGCCGTTTGCAGCAGTAGGGTGACATCTTCAAGCTGGCCATCAATGGCCATGACCCCAATGCTGGCTCCAATCTGAAACATACGATCGCCATAGGTAAAGCGGATCGCCCGAATCCGCTCCACCATCTTTTGGGCCAATTGCTCGCCCTGGGCCAACGAACAGCCCCGGAGCATAATGCCAAATTCATCTCCCCCCAAACGCGCGAGACAGTCTTCCGCTTCAAGGTCTTGTTGCAGCACCGTCGCCACACGGCGCAACAGGTCATCGCCAGCAGCATGGCCACAAGTGTCATTGACAATTTTGAACTGATCTAAATCCAGATAGCACAGTACGTCGGTGGTGACTGCGTTACCCTTGACCCGCTCTAGGGCTGCGCTTAAGTGGCGTTCAAATGCCGAGCGATTAATCAAGTTCGTTAGGGTGTCATGGTCAGCTTGCCATTGGAGCTGTTGGGTTAATTGCCGGGCTGGGGTGACATTCCGGCACACTAAGACCAAGCCCTGCATGACCTTTTGGCGATTCCGAATCGGTGAAATCGAGACTTCAACGGCAATTTCGCGAACCTTGTCCTTATCGAGCAGCAACAGGTTTGGATATTCCACCGCATCCTGACGGAGCAGCACGGTTTTGATTAAATCCGTCATCGGTTCTCGGGTGTACTCATCGACCACCTGTAGAACACGATCAAGCGGTTGAGCTTGGGCCTGGGCTAACGTCCAGCCCGTCAAGCGTTCAGCAACCGGATTGAGCAGTTCGACATATCCTTGGGCATCGGTTGTAATCACCGCTTCGCCAATGGATTTCAAGGTGGTTTGCGCGAGATCCTTGGCATGACGCAGTTCAGCGGTTTGATTTTGAACTTCTTGCTCCAAGTTATCTTTGGTGGAATGTAATGCTTCCGTAATATGCTTGCGCTCAATGGCGTAGTAGATGGCTCGGTTGAGTAACTCAGGTTGCAAGTGGCGTTTGATTAGGAAATCTTGGGCCCCGTGCCGCACTGTGGCCAACGCCAACTCCTCATCGTTGGTATTGGTGAGCACGAGGATTGGGGTGGTGGGGGCAGCGGTGAGTAAGGTATCAACCGAATCTAAGCCAGTACTATCGGGCAAGGTCAGATCGAGCAGAATGACGTCAAAGTGATCTTGCGCAACAGCTTGGAGCGCAGCTTGCATCCGTTTGGTATGCGTGACCTGGAACTCGATGTTCCGGGCTTCTCGCAGCAACTCTTGCAGGAGACGTGCTTCGGCAACGTTGTCTTCAACGAGTAAAACTTCCAAGTATTTCTTGCGCATTGGTTCAATCGTACTCACTAATGTTATGCATCTCAATGGTGTAGAGAAACGGTGCGCACCCTATCTGCCTCTCTTATCCCAATTGTTTGCGCTGTTGAACAACGCAGAAGCAATTGTGAGATCTAGTGTTTTATTTAAAGTGGCTGATGTTAAGCAGTTGGTTAAATGCTTGCATGTTTCCCTTACAAAAGGCGACACAAGTCTACAAAAGTTAACCTTAAGTTCAATGTCATGGGGATGCTGGGTCAGGAAAACCTACCCCATCAGCCCTTTATTTTTTCTTTATAAATGCCGTCTAGTCAGCAGCGAAGGCGACGGTTTTAAACCAAAACTCCTCTAAACGCTGAACCATACTGGAGAGGCCTGTGAAGTTTTTTGACTTGAGAATATAGCAATTGGCATGGAGATCGTAGCTGCGGTTGATATCTTCTTGACTGTTGGAGGTGGAAAGCACCACGATGGGAATCCGTTTGAAGCGCGGATCGGTTTTAACTTGGGCGAGAACCTCCCGGCCATCCTTTTTGGGCAAATTGAGATCGAGCAAGATCAAGTCAGGGCGAGAGGCCTGGCCATAGGGCGCATCTTGCTGGAGATAGGCGATTGCCTCCACGCCATCCCGTGTAATTGCCAGATCATAGTTAGACTGGCTGAGCTTAAACACTTCTTGGATGAGCCGTATATGGGCCAGGTTGTCTTCAACAAGCAAAATCTTTTTGAGGTTATTGTGTTTGACCATGTCTCATCCCACCAGCAGCAAGTACTCGGTTCAGCAAGGGGCAGCTCTGGAAGCAAGTCAATTAGAACGGATTAACTTGCCCATCGTACCCAAGATCGCCGGAGCTGCCGAATTGGGTTGAAGTGAGTGACCAATGCCTTGATATATAAAGTTTCGTTGCGGATTCTAGCATTCTGTTGACCCTAAAGCATTAAGCTTCATCTATCGGGTTCTGTGATCTCGATCACGACGCTGACCCGTCTGGCTCCGGAACCTTGGGCAGGGTGAAGTAAAAGGTTGCCCCCTGCCCCAGCTCGGACTCGACCCAAATGCTTCCACCATGGCGCTCTACAATCTTTTTGCAGATGGCCAAGCCAATGCCTGTGCCGGGGTATTCATCCCGTGTATGCAATCTTTGAAAGATTAAAAAAATTCGTTCATGGAATTGGTCTTCAATGCCAATGCCATTGTCCTGTATAGAGAACTGCCAATAGTTTTTTTGTTCTTGAGTGCGGATCTGGATTTCTGGACAAGCCGATTGACAAAATTTGAGGGAGTTGCCCAACAAATTTTGCAGCAGTTGAATGAGTTGTGTGCTGTCGCCCCAAACCGTGGGCAAGGGGTCTTGCTCAATATGGACTTGACGTTCTTCCAGGCGGTGCTGGAGTGGCTGGAGCACCCGAGTGAGGACATCCGAGAGGGAAACGGGTTTAAAGCGCTCACCTCGGGTTTCCACCCGCGAATAGGACAGCAGATCATCGATTAACGCCTGCATATGGCTGACGCCTTCAACGGCAAAATTGATAAAGTCCAAAGCATCCTGATCCAGCGCCTGGGCGTAGCGCATTTCCAGAAGCTGGACATAGCTGGTCACGAGGTTGAGGGGTTCTTGCAAATCATGGGAGGCAATGTAGGCAAAGCGCTCGAGTTCGGCGTTAGAGCGAGCCAGCTCTTGGCTGAGTTCTTTAAGGGCAGCCGCTTGACTCAAGATAATATTGACGATCGCTTGGCGAAAGTCTTGGGCAACCTCAATTTCGCAAGGTTGCCAGGGGAGAGAATGGCCTTGCACCGTCTCTTGCCACACGGCAAACGACCCCCGAGGGGAGAGTCGCACTAGCCCCTCCTCATCTTCCGTCATGATGATTTCCTGCGGATTTCCTGCCCAGTTCACCGTCTGGAGAATTTCCGGGCGAAACCAGAGCAGATACTGTTGTGGTGAAATTTTGATCGCCAGTAAACCACTGGCCACCGTTTTGAAGTCTGTTGCAGGTGGATAAACCTGGCCGAGCTGGGAGGTTGTGAATACCGTTGACTCGTTTTGTTGGTCTAACCAATCAATCAAGTCCACAATTGCTCCCTCTGTTGGTACGCTACCTAAGGTATGCAGTTGCTTTTGCCAGAGGATTGCAACCCCCGCCACCTTAAATAAATCCAGGAGAGTGGGCTGGCCAGAGAGCAATGTCTCCTGAACGTCATCCTGCTGGGCCAGTTGTTCGACGAGCTGTGCTTGCAGATCTTTGAGCTGAATGTGATAGTCGTAGTCTTGCTGTTGACGCTTTGAGCCCAGTTCCACCGAAAAGACTTGGCCGAGAAATTCACAGGCCTGCTGTACCTCATAGGAAAAATAACTGGCGGTGGCATGGTGGCAAGAGACCAGCCCCCAGAGCCGATTCTGGTGAATGATCGACAACACCAGCGATGCGCCGACCGCCATATTCTGCAAATATTCCTGGTGGCAGGGGGAAAAGCCCCGCAAGATAGAATGGCTCAAATCTAGAGGGGTCTTGGTGTCGCGGTGACAGTTGGGCACAATCTGGACATTGGCTTCATTGACGTTGGCGATCGTCCGCGACCAATGCCCCTGATAGAGCAGACGACAGGGCCGCGTATCAGCGTCTGGAAAATGTAAGCCCAGTAGGGGATCGAGCTTGGGTTGACGGGTTTCGGCAATCACCTCACCATTCCATTGCTGATCAAATCGGTAGACCATCACCCGATCAAACCCAGTCAAGCTCGCAATCTCCTGGGTCATGCGTTGACAGAGGGTTTCAAAATCAGGCGCTTGTTGGAGCGATCGCGCCGCTCCTCGCACCGTTTGGTAGAAATCCAAGAATGCTTGGGGCGTATTCGACAAACTGGGGACAATTTCCAAAAGAATCAGCTTGTCCTCATTGCAATGGATCAGGATATGGAGCGGTTGGTCGCCCGCTTCACCGCTCAGCGTCCATTCCACTAAACGGTTGGCTCCACCGCTGATGCGATCGCTTGACTCTTGCAACACATTCGTGATTTTCACAAACTGGGTTTGAGGGAAAACCTGCTTGAGGGTTTGGCCGATCAGTTGCTCGGCCGGCTGCGCAAAAAATTGCGCTGTATTATCGCTGGCAAACTGAATGGTCAGGTGCTCGGGTTCACAGGCCAAAAGTACACCATGGGGTTGAATACAGCCCGGCAGATGAACGGCCTGTTCAAGATCCAGCAATTGCCAATCCACCGTTGAGTGCGTTACATCCTGCACTTGAGGGGGGTGAGAAGACGGTGACGGGTCAGGGGAGGGAGATTGTGCAAATGTACTTGCCGATTGCTGACTTGCGCCTCGGGCTTTGGGTTGTGCGGCTGCACTTGACGGTTGTTTTTTGGACTTTCGGGCTTTAGAACGTCTTTTCGCCATTATTATCTTCTCTCCACTTTGATCCCCAGCTTTTTCAGCATAACGGAACCCTGATGCGTCTCATAACCGAGGAGCTGGGTACAAGTCGTCGCTCAAGCCGCCATCACTCACCATCCCTCCAGATTGACTCAGGAGAGAAGGACTTCAACGCATCAACGAATATTGGCTCACTTGGGCTAATGCTGCTTGGAGCACTTCAACCCCTGCCCCCGGTTGATAGGCCTGTTCGGTAATGTGGCGCTTCCAGGCCTTTGTTCCCGGTTGGCCGGCAAAAAGCTGAAGCATATGGCGAGTAATACTGCCCAGCCGCCCCCCCTGAGCCAGCCAACGCTCAACATAGGGGTACATGCGCTCGACAATTTGTGGACGGGTGGGTATCCGGTCAGTGGCTTGGTAAATCGCTCGATCGGCTTGGGCAAACAGGTAGGGATTATCGTAAGCTGCACGGCCAATCATCACCGCATCGACATGGGCTAGTTGTGCAGTGATCTGCGTCCAGTTGAGAATGCCGCCATTGATCTCAATCGTGAGCTGGGGGAAGTCTTGCTTGAGCCGATGAACCCAGGTGTAGCGCAGGGGCGGCACCGTGCGATTTTCTTTGGGATTTAAGCCTTGGAGCCAGGCCTTACGGGCATGGACAATAAAATGCGTACAGCCCGCAGCGCTCACGATGTGGACAAAGCGAGCCAGTTCATCATAGGTCTCCTGTTCATCGACACCCAAACGATGCTTGACTGTAACGGGAATATGGACTATCTGGCGCATGGCGGCGACGGCTCTAGCCACCCGCTCGGGTTGCAACATTAGGCAAGCGCCAAAGTGACCGTTTTGCACCCGACGACTAGGGCAACCCACATTCAGGTTAATCGCGTCATAACCCCAGTCTTGGCCAATCCGGGCACAGTTCGACAAGGCTTGAGGATCATCCCCACCCAATTGCAGCACCAATGGGTGTTCTGCTGGGTCAAAATCGAGGAGCTTGGCGCGATCGCCATGTTCAATTGCGGCAGTCGTCACCATCTCGGTGTAAAGCAAGGTCTCTCGGGTTATTTGCCGCATGAGGTAGCGATAATGGCGATCGGTGCGATCCATCATGGGTGCAATGCTGAGGGGCGCTGCCGGGGTCGTCACCGATTGTGAAGGGGTAGGGTACAAGCTGATTGAATTAAAGGGGGTAGCCGTCATGCTTAAACACTTAAACAATCGTTACGATAGCTGTCGTCTCTTTTGGAAGTAACGCGTCGTTCGGGAATCCTTCTATGATTGATGGAGGTACGTATTATGTGAGTGGATTGCCAAAAGAACGAAAACGCGTAGGGGGGCCTCTGGAGTTACCCAAACTCTAGCGTTACCCAAACCCTGTGGTGTTGCCCAAACCTGTGGGTTTGGCACGGGGGTGCTACCCCTACCGATCATTCACATAATGAAATATAAAACGAGCGCAAACGAACCCTCTCGATTTACCAACCTTTATGATTGCCTGTCCCAATTGCAGCCACGAAAACCCTGAAGGCGCAAGCCAATGCGAGGCCTGTTACACACCGCTGCCGACATTGACGACCTGCCCCAACTGTAATGCCACCATTCAATCCAATGCCAGCTTCTGTGGGCAATGTGGGTTTAACCTCGACCAGACCAATCTCCCCAATGCCGTTGAGGAACCCGTTTTTATGGGGGTCAATGGCCCCGACCCAACACCCGAACCCACCCTTTACACGCCGGTTGCAGCCGCTGAGGGCCCAGCTCTAGCGGTCAGTTCAGCTCAAAGCTCAGCTAGGGTGATGGCAACGCAGTTGCAAACCCAAGCCGCTCAACTACTGCATGTACAAACTCAAACCGTGATTCCCCTCTCACCCAGCATGGGCATTGTCCATATGGGTAAACCGGGAGGCGCAGTGGCTCCGGATATTGATGTGTCTGGCTTCCCCGATTCGGCGATCGTCTCACGGGTTCATGCCGATATTCGCCTTGAGGATGAGGGGCACTTTCTCGAAGACCGGGGCAGCTCCAACGGAACCTACGTCAACCATACTCCCTTACTTCCGGGGAATCGTCATCGTCTGCGCCCGGGCGATCGCATCGCCCTAGGTAAAGAAGATAAGGTGACTTTTATTTTTCAGCAGGATGCACCCTAGGGCGATCATCAGTTGATGCCAGAAGCCTTACGGGACAAGCGATAGAGCGCCCGACCCAATAACTAGGAAAGGGGCTGTAAACGATTCATATCAATCGGTTGTGGTCTAACTGATGACGGCCCCTAGGGACCGTCATTCGCTGAACGGCTAAACCATTTTCATCACTGGCTGAGCGCTCCTGTTGGATGGGTGGGTTTGACAGGTTATCCCTGGTCCCATCAAGGGTTTTGAGCAAGCTGATGGGACGGCTGCGCTTACTGCATCTGCCTCGGAGCCCATTTTTTCTGAGATAGGCCCTGTTGCGACCGTGTAGAGATGCTAAAATCCGACGCGCTTTTGAGAAACAGGCACTATACTGATTGCTTACATGCAGGCATCGTCCCTGCTGCTTTTCCACCTCTTGAAAACCCAGATGACAATGCACATCAAATCATTACTTGGTTTTGCTGGTCTTGCCAGCCTTGGTCTGACGCTTGCCACCCTCCCTGTCCAAGCCCAGGAGCAAGCCCCCATCCAAGCCCCTCTACTGCTGGCCGATGGTCACGCCTGTGGTGATCTATCCTTCCACCCAGATGAGTTTGACCCCGTAGATGCCACTAATATTGCCTATGACTTGGAATGCGATGGTCTCTCTTACTCGGGTCATATCTGTGTCAACAACCCCAGCGAAAACTGTGGCGTTGAGCCTTACGATACTCCCTCGGGTCACGAAGCCCCCGATCCCGAATATGACAATGGTGGTGCTCCCAGTGGCTTTGCCTGTCTGAACAATGTCAACCCTGTCTGTGGAAATCCTCGTCACTACGGTGTGCTCTACACTGACTATGTCGCTGCTCAAACGGATCGCACCGGTGCCGCATTTTCGGACTTGGATCAGCCTAGCGCTCCTGTAGGCTTGCCCCCCCAGACCACTGCCCCTGCCCCCACTCCGATTCAGGGTCTATGGTAAGTCTCTAACCCATAACTCTACAATCACTCGGGATCGGCAGTCTACCGATCCCGATTTTTATGGGATGGATTCGGCACTTGGAGGGGCAGAACGTTCGGGGCTGAGGGACTGGCATGTATGCGCACACGTTTGAGATTCTCCCAGCAATCTTGGCACACTGCGTAGATTGTTGGGTCGAATCTCGATACAATGCGGCTAGTTCGTAACCCAAGGGTGAGGTTTGTGATGAATGAACTGTTCTTGACTATGATCGGTATGACACAGCTTCATTGGTTGGCGCAGGCCGTCAATGATCCCAATGTCTTGGGGCAGATTCAAGCCGCGTTTCAGAATTTCATTGCCTCGGGCCAAGTGTGGGCCATGGCGATTGGTATTGTCTTGGGCTATGCCATCCGTAGCCTAACGGCTTGAGCCCCCGCTATCAATGTTTCAAACTCGTGGTGCTAATGCCCTGAATCAGTTGCTTCGGTGGTCGCCCCACTACCCACCTGCAATCGCGTTACCTCCAAGGCGATCCCCAGTGAATTGAGCAAGGCTCAGCCCAATCTGCCGATTGCCAGGCTGAGCTGTAGTATGACACTGTCCATTGCCCCAAAGGGATTTGGACAGCAGTGACTAACATGCGTAATAACGGTAGGAGGACACCAGTCGCACCCAGGCAGAGACCTTCCTGTCGCAGACCCATGAGCCGCTTCTTCATTGAGTCGAGAGGCGTAAAGCACCAGAACCGTTCAGACTGAACCATATTACTTCAGCTTATACAACATTTTAGTTGTTAAAGTAGTCCCGATAAGCTCATGCAAACTTGAAGAACCTGTTACATTAAGGTGTGAATTAGATGTTGCCATCTAAAGTCATGCTGAGTTAACCGTAGCCTTGTTCTCTGACTAGCGGCAAACGCTACGATAGGTTGAATCATAAAATTGAACTGAGGAGAAGACCCACCTATGCAGGAATTAGCCGTCCGTCCTGAACTCGACTTTGCGAGTGAAACCTATAAAGACGCCTACAGCCGGATCAACGCGATCGTTATCGAAGGTGAGCAGGAAGCCTATGACAACTACCTCTCAATTGCTGAGATGCTTCCTGAGAGCGAAGGCGAGCTGACCAAGTTGGCTAAGATGGAGCGCAACCATATGAAGGGGTTCCAAGCCTGCGGCAAAAATCTCAAAGTCACGCCCGATATGGACTTTGCCAAGGACTACTTTGCTAAGCTCCATAGCAACTTCAAAACTGCCTACGAACAAGGCAACCTTGTCACCTGCTTTCTGATTCAGTCTTTAATCATTGAAGCCTTTGCGATCGCCGCGTACAACATCTATATCCCCGTCGCCGATCCCTTTGCTCGCAAAATAACGGAAGGCGTGGTCAAAGATGAGTATAAGCACCTCAATTTTGGTGAGGTCTGGCTACAAGAAAACTTTGCCACTGCCAAGGCAGAGCTCGAAGAAGCCAACAAAGAGAACCTACCCCTGATCTGGAAGATGCTCAATCAAGTCGAAAACGATGCCGCAATCCTAGGCATGGAGAAAGATGCCCTCGTCGAAGACTTTATGACGAGCTACGGTGAAGCTCTAGCCAATATTGGCTTTAAAATTGGTGAGATCATGAGTATGTCTTCCTACGGTTTAAGAGCCGCTTAGGTAAGCCCACCCCCCAGCAGAATCATCGGATTGTTAATCCTCTCCTGGATGAAGCATCCCTGCCATAGTGGCAGGGGTGTTTTGTTTACCAGAGAAAATTGTTAAGCCCCTGTAGGAGGAATTTTCCTCTCTCAGGTTGAACGCATCGTTTTTAGGATGCTGTAGAGGTCGTTCCTCCTTAGGTTGCCCCGGATCCCGCTGGAGTAGAAACGCTCTACCCCTAAGCAAGTGCCAGGTTTCAAAATGGTTCACTCTAGGGGAGGGTTTGAAACCCTTCTCTGTCGAGGGCTTGACCATCGCCCTTCCCCCGTTTTTGGTACTATTGGGGAAATGCTTTAGCTTTTCTTTGGGATTCTCTCGCCGTTCTCTAACCTTGCCCTGATCGCAATTCACAGTATGTTTGGTCTTATTGGTCATCTCACCAGCTTAGAACACGCCCAATCCGCTGCCCATCAGCGGGGATACACCGAATATGGTGAGCAAGGGTTGGACTTTTGGTGTTCAGCACCGCCCCAAATCATTGATACCTTTACCGTCAAGAGTGCCACAGGGCAACAAATTGAAGGCAAGTATGTGGAATCCTTCTTTGTCCCGGAGATGCTGGCCCAGCGTCGCATCAAAGCGGCCATTCGCAAGGTGCTCAACGCCATGGCCTGTGCTCAGCGCAAGGAGATTGACATTACGGCTCTAGGCGGCTTTTCTTCGATTATTTTTGAGAACTTCAACCTTAAAGAGCAACGGACTGTGCGGGGGATGGAACTCGATTTTGCCCGCTTCACGACAGGAAATACCCACACCGCTTACATTATCTGTCGCCAACTTGAAACCCTTGCCCCCCAGCTCGGCATTGAGCTGGCTCAGGCAACGGTCGCGGTCTGCGGCGCAACGGGCGACATTGGCAGTGCGGTTTGTCGTTGGCTCAACCAAAAGACGTCCGTGCAAGACCTGTTGTTAATTGCTCGCAACCAGGAGCGGTTGAATAATTTGCAAGATGAATTGGGGCGGGGCAAGATCCTCAACCTAGAGACCGCTCTGCCGCTGGCCGATATTGTCGTTTGGGTTGCCAGTATGCCCCGGGGTGTCGATATTGGCGAGATCCCCCTCAAAGCGCCCTGCCTGCTTATTGATGGCGGCTATCCTAAGAATTTAGATAGCCAATTCCAACAGCCGGGGGTTCATGTCCTTAAGGGTGGTATTGTCGAGCATTCTCTGGATATTGACTGGGAGATCATGGAAATTGTGGAAATGGATGTGCCCGATCGCCAACTGTTTGCCTGCTTTGCGGAGGCGATGCTACTGGAATTTGAAGGCTGGCATACCAACTTCTCTTGGGGACGCAATCAAATTACGGTTGAGAAAATGGAGCGCATTGGTGCGGCCTCTGTTAAGCATGGTTTTCGTCCGCTCTTGAAACTCTAGTTGAGTTTCAAGCCCCGATTCAACCCATATAGTCGCTAGGAATAGCGTCTCTACGCCGATTGCATCTAATCTATTGCCCAGACTGCACTGCCAACCCCCATGCCCACTACTAAAACTCGCTCCTTCTTGTTGGATTTTGAAAAGCCGTTGTCTGACTTGGAGAGTCGGATTGAGCAAATTCGTGAACTGGCCCAGGAAAATAACGTCAATCTGACAGAGGAAATTCAAGAACTTGAGACGAAAGCCGATCAGCTTCGCCAGGAGATTTTTCAGGGTTTGACTCCCGCCCAACGGTTGCAATTGGCCCGACATCCCCGTCGCCCTTCAACCCTCGACTATATCCAAGCGATGACCGAGGACTGGTTTGAGTTGCATGGCGATCGCGGCGGTAGTGATGACCCGGCGCTGGTAGGGGGTGTGGGTCGTCTAGGCGGCATTCCGGTGGTGATGCTTGGCCACCAAAAGGGTCGCGACACCAAGGACAATGTGGCGCGGAATTTTGGTATGGCCTCTCCCGGTGGCTATCGCAAGGCGATTCGCTTGATGGAGCATGCCAACCAGTTTGGCATGCCGATATTGACCTTCATTGATACGCCCGGAGCTTGGGCGGGTGTAGAAGCGGAAAAGCTGGGTCAGGGCGAGGCGATCGCCTATAACCTCCGACAGATGTTTCGCTTTGAGGTGCCGATTATTTGTACAGTGATTGGTGAAGGCGGCTCAGGGGGAGCATTGGGCATTGGTGTGGGCGATCGTCTCTTGATGTTTGAGCATGCCGTCTATACCGTGGCAACCCCAGAAGCCTGTGCAGCAATTTTGTGGAAAGACGCGGGCAAAGCTCCCCAGGCGGCCACTGCCCTTAAAATCACCGCCTGGGATTTAAAAAACTTGGGCCTGCTTGACGACATTATCCATGAACCCTCCAGCGGTGCCCATGCCGATCCACTGGCCGCTGCGGCAGTGCTCAAAACGGCTTTGCTCGAAAATTTGGAGCAATTATTGGCGCTGACGGTGAGTGAGCGTCAATCCCTGCGCTATCAAAAGTTTCGAGTGATGGGACAGTATGAGCAACTCGATGACTAGGGGGCCAGAGTCCAGGATTCAGCGTTCCCAGTTCAGAATCTCAGAGCACAAGCGAAAAAAGTGGCGTGGTTCCCGCACCCCAGCAAGAGATCAATCGTCGACTGCCAGATCAAGGTCGCAGCGGTGTATACTATCTAAAGAAATATTTGTTTACATTCCTTTCATCTAGGTCAGTGTAGTGGAAGTCGGCATTGCGTCGCGGATTGATGACTTACTATAGCAGCGATAGTGCTGGTTAGGACATTTCAGGAAGTTGAAGCTCCCAACTGGTGGGTAATGCCCACCCTACGCTATGTCCTAATTCATGCTCTTTTTGCTATATCGAGCCCTTGCCTTTGCGACGCCCCATCGAGTCGGAAGAGAGAGAAGACTACTTCATCCCGTTCATCGTGCTGGATTCTGACTGCTCAACACTTCAGGAAGGATCAGCTCTCTGGGCTGGATATTGCATAGAACGTTTGAGACCTATTGCATGAGCGCATCCTCTTCTTTGCGGCGGGCAATCGTGACCGGTGCCAGCAGTGGCATCGGCCGAGCGACGGCTATCGCCTTTGCCCAAGCAGGTATTGACGTCGCCCTGGTGAGTCGTTCTGCTGACATACTCCAGGCGGTGGTCGCTGAGATTCAGGCAATGGGGGGACAAGCGAAAGCCTATCCCATCGATCTTGCTGAGTTGACCAAAGTGCGCCAAGCGATCGCGGCGGTGGTGGCTGACTTCGGGCCCATTGACATTTTGGTGAACAATGCGGGGATGGGTTATACCGGTCTGCTGAGCGAAACGCCCTTGCATGACTGGCAGCAGGTACTCGACCTCAACCTCACCAGTGTTCTGGAATGCACTTTAGCTGTTTTGTCACACCTACGCGATCGCCATAAAGGGACGATCATTAATGTGGCCTCGATCGCCGCTAAAAACCCATTTCCGGGCTGGGGTGCCTATAGCGTCAGTAAAGCTGGCCTAGTGGCATTCTCAAAAACCCTGGCCGCCGAAGAACGAGTCAATGGCATTCGTGTCGTGGCCTTTTGTCCGGGGGCGGTCAATACCCAACTCTGGGATACCGACACGGTGCAGGCAGACTTCGATCGCGCTGCCATGCTGACCCCGGACATTGTGGCCCAGTCGATATTGCACACAGTCTTGTTGCCAGAACAAGCTGTGGTTGAAGATATCACCCTTATGCCCAGCACGGGAGAGCTCTAGTCCCTTCCCGACCATTGACCCGCTGTTTTTCTCACCTGATCTGAATTCTTCATTCCTCCTTACCTATGACACTTACGTCTTCTAATGGCTCTGTTAAACGCCCTGCACTCAATGGCCACAGTCCCTTAAATACACGCCCCGATCGCAATACCCACGATGGTCAGACGACCAAAGTTAACCCTGCCGAGGTGACAGCCCTAGAGACCATGCAGACCGCTGTGCGTGACTTGCTGCAGGGGGTGGGCGAAGATCCGGAGCGAGAGGGTCTACTGAAGACCCCCAAGCGGGTTGCCGAGGCAATGCAGTTTTTGACTCAAGGCTACAATCAATCCCTCGAAAAAATTGTCAATGGGGCGATCTTTGATGAGGGGCACAACGAGATGGTGCTGGTGCGGGACATTGATGCGTTTAGCCTCTGTGAGCACCATATGTTGCCCTTTATGGGTAAGGCTCATGTGGCCTATATCCCCAACCAGAAAGTGGTGGGCTTGAGTAAGCTGGCGCGCATTGTCGAAATGTATGCTCGCCGCCTCCAAGTTCAGGAGCGCCTCACCCGTCAGGTGGCGGAGGCTATTCAAGAGATCCTTGAACCCCAAGGTGTGGCGGTTGTCATGGAAGCAAGCCACATGTGTATGGTGATGCGCGGTGTCCAGAAACCCGGTTCTTGGACAGTGACCAGTGCCATGTTGGGGGCGTTCCAAGACGATCAAAAGACGCGTGAAGAATTCCTGAGCCTGATTCGCCATCAGCCGAATTTTTCCTAGCGTATTCTCGGAAAGCCCATGAGAAATGGGCTTCTGCGCTATGGCTAACCTGCAATGGTATCCATCGCGCAGGTGGTCAGTGAGCTGGGTGTACTGAATGCTCTGAGCGGGTCGAATGGGAGTCGTTGGCACAGCCTCCAGCGGGACATCGGCATCTTGACCATCAGCCCAAAGTCATATTTATCGTCTATTTTTCTGGGCATAGCTCCAATGATTGATGGCCATGGTGATGGATTTCGCAGGGCTTGAGTAATCTTGATAAGATGGGCATTGAGTGTCAGGGCCAGACGGTTTCTCCATGGACCTCACCAAAGTAGGAGCGGAGCGAATGAGCATTTATTTTGCGGAGCGAATGAGCATTTATTTTGCGGAGCGAATGAGCATTTATTCTCTTGGTGTTGTGAATGTGGGCTGGAATTCCGCCAGTATTCTCGGCGTGTCCCTTGCAGTGGCTGGGGCGGGATTATACTTCCTGCGCTCTGTTCGTCCTGAGCTGTCCCGCGACTACGATATCTTCTTTGCGGCGGTTGGACTGGCCTGTGGGGGAATTCTGCTCTTTAATGGCTGGCGGCTGGATCCCATCTTGCAATTTGGTCAGTTTTTACTGGCACTCTCGACCTTTTTCTTTGCCTTTGAAACCTTGCGCCTGCGAGGGGTTGCCACTGAACAGGCTAAACGTAGTACCCCGATCGTTGATGACGATCGCCCGGTGAGTCGTTCTTACCAGGCTTACCGTGATCCAGAATACGACGAGCTCGAACCCGCTTACCCAGAGCCGGACTATGTTCCCCGTAAGCGGCTCCGGGGCAGTGATGATGGCTATGAGACCGCACCACCGCCGTCCCGGCGCTCGCGCCGTGCCGTTGCCCCTGGCGATCGGCAGGCGAGCGATCGCCAAACGAACACTGCCGCACCCTATCGTGACCCGGAGGTGCGCTCCCGTTCTCGCCGTGAAAGTCGTCGTCCTGAACGCCCGGAACGATTTGAGCGAACCGAGCGCAATCCTTATCCCGAATCCGAGCGCTACTCTGATCAATACGATGAATGGGGCGAAGCTTGGACAGAAGACTACGAATCGGAAACCCGTTCGTCTCGGCGCAACCGCCCGAGCGATCGCCGCGATGATTACGCTGATGTCGAGGCACGCGATCGTCGCTCTGACGGACGCTCTGACGGACGCTCTGAACCCACTCGTCGCCCTGGCCGAACCGCTGTCTATGAAGACGAAGAGCCAGCCCCCTACGTGGACTATATCGACTACGAACCTGATGATGATCGTGATCTTGAGTCTCGTGATTTTGAATCGGGCCGCAGTCGTAGTGATGATCCTGATCTGGACGATTACCACTCAGATGATTACAATTCAGCGGCTGGACGTAATGCAGTCTACGACGATGTAGAGGATGATCTCGATACAGAGGGAGACGACTACAGGGCTCCCCGTCGTCGGGATGACTACAATGATGATTACGGTTATTAATCGATTGCGTCTCTGCTAGTCGAAAAATTGCGAACTGCTAACTTCTCAGATCTAAGTAACTGTATTGGTGGCCAACCCCCCGAACCCACCCCGGTCTACGGTGCGCGTGACCGTCCCTCCCAAGAGGGGATGCTGGGTGGTCGGTAAACTGCGAATGACTTTTTACCACCAGTTTTGGGGGCTTGCTGTCCTTGGACTTGTTCTGCTCACCGCCTGCGATCGCAGTCCCACTCCCATCCAAGCCGCTAAACTGAATAGTCGCTTCACAGAAGACCAACCCGCGATCAGTGGTGATGGTCGGATCGTGGCGTTTATGACGAATCGGCATGGGGCGGCCGAACTCGCGGTGTATGATCTAGAGCGCGAGCAATTCTGGGATGTCTCGGTGATCAACGCTGGGAATAATCTGATCGCCACACCGAGCCTGAGTCGCACGGGTCGCTACATTGTCTATGTGGTCAGCGATCGCGGCGGGCCGGCGATCGCCCTCTATGACCAAGCTGTGGAACAAGTGGAGATCCTCTCCCGCCAATATCGCGGTTGGGTGCGCAACCCCCAGATTAGCCCCGATGGTCGCTACATCACCTTTGAAACGGCTCGCCGGGGCCAATGGGATATCGAAATTCTCGATCGCGGCCCGAACGTAGAGTTAGATCTCGCTGATGGGACAGTCATTGAACCTTAGAATGCATAATGATGGGTTAATCCTCTTCTTCACCATCCTCATCTGAGTTTAGCTCACCGATTTCTGCATCTAACGCCTCGTCCGTCAAACAACGAGGTGGAATGAAATGGGGCGTGTAATCAGCGCCGAGTTGGAGAACCATATTCGTATAGGTTCTTAAGGCAGCAGTAAACTGCTTTTGTTCAATCTGTCGAACACAGTCTTGAATAACGGTATAAAGGGATTCGTAAACACTACGAGAATGAGGGCTGCGGTCGATCGCTTTCACAATCGCTGGTGCGTATTGATAGTAGGTCTCGATCAGCGTTGAGCCCTGTTGGAACTGCCGCATATAGTCATCTCGAAACTGTCGCAAGGTCATGAGTTCATGACAGTCATCTGAGAGTCCCCGTGCCATCACACAGGCGGTTGTAATGTAACAGGAGCAGGTGGTCTCATTGCTATCTACATCACTATTTTGTTCTTCTTCTTTGACCTGCCGTTCCAGTTGTTTCTCGTCGATACCGAACCTTTCCTTGATCTCTTTCTTGGTTTCTTCCATGACTTGATCGGCAATCTCAGTCAATTCCTTAGGATTGGTAATCCATGGTGGTGTACAGGCGTAAACGAGAATAGAACTGCGCTTCGCCTCGAACATACTTTTAAAACTAACGGTTCTTGTATCTGAAGTACTATCATCATCCCTTCCCGAGTAGGGGATCTTCGGTTGTGTCTTGGCACAACAGTAGCGATCGATCAATTCTGCAATGGATGCCTTCTTGAAACCATCATAAGCCGCCATTTCTGATTCTCCAGTCACTGTCCAGAGGTGGACGACTTCATTGGTACCAGTTGCCACGGCAACGTGAGACAAATCGCCCTTCGTCTCTTCAAAAAGAATGAAATCACCGACTTTGACCCCCGAGGGATTTTCAGTGTCCAACTTTCTTTCATTCTTAAAAGAAATGAGCTTGCGGATCGGCGCATTGACAAAAACGCTCCGCACAGATAAATCGCTGCCTGGTATCACCTTTTTCTCCTCAAGAATTCCGCGGAATTCATTGACATCAGCGTAGAGTTTTCGGATGACTTCTCCGGGTAAAATATCGGCTTGCCAGCAGAGATAGAAGGCTCCGTCTCAACAATTCATGAACTTTACTTTGGCCTTTTGAACCCCTTTCTGTGTGTACTCATTTAGTGCCAGGATGATGCCTTCATCTCCATGGGCTTGGCCCCAAAAAATATCTTTATCCTTTGTTTTCTTCTCGACTTGGGAATTAGCTTCTTCGACCAATTTTGTGGTGTCGCGTTGAATTGTATTGGGGGTTTGTTGCACCACATGAGTGGGTTCGTGGGCAATCAAGGCTTGTCCGCTACGGCTTTGGGGGTTATATTCTCCTTTTTTGAAAAATACATCTTGTCCGGTGGTGAAGGCTTTGGCTTGGAGCGAACGGTTTAAGGTATCCGATTGTGTATCGGTATGAACCTTCACGCTGCTAAAATCTGCTCCCATGGCTTGCCCCATCGACTGTTGCAGCCCTGAATCTAACGATTGTCCACCCGTTTTGGCTCGGTCGATCGCCGATTCTAATTCAGTTGAGGCATCCCCACCCGTGAGGGCTGAGCTGCGCTGCAGTACTGGCTTCAGTTGCACTTTTTCTGCATCTTGTGTCGCAATCTCCCGTTGTGCCGTCTCTTCTGTGGGGGTGTGGATCTGATGGACAACATTCTCGGCAACGCGATCGGCCTCTTGCTCGTACTTATCATTGGGTTGTCCAATGGTGAGCTTGGCTTGAGCGGCGGCGGCTTGCTGGAGTCTTGCCAATGGACTCATCTGCCGACTCCCACCTGGCTTATTTTCCAACTGTTCGGCTGTTCGGGCGTTTTGGGCTTTGGGCTGAATGACTGGCGGCACCGAAAACTGAGACTTTGGCTTTTGTGAATGGATGGGGGCAGAGGTTTGGATTTGGTGTTGACGGCTCATGATTTCAAAGTTGCAGCTAGGGTGAGGTTAACAGTTGATTCTGTTCTCATATTATGATTTTGCTATAGAGCGCAGTAGACAAAAGTATAAGTTTGGTGTATTTGAAGCGGATTGTTGAGCCTGAAAGCTAAAAATTTAGTGAGTTCAGTTCTGTTTTAAGGCTAACGAATGTTAAGAAGAACGCAACGTTGCCAGCCACGATGCTATGCCTGATTTCTCTACTTTCCCTGATCCCCCAAAACAGGCAGGTTTATCTGGTCTTTTAGAACGACTGAACCATAACCTGTTGCGCGATCGCCTTGTCCAAGACACAGTGCATGAGTTACGGATTGCACTCCAGGTCGATCGAGTGGTGCTTTACTACTTCTACAATCAATGGCAGGGCCGGGTCACGTTTGAATCGCTGCATGACCCCGAGCTTTCGATCTTTGGCTCGACTGGCCCTGATCAATGCTTTAACGATGAATATGCCGCGCTGTATTTAGCGGGCCGGGTACGAGCCATTTCGGACATTGAAACCGAGCGGATCGCGGACTGTCACCGGGATTTTTTGCGTCAGTTGCAAGTGCGGGCTAACCTCGTTGTACCGATTTTGACACGCCAGGGACTCTGGGGTCTCTTGGTTGCTCACCATTGTCAGGGACCCAAAACCTGGACTGGGGTAGAGATGCAGCAGATGCAGCAGAGTGCGATTCAGCTTGCTGAATCGGCGGTGATTCAACCGTCTTAAATAACCTGATACCAAATCCGGATTACATACCCTAAAAAAAAGTGCAGGATACTAGCGAAGACTGAGCCTGTCGTTGGCGAAGCCTCCCGGAGGGATAGTCAGAGTGGCCGGGCTCTCCCCGCTGGGGACGCTACGCGAACGACAAGCCCCGGACTGAGCGGAGTCGAAGTCTCAGCCCTCGTCCCAGTTTTATTTGGGATCTAATTGACGGATTTACTTTGAAAATAGACAATGTTAATACTCTTG
>JBCDEB010000062.1:0-36574 GCA_039180005.1 Cyanobacteria bacterium P01_G01_bin.54 | reverse complement strand
GTATAGGGTCTCGCTTCTGTTGATGTCAGGATTCCTCAATTGCGAACTTCTAAGAAACAAATCTTGGATAAGTACATAATACCCCGAACCCACCCCGGTCATCGCTACGCGAGACCGCCCCTCCCGAGAGGGGATGTTCTGCTTTAAAATCTCCTCCTGGGAGGAGTACCCCGGAGGGGGGAGGTGGGTCAGCCCACTTCGCTTCTTAGAGAAATTTTCTTCCGCTTTTCTGTCCGCCCTTGGCAGACTCAGACGCTGCGAATTGCGAACTGATATCACTCCGTTGGCATCGCCTCATCAAAGGCCTTCTCCGGTGCATCATTGGCCGCTTCATCCAAGATCAGATCTTGAATTTGCTCCTCAATTTGCTCCTCCGACACGTCGGGCAACAGAGGCTTACTGGTATCCATAAAGGGCATCGCATCCTCTTGATTAATACGGTTGATGCCATCTTCGGTGATGGTGCGACCCCGACTGACAAAGATCACCACCTTGAGCGGTCGCCCCACCTGCTGACTTAAGAAGCGCTGCACTTGGCGAACCTGGTTGGGGGAAATATCTTCCTCGATATCGGTTGAGACCTGTACGGTGAGATAGACAATTGGCCGATCACCGCTCCAGTCAATGCGGCTATCCACAAGCGTCACATCCTGCTGGCCGATCGTGAAGGTGTTCTGAAGGAGTTGCCCGCGAATATAGTCTTCTACCTGGGCCTGGCGCACCTGACCGAGAAAATTTGCCCCTAGAGGGATGGCCAGCACCGCCACCGAGACGATCGCCCAGGTCACGGAATGGCCCGCCTCGGTATAGCCCGCCAAAATATACACGGTCATGCAGGCGAGAATAATGCCGATCAGGTTGGTGAGATAGAGCAGGAAGGCCTGCTGACTAAAGTGAGCAAAGCCAGGGGTGGTAAAGGCCCGAGAGAGGGAGAGCCCCACCACACACAGCGGCGGCATCAACGCCACCGCGATCGCCGTCCCCGCTAGGGCATCACTGACCCCTTCTCTGACCTTAGCAAAACCGCTGATGCTCCCGGCGGCGATCGCAATTCCCAGATCCACCAAACTCGGCTGAACCCGCGACTGAAACTCGGAACCAAACGCCGGAATCGGCGTCACCGAACCGATGAGGCAAGAGAGGGCGATCGCCAGCACTGTTGCGCCGAAAATCGAGAGTCCACTGCGACGTAGCAGATTAAAGTCACCTTCTAGGGCAGCGAAGGCCACGGCCCGCAAGGGCAACATCAGGGGGGCAATCAGCATTGCGCCAATGATCACCGCCGTGCTGTTGGCAATCAGACCAAAGGTGGCGATCGCGCAGGCACTCACCGTAAAGACAATATAGTTGGTGTTCCAGGTTGCATCCTTCGTAAGGTCAGCATGGAGCTTCTGACATTGGGACTCCGCAACGGGCTCGGGCAAAAGGCGGTAAAACAGGTCTCGATAATACTGCAGCTGCGATCGCATAAACCCTAATGAGAAGAAGCAAGACAACGCTTCAATCATATACTTTTAAACAAATTCCCTCTTTCTCCCTGCCATGAACTGTCAAGACTTCTTACAAGCCTATCTTGCAGGTGAGCGTGACTTTTCTGAGCAGGATTTGGCCGCCATTGATCTGCGCCAAGCAGACGTGCCCGATCTCCGGCTTGTCGAAGCCGATTTAACCGCCGCCCAATGTCAAGGTGCGAACCTCCGGGGCAGCAACTTTAGTGAGGCCTGGCTCTCTGGGACAAACTTCGAGGCAGCATTTCTCCAGGGCAGTGACTTTAGCCTGGCTGATCTCCAGGAAGCCAACCTCAGCTATGCCAAGCTGGATCTTTCGACCCTCACCGGGGTGGACTTGCGAGAGGGCCAGTTGATTGTGACCCATTGCAGTGGTTGTGACCTCGGCGGGGCGAACTTGCAAGGGGCGATCTTGATTGGGGCGAAGTTAATGGGAGCAACCCTCTGCGGTGCGAATCTCACGGGAGCCAATTTCAGTCGCACCTACCTCTACGATGCGGATCTCCGCTTGGCGACGCTGGATGATGCCAGTTTTGGGGGCTGCCTCTACAATGCTCAGACGCAATTCCCCGAGACCTTTGACCCCCAAGATCACGATGCCTACCTGATCGCACCGGGTGTCGCTCTGCCCCATACAATCCTCAGTGGTATGTATTTAGCCAATGTGGACTTGGCCCATGCCAACCTAATGGGCACCAATTTTCAATGGGCTAACCTCACGGGCGCGAACTTGCAGGGGGCGAATCTCACCGACGCCGATCTCAGCTATAGCAATCTCAGTGGCGCAAATTTGCAGGATGCCCAACTCCAGAATGCGAACCTGCTGGATGCCATGCTGGTAGGGGCAACCCTCCCGGATGGCAAGCTGCATTCGTAAAGAAATCCTCAAGAAATCCTCTATGATGGCTTCTCAGGAGCCTTAGGGGCTCTCATTATTCAAACGCCTATTACCAAAAGCGAGTCTACAGCCCCTAGTATTTTGATTGGGTCGGGCGTGTTATCGCCTGTCCCGTCAGGCTGCTGTGGTTAATGGATGACACGCCCTTGAACCCGTTTGCGGATTATGAGCCAACTGTACAATGCCTTTACCCTGTTTATGAGTTTACTGGTGGAGGCCCTGCCCTTTTTACTGTTGGGGGTCTTCCTCTCCAGTGCCCTGCTGCTGTTTGTGGATGAGCGACAATTGGTGAAAAAGCTGCCCCGGAACCCAATCTTGGGGGCGTTTGCCGGCAGTTGTATTGGTTTTTTGTTCCCCGTTTGTGAATGTGGCAATGTGCCCGTGGCCCGGCGCTTACTGAGCCAGGGCGCACCAACGGCGGTGGCGATCGGCTTTTTGTTGGCCGCGCCGACGATTAACCCCGTCGTGATTTGGGCAACCTGGGTGGCGTTTCGCGGTCAGCCGGAAATGGTGCTCTGGCGGGTATTTTTTTCCCTGATTGTGGCCACGATCATTGGTTGGGTTTTTAGCTTTCAGAAAGATCCCCAGCCAATGATGCAAGGTGATTTGGCCCAGCGGATGCTCTACCAAGTGCAGCGCCGCAGCGCACCGGAGCAGCCGACACTGTTACAGTCGGGAACCTATCTGCTGGGGGAAGGGGGTTCACCCCTAAGACTTGAAGAAGCAGCGGAGACGGCTAGGGCAACAGCGCGTCCCCAGCGGCGCTGGTCGATCCAGGGCCTGCATAAATTTGTGGAGAATACTATCCAGGAACTGCGAGAGCTAGGGGGAATGCTGGTGCTAGGGAGTGCGATCGCCGCCGCGATCCAAGTCCTGGCCCCTCGCGAGCTCGTACTGAGTTTGGGTCAAGGCCCCGTTACTTCAATCTTGGCAATGATGCTATTGGCGGCGATCGTCTCAATTTGTTCCACTGTCGATGCCTTTTTTGTCCTGGCCTTTGCCTCGACCTTTACCACCGGGTCACTGCTAGCGTTTATGGTCTTTGGCCCAATGGTCGACCTCAAGGCCATGGGGCTCTTGTTTTCAATTTTCAAGCCTCGTGTGGTGTTTTACCTGTTTGCGATCGCCGGCCAACTGACATTGATCCTGACCCTGTCTTACACCTATTTCTTGTAGAATCGCTCAAAATTGCTGCTCCTAGGGCAGTAGTCTTTCTATCCATTGTCGCCAACCGCAGACCTTTTCTAAAGTGCTAGCCCCACATCGTAAGGCTTCTTTACCCCACTCCAGTCCAAAACTGTTTCTCCGTTGGATTGATGGTGCGTTAATTTCAGTGAGTCCGGGTTTGCGACTTCGACACAATACTTCTTCTTCTATCTCTCCCTTGTTATCAAACTTTCCAGCCGCTACATAATCATTTAGGCTCTTACGATATTTACTCTCTGATTTCACTATCGAGTAGACGATGACAAAGTTTTCGCTTTTCTTCTCTACTGAAATCTCATAACTAGAATTGGTTAAGTCTAAGATCAACTTGGGCTCGTCAGATTCTAGTAGTTCTTGATAGGAATCTGCCAATCGTCCATGTTTGGAACGATAAGCCTGTTGTACTCGTAATACTATGCCAACATTGTTTTCTCCTTCAGTACTTCCATTAGCATAGGCACATTGTCTACTCCCACCCCAAAAACTCGGCAAGAGAATTGCTAATAGAATAACAACAATCACTCCAGTCACCATCTTTTCCAAGGTAGTCATTAATGATTTATTATTCATGAAATTCAGGGTAATCAATGCCCACCAAAGCAGAATCTTGGAGATTTCAGTATTTCTACCGATCAAGCATTTTCAAACCACTATTTAACAACGAAGGATAGAGATTATGGTATTGTGCAGGTCAATTAGGATGTTTCAGGACACCGAAACGCCTGATCCGTTCGCATTGCTCACCCTACGCAACATCTTCATTGCCAAGCCAGACGAGGTTTATTGATCGATACAGTCTATGCCCCTGCAATATATCAGCGAATATAATCCGGATTGGCCCCAACGCTTTAAGCAAATCGCCGATCGCCTTCAGACCGCCTTACCCGCCGACTGCCAGATCCATCATGTCGGTTCCACCGCGATTCCAAGGATGCCCGCCAAAGACATCATTGACGTTGATATTCAATGCCCCTCGGGTCAACTGTCTCAAGTTATTGAAGTCTTGGAGAAGTTGGGTTATAGCCATGAAGGTGATCAGGGAATTCCGGGACGTGAGGCGTTTCGTCCGGTTGACGGACCTCCCGCAACGGCGTTGCCGGCACATCATCTCTACGTCTGTGAAACGGAGGCAGCAGAATTACATAACCATTTAGCCTTTCGAGACTATTTGCTCGAAAGTCCCGGTCGTGCCCATTGGCTGGGTCAGCAAAAACGCTTAGCAGACCAGAAGGCAACTTCACGGAGTGAGTATATTGCCAACAAGGCTAATGCCTACGAGGTGATCAATCAGCAGGTACAGAAATGGCGGCAGGCGCGTTGATCAAGCGGCGATCGCCACAGCTTGCCCCAACTGCTGCAAAACCGTCGCCACCGTATAGAGTTCATTGCCCGGATTGAGCAGCGAAAAGGGTCGAGAGAGGGCATATTGAGGCGTCTCATCCTTAAGCAGCTTCAGGAGTAAAAACTCATCCCCATTGGTCGCCAAACCAAACAGCGTCGCTTGTTTGGGTGGACTGGCGAGCATATAAAATAGCATCTGGGGTAAGGCAGCCCTCACACTGAGATGGCTATTTTTAGACTCCACCGCCACCACCCATAATGATTCGCTGAGCACCAACATATCAAGCCGCCCCCGAATTTTCTCCTCCTCTGCATTCAACGTTAATTCCACTTGATGTTCAGCAACGGGTCGAAAGGGTCGTTGATAAAAACCGGCCACAGAGAGTAGCGGCGACAGAACCGCTAATTTGACAATCTCTTCATGCAGCGTCCCTTTAGCGAGATACAGGAAATCCCGTTGGGCGCGATCCAACAACCAGCGCTCCTCGGCAGGTAATTCCACAGCCGTAAGTTGCCATTCTGGAAAGAAAGCAGCGTCATAAACTTGGTGCAACTCAAAACGCTGCTCGATCTCAAGCAGGCTGAGTGTATGGGCTGGAATAACAGCGGTCATGGGAGAGAGTAGTATTGATGACTTATTCATTTTAGCGACGATTGGGGAGTGTGGCCCCGCCCGATCAGACAATAGAACAACGCTATTTTTAGAATTGAAGATTAACCCATGTCCGATTCCCACCAAGCCGTCCAGAAGCTATACGACACCTATCCCTTCCCCCCCGATCCCCTCTCAGACGAACCGCCACCAGGATATAACTGGCGCTGGAGTTGGACAGCCGCCCATAGTTTTTGTACGGGCCGTGCCCCCGATCGCCCCAATATTCGCATCCTCGACGCCGGTTGTGGCACAGGTTCCGGTACGGATTACTTAGTCCATCAAAACCCAGCGGCTCAGGTCACAGCGATCGACTTGAGTCCAGGGGCACTTGAGGTTGCCGAGGAGCGATGTCGGCGCTCGGGGGCTCAGGGGGTGAACTTTGCCCAGATGACCCTGGAAACGGCAGCAACCGAGCTAGACGGCACGTTTGATTTTATTAATTGTGTGGGTGTATTGCACCATCTACCGGATCCAGTGGCGGGTCTTCAAGCCTTGGCCCAAAAACTCGCGCCCAGTGGCTTGTTGCATATCTTTGTCTATGCTGAACTCGGGCGCTGGGAAATTCAACTGGTGCAAGAGGCGATCGCCCTGCTGCAAGGCTCCCAACGGGGTGACTATACCGATGGTGTAAGGCTAGGGCGCGACCTTTTTCAAACCCTACCGGAAGACAATCCCCTGGTGCAGCGGGAACGCGATCGCTGGTCGGGTGAAAACCGTCGAGATGAATGCTTTGCGGATATGTATGTACACCCTCAGGAGACAGACTACAACCTCCATAGTCTGTTCGAGCTCATTGATACCTCAGGCTTAGACTTTGTCGGTTTCTCTAATCCCCAGTTTTGGCAACTCGAACGCCTACTGGGCAACTCAGCAGCGCTGATGCAACAGGGTCAGACCTTGGGTGAGCGCGATCGCTACCGTCTTATTGAACTGCTCGACCCCAAAGCCGTCACCCATTACGAATTTTTTCTGGCTCGTCCTCCCCTAGAGCGCATCAATTGGTCTGACGATCAACAACTTCTCGCCGCCCAGGCCCAAGTCTATCCCTGCCTTCAGGGTTGGCCCAGTCAAACCTTCTTTGACAAAGACTTTCAGCTTGTCAGTCTCACACCGACCGAATATGCTCTGCTGCAAGCCTGCGATGCCCAGCCGAGCCAGACCGTTGGCGAACAGTTGGCCGCAGTGGGAGCAGAGCTTGAGCTCATCCGCTCGCTCTGGTCACGGCAACTGCTGATCCTCACCCCCTAAACCTCTTTCCTTAGGGCTTGTCGTTCAGTTTCCCCCAGCAGCGTGATGGGACAAGCGAAACAAGCCCGCCCAAACAAAATAGCTAACGTGAGTTCTGGATAAGCAGACATCGCACAAGACTTTAGACACTCAGCAGAATCAATAATACTACTCCGATATTGCCCGAGTCTGAGGGGGCAATCTCCCCCTCAGCGGGAGGTATCGGGGGGCCAGTCCCCTGACAACCGGGTTTGACAATGAGTTTTCAAGGCTTTGAGGAATGCGAGCGCTTCGCTTAACCGAAACTCACGTTATATAGGCAATCCTGCACCGTGGAATCGCTCGCCCGCTTGATGTGAACAATTTTTTAAGAATTGTTCCCGAGCCGTGATACCATTTCACTTGGCTCGGCCCAAGCGGGCCAATCGCTGAAGCCGCATCGCCAAGATGGTGAGTAACTCTGACCGATTTTCTAAATCCCCAACAACCGAATCTTCCGTCTACGATCGTGAAGATTCAATGCGAGATTATTATCAGCTTAAGCAAAAGATTTTAATCATCACCCTTGGGATCACGGTTTTGGGTTTTCTCTTCACTTGGTTCACCTTCTCACTTGCGATCGCCCTCAATTATGTGTTGGGAGCTTGCTTTGGTTGGGTGTATTTGCGGTTGTTGGCACGAGAGGTAGAGCGCCTCGGTGTTCAAAGTCAGCGGATTGGCTTGAGTCGGTTAGCCCTATTTGTGGGGTTAATCATTGTTGCTGCTCAGTGGCAACAGCTCCATATCGTGCCGATATTTCTAGGATTTGTCACCTACAAGATTGCGATTTTGTGCTACGCAGTGCGAACGGCATTTGATTGAGTATGTCGGTTGAACGCTTAGTAATGGATTGCAGGCTTGTTAGGAATTGACAAAGTTCTAGGCTGATGTTTCTCGAAAAGTTGGGGGGAAACCGTCCAATGCAAATACTTGCTGGTTTGAAGGAACTCTCCTTCTTCCCTTTGGCTGAACTCGAAGTTGGTCAACACCTTTATTGGCAGATCGGTAACTTTCACCTTCATGGTCAAGTTCTTTTGACCTCCTGGTTTGTTATTGCCCTATTGGTCATTGCTTCGTTTGCAGCAAGTCGAAACATCCAGAAAGTTCCAACGGGTATTCAGAATCTGATGGAATATGCCCTGGAGTTCTTGAGAGATTTGGTTAAGAACCAAATTGGGGAAAAGGAATATCGCCCTTGGGTTCCCTTTGTAGGCACATTGTTTCTTTTCATCTTTGTGTCCAATTGGTCTGGTGCGCTCTTACCTTGGAAACTCATTTCGCTTCCTGAGGGGGAGTTGGCTGCACCGACCAACGATATCAATACAACGGTAGCCCTTGCCTTACTGACTTCAATTGCATATTTCTATGCTGGCTTTAAAAAGCGTGGTTTGTCATATTTTGCAAGATATGTTGAACCGACGCCAATTTTGCTGCCGATCAATATTCTCGAAGATTTCACTAAGCCCCTATCCTTAAGCTTCCGTCTGTTTGGCAACATTCTGGCGGATGAGCTTGTGGTTGCTGTACTTGTACTGTTGGTTCCCCTGTTCGTACCGATTCCGGTTATGGCGTTGGGGTTATTTACCAGTGCGATTCAAGCGTTGGTTTTTGCAACCTTGGCAGCAGCTTATATTGCGGAGGCGATGGAAGGTCATGGTGAGGAACATGACTAGAGCCCGACTATAATCAAGTCGGTTCTCTTCTTCAATAGAGGATTGAAGTCGATCGATTCTGTTAGCCAGATAACTTTCTGGGTAAACATATCATTTTTCTCATTGGTTCAATTTTTAGACAAAGGAAAAAAACATCATGGATAGTTTAATTGCTGCTGCGTCCGTTGTTGCTGCTGCGCTAGCGATTGGCCTCGCTGCGATCGGCCCTGGCATTGGTCAAGGTACGGCTGCTGGCCAAGCGGTAGCAGGTATTGCTCGTCAGCCTGAAGCTGAAGGTAAAATTCGTGGAACCCTACTGTTGAGTTTGGCGTTCATGGAATCTCTGACGATTTATGGCTTGGTTGTAGCATTAGTTCTGTTGTTTGCCAACCCCTTCGCATAGAATTCTTTCGGATTAGGGAGATGAGACGGGTCAACAACGACGGTTTTCAGAATCTTTCAGTTGATAGGCACAAGCGATCAGCGAAGCTGATTAGAGTGCGGATCTGTCTCCCTCTGATCCCATTTGACACGTTCGGGGATCAGTTTTTGCATGGAGGCATGAAGATGCGTTCATGACGAGTAAACCAGCGAGGTACAGGAATAATTATCATTCACCAAGGTCTTGCTGGGAATCCTAAAGCTATATTGTTAACTACTACTGTAGCCTCACGATGCGATCGCAATAAATTTGATGGCTCAGCGGCTTGAGAAGGAGGTAACTTGTTCGATTTTGATTTGACGTTGCCATTCATGGCAATCCAATTTCTGGTCTTGATGGTGGTTTTAGAACGCTTATTTTATAAGCCACTAGGGAATGCAATTGATGAGCGGGCTCAATATGTGACGCAGACACATCAATCCGCACGAGAGCGTTTAGAAAAGGCGAAGTCCCTTGCCGAGCAATATCAGCAGGAGCTGGTCAATGTCCGTCGTGAGGCTCAAACCGTTGTGGTTCAGGCCCAAGACGCAGCCCAGCAAACTGTTGCCGCAGAGGTGAAGGTGGCTCAACAGCAAGTTCAGCAGGAGCGAGCTGCAGCTGCCCAGGCAATTGAGACCCAAAAATCTGAGGCTTTTGCCACTCTCCAGGGAGAGGTTGAAGGTCTGAGTCACCAAATTTTGGCAAAACTTTTAGGTCCTGAATTGGTGTAGTCACCTAGCCGAAGCATGAGGTCAATTTTATAGATTATGGGAATTTTCTTTTATCTCGCCTCCGCTGAAGGCGGTTTCGGGCTAAGTTTTGATATTTTTGAGGCCAATTTAATAAATCTTTCCATCATCTTGGTGGCAATGTTTGTGTTCGGCCGACGGTTGCTGAGCAATATTCTCAGTGAGCGTCAAGCGAAGATTGAAGCCGAGATTGCGGCCGCCGAGGGTCAAGCTAATGAGGCAGCAGTAGCGCTCGCCGATGCGCAACAAAGCCTGGCACAGGCCAAAGTCGAGGCCGGGAAGATTCGTGAGCAGGCTCAGGTTTCAGCCGAGCGGGCCAAATCTGATGTGTTGGCAAAGGGTAGGGCTGAGGTCGAGAAGCTCAAGGCGGTAGCTGCTGCAGATCTGAGTTCAGAGCAAGACCGGGCGATCGCTGAGTTACGCAAGCGAGTCACAGCCCTGGCTCTGGCAAAAGTCGAATCTCGTCTTAATGAGCGGTTAGGCGATGATTCGATGCAAGAGCAACTCTTGAACCGTACTATTGCTCAGTTAGGAGGATAGGTCATGAAGGGAACATTACTCAGCAGTGAAATCGCCGAGCCCTACGCCCAAGCGCTGATGTCTGTGGCCCAGTCCGAGAATCAGGTGGAGGCGTTCGGCCAGGCTATGCGCGATCTCGAAGCGCTCTTGGAAGCGTCTTCAGAGTTAAGCGGTTTTGTGGCGAATCCGGTCATCCAAGACGCGGATAAAAAGGCGGTTTTACGTCAGGTGATGGGGGAATCTGCCAACCCCTTATTGAGCAATTTTCTGATGTTGCTCGTCGACAAACGTCGCATCATTTTCCTGCCGGAGGTTGTCGCACAGTTTCTCGCCTTGCTGCGTCAGTTGAACCAGACTGTTCTGGCTGAGGTGACAACGGCACGAGAACTAACCGACGATCAGCGCAGTGAAATTGAGCACCAGATTCGAGTGATGACCAGCTCTCGAGCGGTAGATCTCAAAGAATTCATTGATCCCGATATCCTTGGGGGCGTGATCATTCGAGTGGGCTCAAAGGTTGTCGATGTCAGCTTGCGTGGGCAATTGCGTCAGATTGGCATGAATTTGAATGCTTAAACAAGCACCCTAGAAGTTTCAATTTATTAATTACAACGGAGAGTGTGAGCAACTATGGTAGCTATCCGACCCGATGAAATCAGTAGCATTATTCGCCAGCAGATCGAGTCCTACGAGCAGGATGTTCAGGTCTCTGATGTGGGAACTGTGCTACAGGTTGGTGATGGAACGGCCCGCATCTATGGCTTGGAGAAAGTCATGGCGGGTGAGCTTGTTGAGTTTGAAGATGGCACGGTGGGGATTGCCCTCAACCTTGAAGAAGACAATGTGGGTGCGGTCTTGATGGGCAGCGGCTTGGGGATTCAAGAGGGCAGCACCGTCCGGGCAACCCGTAAGATTGCTCAGATCCCGGTCGGTGAAGCCATGGTTGGTCGTGTCGTTGATGCGCTGGCCCGTCCGATTGATGGTAAGGGTGATATCAACACAGCCGATAGTCGCCTCATCGAATCCATGGCACCGGGCATCGTCGATCGCCGCTCTGTCCATGAGCCAATGCAAACCGGGATTACCGCCATCGACGCCATGATCCCCATTGGTCGAGGTCAGCGGGAGTTGATCATTGGTGACCGTCAGACCGGGAAAACCGCTGTTGCTGTAGACACCATCCTCAACCAAAAGGAAGAAGACGTCATCTGCGTCTATGTGGCAGTGGGTCAGAAAGCCTCCACAGTGGCTCAGGTTGTCGGTGAACTGCAAGAACGGGGCGCGATGGACTACACCGTTGTCGTTGCTGCCAACGCCAGTGACCCGGCAACACTGCAATACCTCGCCCCCTATACCGGGGCAGCGATCGCCGAGCACTTTATGTACAACGGCAAGGCGACCCTGGTCATTTACGATGACCTCTCCAAGCAAGCCCAAGCCTATCGTCAGATGTCGCTGCTGCTCCGTCGTCCGCCGGGGCGGGAAGCCTATCCCGGAGACGTGTTCTATCTCCACTCGCGCTTGCTAGAGCGGGCGGCAAAGCTCAGTGATGAGCTCGGCGGTGGTAGCATGACGGCCTTGCCGATCATTGAAACCCAAGCCGGTGACGTTTCGGCATATATTCCCACCAACGTGATTTCGATTACGGATGGGCAGATTTTCTTGTCCTCTGACCTGTTTAACGCAGGCTTCCGTCCCGCCATCAACGCGGGGATTTCAGTATCCCGAGTGGGATCAGCGGCACAGATTAAGGCAATGAAAAAGGTCGCCGGTAAGCTGAAGCTGGAACTGGCTCAGTTTGCTGAGCTCGAAGCCTTTGCCCAGTTTGCCTCGGATCTAGACGCTGCTACTCAAGCCCAACTCCAGCGGGGTCAGCGCCTGCGGGAAATGCTCAAGCAGCCCCAATATTCACCCTTGGCGGTCTATGAGCAGGTTGCACTGGTTTATGCCGGGATCAACGGTTTCTTGGATGAGGTTCCAGCGGAGCAGGTAGCCGCGTTCGCGCTGGGCTTCCGTGATTATCTCAAGACCAGCAAAGCCGAATTTGCCCAAATCATCAAGACCGAGAAAAAGCTCACGGATGCGGCGATCGGTCTCCTAGAAGCTGCAATCAATGAATACAAGCAGACCTTTATGGCTACTGCCTAACGAATACTGCGCAGGTTGAGTACAAGGCAAAAGATCGTCAAAGTTGCGTAAAGCCCTTGAATTCTGTAGGTTGGGTTGGTGATAACGAAACCCAACACGCTCGCTCAAAACATTGGCGGTGTTGGGTTTCACTCCGTTCAACCCAACCTACAGTTTTTGACTTTCGTTCCCTGCCTAGCTGCGCAGGTTGAGGCAGATGCCTGACCCTTTGCCTTTTTCTACTCGGACTTACACTATTTAGACCCGAGATCTCCCCGGCTACACCACCCTCCTTCATCAGGGGGACAGGGGGAATCTCAGAAACCACGCTAATTGATGCCAGCGCTTAAGTCCTGCCAATTTGTGAATGCGAGATCAATCCCATGCCCAACCTTAAAGCCATTCGTGACCGGATTAAGTCAGTCAAGAATACCCGGAAAATTACTGAAGCGATGCGTCTCGTGGCAGCAGCCAAGGTGCGTCGTGCCCAAGAGCAGGTGAACTCAACCCGTCCCTTTGCCGACTGTTTGGCCCAGGTGCTCTACGGTTTGCAGAGCCGCCTTCAGCTTGAAGATGTGGATCTACCCCTGCTTCAGCAACGCGAGGTGAAAACCGTTGCTCTGTTAGTGGTCTCGGGCGATCGCGGCCTCTGCGGCGGCTATAACGCAAACGTGATCAAGAAGGCGGACGCTCGCATTAAAGAGCTCAGCGCCGAGGGCGTGAACACGACGCTGGTCATTGCGGGTCGCAAGGCGGCCCAATATTATGGTCGCCGTCAGACGCCGATTAGCCAAACCTACACCGGTCTGGAGCAAATTCCCACGGCCGCTGAAGCTTCGCAAATTGCTGATTATTTGTTGTCGCTGTTTCTTTCTGAGACGGTCGATCGCGTTGAACTGGTTTATACCAAGTTTGTTTCCTTGATCAGCTCTCGTCCGGTGATCCAAACCCTGATGCCCCTCTCCGCCCAAGGGCTTGCCCATGCAGAAGATGAGATTTTTCATCTCACCTCTAAGGGGGGTAACTTTGCAGTCGAGCGGGAAGCCGTCACGACCAAAGTTGAGAGCTTCCCCAGTGACATGATTTTTGAGCAAGATCCAGCTCAGATCTTGGATGCGCTGTTGCCCTTATACCTCAATAATCAGTTGTTGCGAGGTTTGCAGGAGTCTGCGGCCAGTGAGCTAGCGGCACGCATGACCGCGATGAATAACGCCAGTGACAATGCCAGTGAGTTGGTAAAAACCCTCACCTTGTCTTATAACAAGGCGCGGCAAGCCGCGATTACTCAGGAATTGCTTGAGGTGGTCGCAGGGGCAAATGCCCTCTAAAGCCGCTGCCTAGAGCGTGCGATCTAATTAACCCCAGAAGTCCGACAGGACAAGTGATAAGCGCCCCCCAATAAGGGCAAAAACACCTAGGGTCTGTAGCGATTACTTAAACAGAACCGTGAACATCTTTAATGATGGCAGTCCCTCCTCTTCGGTATTCTGGCCCGTGCCTTGGGCAGAAAACGTCTGGACAGTTGTACCAGGCGTTTTCTGCTCCTCTAGGCGTTGATTACGAGGAGTTTGAGTGGGGAGCCCAAAAACATGAAGTGGATTCAACATCTCTTTCATTGGTGTTATCGTCTGGCACGGCATAATAATGAGTTTTTGCTGCTCATTAAATTTGTCGAAAGTCTTGTCTCCAAAGTGTTATCCCTATTTATGATTGGGATTATCTTTTTTGCCCTCTATGATATTGCTGTTTTTCTGGCTCAGGAATGGCTTGCCCATTCGAATAACACATTGCGAACCCGTCTTTTCGATGCCTTTGGACTGTTTTTGAATGTACTCATTGCCTTAGAGTTGCTGGATAATATTACGGCTTACCTTAAGAATCATGTTATCCAGCTTGAGCTGGTTATCGTCACTGCAATTATTGCGATCGCCCGTAAGATTATTATTTTTGATATCGAGAAGAATTCTTCAGGGGATCTGATCGCCATATCCGGTTCAGTGCTCTTACTCTCAGCGAGTTATATTCTGATTTCTCGTCGTAAACCCCGCGATTCTTAAGTAACCGATCTGAATGAGATGTGTGCTCAATCCCCAGATTTTCCGTTCTACTCTACTGTTTTTATATTCCTGACAATGCCTGAAGTTTATAAAGTTGAAATCAATCACGAAGGGTCAACTCAAACAATTGATGTGCCGAGCGATCGCAAGATTCTTGAAGTTGCCCTAGAAAAAAATATTCCCTTGCCCTATTCTTGTATGGCAGGTGTTTGTACCACCTGTGCGGCCAAGTTAAGCGAGGGCAAAGTGGAGCAAGAAGATGCCATGGGCGTTTCACCCGCACTTCAGGCGGAGGGTTATAGCTTGCTCTGTGTGGCCTATCCTCGGGCAAATATCAAGCTGGAGTCTGACAAGGAAGAAGAGGTCTATGAACGCCAGTTTGGCCAATAATCATTAATCGGATCGATTTTATACAGTTGCGTTGAAGCGAGCGAGATCCCCCCGGCTACGCCGACCCCCTTAGTAAGGGGGTTTTTAAATTCTATTCTTCCCGATTCGCCCCTCTTTGCCAGAACAAATAACCAACGCGCTCTCATTTGTCTTACCTCCATGGACAGCATCCATCAACTTGTTGACAATTTGCCCCAGGACAACATCACGATCAAAGTCTTGGGGGCTTTGGCATTGATCACACCCGGCCATTGGCAAAACGTGACGGACTTTGATGCACTGGTTCGAGTTGTCACCGAAGAACAAGACCCACGTCAGATTGAGCATATCCGCAATCGCGCCGCCGAAATTTATCGCAACCCCCAGACAGGCTATCAACGCACGGTGGGTCTTTACCGGGCGATCGACAAGGCCGATGTGGCGATGGCCACCGCAGCCCTGGCCAACAAAGTCGGTGAAAAAGTCAATTTCTTGTCTTTTCTCGAACGGGTCACACCTAAACCCGATCAGCTCCAGAGCATTGACCTGCTCTTAAAAGTGGCGGTGGAAATTATTGCCTTCTGCCAACTCCAAGGCTTACCGAATCCCAACCCCCTGAAGTTTGTCGAATCGCTCCAGACCAACTATCAAGATGCCGCCCGAATTCGCATGATTGCCCTGGTCTGTTTGGATGGACTACTGCCCCTGGGAACGGATTTTCTGGTCAAGGTTCATCGCATTTTTAACGCAGCCGATGCGAGCGTGATCACCAAAAATCCCCTCTTTTTGGCGGTCAATTCTTCCCTCCCCGGCAATACGCCCCAAGACAAGGTGGGCTTTTTGCAGCAGAGTTTTACCGCCGTTGAAGGCTGGATGCAGGGCTTTGTGCAACAGACAAACCTGACCCCAGCGGCGATCGCCGGTAGCATTGGCCAATTTATCTAGATGGCCGATGGCAAGCTGGATGTGCTGGCGGCATTGATTGACCAAACCACCAATTATTACGAACATACAGGCATTCAGTCGGTGGCGCGGGCGGTGATTTTGGCCGCTCAGGCGCAGATTCAAGCGGAACCTGAACCGGAACCCCTAAAGCAAATGAGTCCGAATCGGCCCGCAACAGATGGGGCAGCAACAGCTGAATTTCAAGTTGGGCAGACGGTTGAGGTTTGGGATGAGGAAGAGGAAGACTGGTTTGAAGCGAAAGTTCTCGAAGTCAGTAACCGTGAGGGCTATTACGTCCATTACGCAGGCTATGATGCCGAGGATGATGAATGGGTGGATGAGGAGGAGCTGCGATCGCCCCCCGCTGGCGACCTCGATGATTGGGGGTTTGCGATCGGCCAAACGGTGAAGGTTTGGGATGAGGATGAAGAGGAATGGTATACGGCGACGATCCGTCAGGCCGAGGCGGGGGAATATTTTGTCCATTATCGGGGCTATGGCAGTGCCGATGATGAATGGGTGGATGTGGAGGAGATGCTTTAAGCGTCGATCGCCGCTGCCGATTCAGATAATACTGAAGGCTGGCCGTGACTTGCGGTACGTTGGCGGCTTGACTATAAATGAGAGTATCGTCATTTTGCAATACTCGCGACGCTAGTAAAGTATGAGTCGAGACGCCCTGGTTGTTGGGATTAATCATTACGCCAACGCGCCGGTGAATGATGCGCGGGCGATCGCGGACATCCTGAAACAACAGGGGAATTTTCGTGTTAAGCGGCTGTTAGGAACCGATGCGCAACGTCCGCTTAACTTCATCCTCCTCCATCTCATTGAGGAAATACCGCTCCAGGTTCCCCTGCGCCGCAGGGTCTTGGGCTTCTAGCGCTTGGCGAGCCTGCTCCACCTTTTTGTTGCCACGCAACCGCTCCCAAACTCGACTGAGCAAACTGTTGATTTTAGCGATCGCCCCTTCCGTATACTTCTCAACCACCGTGCCCAACACACGATCGGCCAAGAAGCCAACCACAATACCCGTTGTAACCGGATCAACCATAACCGACCTTACAAACAAATAGACTACATCTCCCAAGATAGTCCGGAGCTGGGGCGATCGCCAGCCGATAACCCATCGCTAAAATTAGAGAATAAGACCAGCAGCACACGGCAGCTCACCATGGTGCAATCCCCCCCTCAACCCCAATTCTTATCACTTCAGCTCCCCCATGAACTCCTACTCCGTGTCACCCCAGAGCAATTCACTGCCCTTGCCGCTGCCAACCGTGACCTCAGACTTGAGCGCACTGCAACCGGAGAACTAGTTGTGAACCCACCCACTGGCGGCGAAACCGGCAACCGTAATTTCAGCCTGATTACTCAGTTTGGCAACTGGTGTGAAGCCAATGATTTGCTCGGTAAAGGCTTTGACTCTTCCACTGGATTTGAGTTACCCAATGGTGCCAATCGTTCTCCTGATATGTCTTGGTTGCGTCAAAATCGCTGGGATGCCCTCACCCCAGAACAACACCAAGGCTTTATCCCCCTCTGTCCTGACTTTGCGGTGGAATTGCGCTCCAAAACTGATACGCTCAAAGACTTGCGAGCCAAGATGGCAGAATACCTAGAAAATGGCGCACAGCTTGGCTGGCTGATTGATCCGAAAAACAAACGGGTTGAAATTTACCGCCCAGAACAAGATGTGGAAGTGCGAGAAAATCCGAGCACAATTTCCGGTGAAACGATCTTGCCGGGATTTGAGTTGAACTTAGAGCGTATTTGGATTTGAGAGGGACTCGTGCAGCGTCAACTCTAAATCGTAGGTTGGTGTTGAGCCCAGCGAAACCCAACACAACCAATGCTGATACTGGGTTACTCTCCGAGAAGGCTTCGCCACCATGATTCAATTCAATCTGCGAGACACCCTCTCATTATCACTCTTGACCCAGCACTAGTCTAGCTTGAGCCTGTCTGGGCATGAGGCGATCGCCCCCTTCCAAACACGACAAAGACCCCCATGAGCCACTCGTGATTACAAATGTAGTATAAATTGTGATATAGTGAACCCCAAACCTCAATGAGGGGGCAACGGGCCCCACTCAACCGAAGCAGGAGGTGTAGAGCGTATGAAAATTCACCAGTTGATTGCCATTCTGCAATCCGTTAAAAATAAATCCGGCAAAGCCAAGACCGCCGTCTATCAATTGGCCCAAAAGACCGAGCTGTTTAAGGGGCTCAGTCGCACCTATGAACCCCGCCAAGAAGAGGGCTATGTCTATCCACCCGAGTCCAAGTCGGTGCAAAAACAGGCCACCGATCTGATGCAGCAGTTCCAAGCCGCTTGCACAGAGCTCTTTGATCTCTGCGCCACCCAAGAAAAGTCCAATACCAAAGCAAAAGCCGCTGTCACCGTCGAGGGTCAGGTGATTTTGACCGATGTGCCTGTGGGAACCTTGCTGTTTCTAGAGAAGCAACTGGTCGATGTGCAGACCTTTATTGGCAAGCTGCCAGTGCTCGATATTGACCAAGATTGGGAATATGACAGCAATCGCGGTTGCTATGCCACTCCCCCCAAACAGACCGCCAAGACCAAGAAAATCACCAAGCCCGTGGTGCTCTATGAAGCGACCAAAGAACACCCAGCACAGGTGAAAGAGGTCTCGGAAGATATTGTCGAAGGGACTTGGTCTTTGATCAATTTCTCGGGTGCGTTGCCCCAGGATCAAATCAATGAAATGCTGCGTCGGGTGGATAAGCTGCTCAAGGCAGTGGTGATCGCCCGCGAGGAAGCCAATAGCACAGAAATCGAAGAGCAAAAAATCGCTGAGCCGATCTTTAACTACCTCTTTGATTCGTAATGCGTAAGGGCAGGTGTTGCACTTGCCCTGATCGCACCCCAGGCATTTTTGTATAGCCACGGCTGCAATCGAGTCGGAGCAGGAGAAGAGCTGAGCAACATCCAGGGAACACTAAATCACCAGTTATAATGAACTAACCTCTAAATACCTTGGTGAGACCATGGTTCAAACCCCCCTTGCTCCCCAAATCCTCTATCCTGACTCCGATGGCAAACCGCTGGCGGACAATACCGAACAATATGAGTGGATTGTTCGACTCGCGACCAATCTCAAGCATTTGCTCAAAGACGAGATCGCCTTTGTCGCGGGAGATTTGCAATGGTATCCCGTAGAGGTGGAAGAGCGCCCCACGCCTTGCCAAGCCCCGGATGTGATGGTGGTGCTCGGGCGTTTTCCCGGCTACCGAGGGCGTTATCAACAATGGAAGGAGGAGAATATTCCACCGCAAGTGGTGTTTGAGGTGCTCTCACCCAGTAATACCCGTCAGGAGATGAGCCAAAAGCAGAAGTTCTACGAAGATCATGGGGTTTTAGAGGCGTATTACTATGACCCCAAACGCCGGGACTTCTGGGGTTATGTTCGTTCGACGCTGGATGAAGTCCCGACCCTAATTACAGCGCTCTATCTACCGTGGGTTTCACCCCTGCTCCAGATTCGCTTTGAGCTATCTGAGGATGGTTTGCAGATTTTTTATCCTAATGGTGAGCCGTTTCAGGAGCCAGAGATGGGGCTTTTGGAGCGCGATCGCGCTCGCTTGGCGCAGCAGCAGGCGCTCCAGGAAAGGGATCAGGCGCTTGTGCGGGAGGAGCAGGTTCAGGCTGAACGGGATCAAGCCCAACAGGAGCGCGATCGCGCATTCGCCAAACTCAAGGAACTCGGGATTGATCCAGACACTTTATAGAAAAGTATTAATTGGTTCTGAAAAAACAGATTCGGTAATTTGTAAAGTCCCATAATCTTCAGAAACCTGATTTTGTGGGTAATGCCTATCCTACATGCTTATGGCGATTGAGTGGTTGACATCTATAGCTCCATTCTGTGCAGGTTTTCTTACAGCTGTGTTTGCTGAACCTTTCCGTAAGTGGTTAACACGACCACGTCTAAAAGTGTTCTTCACTCCTGAATTTGGCAGAGGCATCGGTTCAATTTCACTGACGCCTGACAAAGAAGATTCGAGTGAGCAAGCGTACTACACTAGGGCATCTGTGCAAAACTTATCTCGATATGTGGCAAGGAGCTGTCGAGCTTATTTGGTTTTGATTGAGTATGGGAGTGCCCCAAATAAATATAGAATCATACATCAAGATCCAATCCCTTTGGACTGGTCATTTTTGGGATCGACTCAATTGGACATACCGTCCAAGATCAAGTTCAACTTTGATGTATTCTACATTAGTGATGCTACAAACCGGATGATACCCAGAACGAAACCATTGGTCAAAATATGGGCGACAACTTTGGCAGATATCGGTTGGTATCGCTACACAGTAAGCGTAGCGGGTGAAAATATTAATCCAGTATCAAAATCGATTGAATTCTATTGGACTGGAACATTTGATAAAATTACTCCGGATAGATTTGGGAATGGTTATCCTTCAAGGAAGTGGTGCTATAACACACCTTGATTAGTACATCAGATTAGTAGGGGGTGAATCTCTCAAAATGCTTTCTGTGTTGGGTTTCGCTCCACTCAACCCAACCTACACCTCTTATATTGACCATCTTCCAAATAAGTATAGAGAAGTTGACCGCCCTTCAGTATTGTCAGGTAATAATGCATCTTCGTTAAGGAGAATACGATCGTAAATCAAGAATGATTGAATTGAAAATAGCATTTCTATATTTTAAGATTCATGGATCGAATACTTCACCAAGCCCCACCTGAAATCCAATATTTGCTATATTGGTCAAGAGCACAGACTCAGACTCATGGCAGCAGACAGAGATTGCAGGTTCAACTCCTGTCCCGCGTACAAATACCCACGCGGGTAGGCAAATTGGCATAGCCGCTTCTGCACCGCTCAGATTCATGTTCAACCTTAGATTATTGCTCTAGATTCAAACTCAAAAATCGCTCTCTACATCGACCTTCACGAAACAACGCCAAGAGACGCAAGTTCAAATCTTGCCCGCTGCTCCAACTCACTCCTTATTGTTCGAGAAAACCTTAATGCGGCGGTAGTTTAGTGGAAAAACCTCACGGCTTGAAGATTCATTTTGTGAACACCGGACATCATACGGTAGAGATAGCGTTTACCCCAATTACCCCGGAGATAGGATACATCCTCCGGGGTCTTTTAATGGGTTTTGATCGGAAATTCACGTTGTATGAAAGGGTCTGCGGGGCGACAAACACCCGACCCACCTCGGTCGTCGCTACGCGAGACCGCCCCTCCCGAGAGGGGATTTTATTACCCCATATTTTGTGTTTGGGTTTGCTCTAACTGTTGCGTGAGTAATTGCAGATGGGCGGCGATCGCCTCCCGTTCTTGAGGCAAAGTTGGCGCTGGAAACTGAAACAGCGATTGTGTTCGCTGGCAATAGTTTTCGAGCGATGCTAACGCATCCTGGCTAAACCGCATCAGATAATTCTGAGCCAGGGTTTGGCAGAGTTGTTGATAGTCTGTCGAGCGTTTCGGGCTGGGCAGCTCAAAGAAGCGTTGGGTTTGCTGACGAAGGCGATCGCCCAAGGGTGAATCTAGCAAGGCTCGAATATTCTCGGTTTTGATATATTCATCGAGCAGACTGCGGGAAAACGGCGGTGCAGAGAGCTGGGGGGGAAAGGCGATCGCCAATTCTCTCGGTGGCTCAGACTGTAGGCAAAACTTACCCGCCTCCTGTAACCAATGGTGGAGCTGGGCTCGGTGTTGCTCTACGGTAGGGCGAAAACTCTGGTTGCTCCAGGACTCAAATTGGTCTTGGGCGATCGCCGCAGCCAGTTCAGTCTCGTAGCGCGATCGCAGATCCGCCAGTACCAGCCAGTCTTCCAACCCTTGCACCGCCTTTTGAAACCCTGCTTGAATCAGGGATTGGGCACGGTTTAAGAGCTTACGGCGCTCCTGGTGCTTGGCGTCGATCGCCTGGAGTTGGGCTTGCAGTTCCGCCTGCTTCGTGACCGCCGCTTGCTGTAACCCTGGCCAAAGAGCCTGCAAACGATTCTGCCAATGCTGCTCGGTCGTGACCCGAGTGCTGACAATCTGTTGAATCGCCGCTTCAAAGGCTGCCAAGCCGGTGGTTTGCGCCGCCGCCGTATCTCCCTTGAGCCGCGCCCGTAGTGCAGGCAGGGCATCTACTCGATAGAGGTTGCTCACTCCGGGGGGCAAATCGGCCCGAAAGCTCTGGGCCACTAAGCGCAGTCGCTTTTGCAGCGTCGCTTGATCTGCGGGCTCTAGTAAGTTCATAAAGTTCACCACAAAAACCACCGTGCGAATGCCGCGATCGCCCAGCCAATCCCGCAGTTGCTCCCGCTCCCCCAGGGTCATCAGTTGGCGACCATCCAGGACTTGGACAATCAGATCGGCGGTGAGGAGGCGATCGCGCACCAGCGCCTCCTGAGCATCTCGATCATTCGTGCCTGGCAGATCCAGAAATTCCACGCCCAGCTTGAGCAAGGGATGGGGACACATCACCGTCACCGCCGCCACATCCGAGCGCATTTGGCGCTGCTCGTCGAGCACTGCATAGTCTTGCAGCAGTTGGGTTCCCTCGGCGGTGAGCACCTGACCGCTGGTGAGGGTAATTTGGCTGCTCAAGGTTTCGCCATAGCGCACGGCGATCGCCGCCCCGGTGGTCGGAATCAGACCAATGGGCAGGGTTTTCTGGCCCAGCAGGGCATTGAGCAACGTGGACTTGCCGTAGTTAAAAGGGCCAAACACCGCAATCCGGTAGGTGGGGTCAGCAGCGGCCTCACCAAGGGCAATGATGTCCTGGCGCAGCGGGGCGGTCTCCGGCAGGTCGAGTAAGCCCAGCAAGGCGCGGGTTGATTCGAGCTGATCGGCGAGGGAAGTCGTCATTAGGAGTAACGAATAGCGAGTAAAGTAACAAGTAGGGTTGCTAATGATTGATGAGCAACACGCGAACGGTTAAGACAACCTGAGTTCTGGATCAGCAGACATTGCGAAAGACGGTCGAAACTTAGCAAAATCGACAATACTGGCTTCGGTATTGCCGGAGTCTGAGGGGGCAATTTCCCCCTCAGCGGGAGGTGTCGGGGGGCGGGTCCCCTGACAACCGGGTTTGAAAACGAGATTTTAAGGCTTTGAGGAATACGATCGCTTCGCTGAACCAAAGCTCAGGTTAAGACAGCAAAAAAGCAAACCGCCCTCTGCCTTCATTCTTTCACCCCTCCCCAGTGCTATAAAATTAGCATTGCTGCTTCAGCGCTTGCCGCCCCGCCATAATGGTTTCTTCGCCGTCTCCCTCGAATGCTCAACACCACAATCTGAATGGGACGGATGGGAAGGGTATGCAAGAGGGGACAACCACGGCACATCCCCATCGCAAGTATGTCGAGCGATCGCACGCCGTCCTAGAGCGCCTGGCCCAAGCCGACATCGAACGTCTCGACTGGAAAATCGTCACTGCTGCCCTTGAAGATCTAGAACGGGGCATTGAACTGTTTCATCCCCATCGTCATATCCGCAAGGTAAGTATTTTTGGCTCGGCTCGCACTCCCGCCGACCAGCCCATTTACAAAATGGCAGTGGACTTTGCCCAGCGGATGACCGAGCAGGGGTTTATGGTGATCACGGGGGCGGGAGATGGCATTATGGCCGCGGGTAATGAGGGCGCGGGGCGATCGCAGTCCTTTGGGCTCAATATCCAGCTCCCTTTTGAGCAGGGGTCGAACCCGTTTATTGAGGGTGATGAAAAGCTGATTTCGTTTAAGTATTTTTTCACCCGCAAGCTCTTTTTCTTGCGGGAGAGCGATGCGATCGCCCTCTTTCCCGGTGGCTTTGGCACGCTTGATGAAGCGTTTGAGAGTCTGACGCTGCTGCAAACGGGCAAATATGGCCCCGCTCCGGTGGTCTTTATCAATGAACCGGGTAGTGACTATTGGGGCTCGCTGGATGCCCATATTCGTGAGCACCTGCTGCGGGATGGCTTGATTAGTCCCGATGATCCGAGTATCTATACGATGACCGATGATCTGGATGCGGCCTGCGGAGCGATCCAGCGCTTTTATCGGGTCTACCATTCCAGCCGTTATGTGGGCGATCAACTGGTGCTGCGCCTGAAAACACCCTTGTCGGAGAGCGCGATCGCCTTTCTCAATCGGGAGTTTAGCGATCTGCTCAGCTATGGGGCGATCGTCCCCAGTGCCGCTTTGCCCGAAGAACAGGGCGATGAAACGGAAGCCCTGCCCCGCTTGGTCTTGGATTTCAACCAAAAAGATGCGGCGCGGTTGCTCCAGATGATCCATAAAATTAATGAATTGGGGGCGTTTGGCCTAGAGGATGATCATCCCGAGTGGAAATAAACTTCATCCATTTTGAAACCTATTGTTCACTTTGTAGGGGTAGTGCCCCCGTGCCTACCCCGGCAGGGTCTGGGGCAACCACGGGGGGATTGCCCCTACAGTATCTTTAAGACTACGGATCTAGATTGCGGTCAGATTCAAAACAGAACATCCCCTCTCGGGAGGGGCGGTCTCGCGTAGCGATGACCGGGGTGGGTCGGGTGTTTGTCGCCGCTGCAACCCTGACCTACAGAACACAATTACACTAGAACCATCACAGTTTTGTTGAGTAGGTTGAAACCGGATGAAACGACGTTGGTGGACGGTTCTCGGTGGGTCGATTTTGCTGGGTTTATCCGGCTGTGGACAGTTGCCCCTGCCCCAGAAAACACTGGATAAAGCAGTTTTGATCGAGCAGATTGAGCTGAGTGTGGTGCGGATTTCCTATGGGGATCAGGCGGGCCAGGGGACGGGCTTCATTATTGACGGAGAGCCGGGAGTTTGCACCGTAGCGACAGCGGCCCATGTGGTGAAGCCGAGTGAGCTGATTTCGGTTTCAACCCACGATTCAGACACAGTGAACCAGAGACCTTACTCTGCGCGGGCGGTGCAGATGTGGCCGAATAATCTGGATTTAGCGATTGTCACGTTTGATGCGCCGGGGGAGGGGTGTCCCTACCCATCATTACCGTTGGGAGATTCGGGGCAGATTAGCAAGCTGGATACGCTCTATCTGTTTGGTTTCCCTGAGGGCGGCGAGCGAGCGCTCTATCAGCAACAAGTAGCTGAGGGTCAGGTTTCAGGGTTGGATGAGGGCAATGCGGAGGGCTATGACATCACCTATACAAGCAGTTCGGCGGCGGGGATGAGTGGTGGCCCGTTGGTGAATGGGCGGGGTGAGGTGATTGGGGTACATGGCCGGGAGGAGGCGGGGTTCCGCTTGGCGATTCCAATTGCCAAATTTCAGGGGCAGTTGGCAGCGATGTTGGCGCAGTTGCCGGAGGTGGCGGCGGGGACGGCTGAGGAGCTGTATGAGCGGGGGAAGGAATTATTGGATGCGGAGAAATATGAGGAGGCATTAGAGTTTTTTGATCGGGTGGTAGCACAGAAGCCAAACTATACTCTTGCTTGGTTTAATCGTGGCATTTCCTTAGAAAGATTAAGTATGCCTGAAGAGGCACTTCTGGCATATAGCAAAACAGTAGAGCTTGAACCCGATTTTGCTAATGCTTGGTATGGACGTGGCTTTACATTAAATGAATTAGGGAAATACGAAGAGGCGATCGCATCTTATGACAAGGCACTCGAAATAAATCCTGATTTTGCTGAGGCTTGGTTTAACCGTGGTGTTTTGTTAGATGATTCAGAAAAATACGAAGAGGCGATCGCATCTTATGACAAGGCACTCGAAATAAATCCTGATTTTGCTGAGGCTTGGTCTAACCGTGGTGTTTCATTGAGGAGGTTAGAGAGATACGAAGAGGCGATCGTATCCTATGATAGGGCGATCGAAATCAATCCAAACCATTCTTTCGCATGGAATAATCGAGGTGGAGCATTGATGGCATTAGGTCGTTATCAAGAAGCACTGGATTCGGTTGAAAAAGCAATTCAGTTTGACCCCAATAATGACCCCGCTAAACGGCGGCGTGAAACTATCCTCGAAAAACTCAACCAATCACCCTGAATTCATGGATTACCAAAACATTATCACGATCGAACCCGACAAACGCAGTGGCAAACCCTGTATTCGAGGAATGCGCATCACCGTTTATGACATTCTCGAATACTTTGCAGGTGGCATGAATGAAGCCGAAATCTTAGCAGACTTTTCTGAACTGACCCCTGAAGATATCAAGGCTTGCTTTGCTTTTGCCGCAGGGTAGTTGTTGTAGTAGTTGTAGGGTGTGTTAGCAGGGAGAAAAATCATAAAAAATGGTTCAACCTTTGCTCCTGCATAACGCACCAAAACCCATTGTATATAGGTCGCAAATTGGTGCGTTACGGCGGGCATATCGATAAACAATAAACTGACACCTAAAAGCCGCCTAACACATCCTACGCGAGAATTTACTTATCGGATCGAATTATTGCGTAGATCAGATCGTATAAAGAATTTTCGGTGTTGGGTTTCGCTCCGCTCAACCCAACCTACAGCTAGCAATTAGACAAACCGTTTATGTCAAATTATTCCAAGAAGAAATTGCTCAGATTGCCATTAAAAGTCAAAATCTTAAACTGCTCATCTTCAACGAAATCCAGGAGGAAATTGTTTAATGGCAACCCTAACCCGCATCGATCAATATCGCCAAACCCTGTTAAATATTCTCCAAGAATACTGCGATATCTTTAACCGTGATAGCCCCACCACCAGCCAAATCATCATCAGCCAAAACCAGACCCGTTACCTGATCATCGATGAAGGCTGGGACAGCATCAAACGGATTCACGATCTTATCTTTGATGCCGAAATCCGTCATAACAAAATCTGGCTCCACCACGATGGTCTCGACCATGGCATCACTGCTGAACTCGTTGACACAGGTGTTCCCAAAGACCGCATTGTCCTCGCTTTTCACCCGCCCCATATCCGCAAACATACAGGTTATGGCATAGAGTAACGGCGACAGATTGACTCTCTACAACATCCCCTCCAGTGGAATCGACGCAGGCTGCTCCACCGTAATCTCCGCCGAACTCTGGTAACTCGCCGGATTTCCCGGCATCAGCGCCCCCGCCACCCGCTGCAACGCGGCAAACGCTTCTTGCTCATCTCCGGGTAGCAGCGTCACCACCAACGGACAACCCTGCGTCGCCTGGGTTCTCGCACAGATGACATATTGCCCCGGTGTCTGCTCATCGGGACGAAAGTCAAACGAGAGTAAGCCCGCCTCCTTGTAGAGATTCATGCGATCGGCAATTTCACCACAACGGGCATCCGTATCCCAGCCTGCTCCCATCTCTTCTACCATGCGCAACCAGGGCTTCGGTTGTTTGCCCGGCTTCTGATATAACACCGTCCAGACCTCACCGCCCCACTCGGGGTCGGATAGCCGTGAGCAGATAAATTCACTCTTGGGCGAAACCTGGAGCGGAACCCGCTCGGTATACACCGCCCAACCGAGGGTGACAACTCCCACCAACAAACCCGCTACACCAATCGCAAAATTGCGTCTTTCAGCCGTCATCGTTCTAACGAAAAAGGTACGTTCTTGGCTACACGTTGAATGGATCGCATTCCATTCAGAAAAAACACGCTATGGGGCGATCGCCCGCCTTCCCAAAACCCTCAACACCCCACAAACTTCAGACAACTCATTCCCCGGATTAAACAGCGAAAACATCTTCGAGAACCCATAGCGCCAAGCTTCCGCCTGGGCCAGCTTAATGAAGATAAACTCGCTCCCGTTCGTAATCAATCCAAAGCGGGGCTGCTCCAGGTCAGGATTCGCCATCATATACGTCAATGCTTGGGGCAAGGCTTCAATCACATTAAGCTGTTTCCGCTTCGACTCAATCACCAGCACCCACAGCGCTTGGTGCAAGACCAACACATCAATCTTGCCGCGAATAAGCTGCTCGCCATCCTCCACCATCAGCTCCACCGGGGGCTCCGACGCAATCCGAAACGGGGGTTCATAAAACCCCGCCACTGCCAAGAGGGGTGACAAAACCACCAGCTTCACTGTTTCCTCATTGAGTGGATACTTTAGCAAGTAGCGAAATTGACGCTTGGCATTATCCAAGATTTGACGTTGAGCCTCCGGCAACTGGGGGAGTTCTCCCTGCCATTCGGGAAACCAAGCTAACGGATCGATGTCTACCTCTTCCACCTGCATCAGCCCTAGCTTGGCTTCTACCGCAGCAAGACTGAGCGTTTGGGCGGGGAGGGTTGTTATGGGCATCATGGTGATTAAGGTTTGGACGCCTTAATCGTAACGAACAAAGGGATTGACTGCCCTACTGCTTTGTCAAGAGTGAAATGAGGGGTTGTCGCACAGATTGACTTGAATTTTGATACCCAGTATCAGCATTGGTTGTGTTGGGTTTCGCTCCACTCAACACCAACCTACAATTTAGAGTTGACGCTGCACTAGAGCAGGATGGACAAAATCAGCCATCAGCTCAAAATTCATCGGATACCTACCTTAAAATCATTCTAAACTTTGAACCCTGAACCCTGAACTCATTAAGGGAGGGGCAACGTCCGGCTCACCTTGGCGGGACAGAGGACGCGATCGCCATCGCGGTAGCCGACAAAACGGACATAGACCAGTTCCCCCTCATGGATATTCGGCTCATCCGACTGATGGAAGCGGGGGTCAAAAATGACTTTGTCCCAGGCGGTGCCAATCGGTTCATAGCCCCAGTTTTGCAGCAGATTATCGAGGGGCGTAAAGAGGGGAATAAAGTTGCGGGCGGGCAGGTTGGGCTTGGCCGCTACCATTACCCGTGCTGTGGGATAGTTCATCAGCAACGTCTGCAAGACCACAAAAGAAGACTCAATCACCGTTTGGGTGCTCAGGGTTGCCTGCTGTTGGGCTTCATCCCGGAGGCGACGGCATTGTTGTTGGAGTTGCAGGACTTGATTGTTGGCGTCTTCTAAGTTGGTTTGCCAAAGGTTTTCCCGTCGCTGCATTTCGGCTTCAAGCAGACTAATCCGCTCTTGATGCTCTTGGGTTTGGGCGATCGCCGCCTCAAGCTGTGCCTGGGTGCTCAGAAGTTGGGTTTGCAGTTGCTGATTTTCTTTGCTAACCGTCTCACCCTGTTCATGGAGCTTGGCCACATCTTGAAAGACGCTCTCTAGGGAGGGGAATGGCACCCCGTAGGCTTGGAGGAGTTCTTCGAGGGTCCAATCCAAGGTTTGGGCCAGGTGTTGGAGTTCCTGAAAACTCAGGGAATCGAGGTAGCCCTGCCGGACTTGTTTCAACTGACGGGAGGTGAGTCCAGCATTGCGCTGAAACGCGGCCCAGCCCTCAATGCTCAGGCGGCGGAGGCGATCGCCTAAGACCGGATCAAATGCATAGCGCTGACTCAAGTCGGGCTTCACCGCAATCTTGCCACTGAGCAAACTCAGCAGGAAGGCACTGCCGCCTGCCCAGAGAACGAAACCAAACCAAAAGAGATTAGGTTGTTCGACCATCACTTCTCCCGCGTGAATTGTGCTGCTCTAGATGACGAATGGGTAAGAAATCCCCACGATTCTATCACTCCCTATTCAGCCGCAGAGCCCCAATTGCCACAAGTTTGTTGCTAGGGCGTGAACCCAGGAAGAAGAATCACTGGCGTGGGTTGATCTGGGCAGAGCGATCGCCCCCTTGTCTAAAATCTTTATGGATTGGGTCGATCGCCCCTCTCATTCTTGAGTTAAAGTAAAGCTGACATTGCTCCTGACCGAACTTACATAGATCTTATTAAGACCACTGATTTCAAGCGCAGTACCCATGTCATCGATTCGCTCTCTTGTCTCTACCCTGCCCCGTGTTGCAATTGCTTCGACCACGCTTGCAATTACACTCTGGGGAGTATCGGCTCCAGCCCAAGTCACCATTAACCCAGCGCCTCAGCAACGGGCTCAACTGCCTGCTGGCAATCGCGAAGCAAAGCTCCTTCATGAGATCAACCGTGTGCGCAGTAATCCAGCACGATATGCCATTTGGCTAGAGAGCTTGCGCCAGTACTACAATGGCAACACGCTGACCTTGCCGGGTCAAGCCCCCATTCAAACCCAGGCGGGGGTTGTAGCGCTTAATGAGGCGATTCGAGACTTGCAAATGCGTCGCCCGGTATTGCCTTTGACTCCATCCGATCTCTTGGTTCAGCAGGCCCGGAATGCCCTTAATGGCAGCACCAGCGGCAATACAGCCCGCCTGGATCAAAGTGATGTCCCCCTGTGGGCAGTCATGCACTTAGTGATTGCCGACGGTCAGGATAGTACAGCTCGCCACAATCTCCTCTCCGTTGCCCATCGCAGCACTGGCGTTGCCTGCGCTCCCAATAGCGCGGTTTGCTGGGTCAGCTACAACAGTGTTGTTTCTGAGCCGCCAGTGGTCGCGGCGGCACCCGTCAACGCCATTCCGATTACACCCATTCCACTTGAATCGCCTCCTCCTGTGGAACCTCCGCCGATCGAACTCACTCCCATTGAACCTCTGCCGATCGAATCGGTTATCCCCGATCCGGTTCCCAGTGAAGTAACCCCTGTGCCGACCGTTGAGCCAACGCCAACGGCTGAACTTCCCGAAATTCCCCCGTCTAACGGAACTGCCGATACGCTCGGCCCCATCACTCCAGAAGCCCAGCCAGACGAGGACTCCCTCGAAACGCCACCCGAAGCCTTGCCCACGCCCGTTGCGGTTCAGCCGACACCGCCTCCGACTTTACCCGAGGCGGTTGTTGAGCCCCTACCGGAAACAACGCCTGTCATTGAAACCCCGTCGATTGATCCGGACCCCCAAATCGCTAGCCTACTGAGTCCTGAGCCCGCAGCCCAGGCTCAGGGGTATTTATTTTTACGCCAGGGAGCGCTAGAGGCCAGCGATCGCCGTTACGACGATGGTAGCTTCTATGATGAACACCTCTTCCGAGGGGGTCAAGGTCAATCCATTGTCATCAACCTCAGTAGCACAGAGTTCGATACCTTCTTAGCCGTTTTTGACGCCAATGGCCAGGAGATTTTGGCTCAGAATGATGATGCGGGTGGTACCAGCAACTCCAGTGTCACGATTACCCTGCCCTACGACGGATTGTATCGGATTTTTGTCAATGGTTACAACGAGACAGATTTGGGCAGCTACGCCATTACCATCCAATAGCGCTAACATTGGCCTGGACTTGGATTCAAGGTCTACTCGTTCAGGCTGACTACATGGTTTTCAGCGCGGTTGCTTGTAGGAGCTGGGTTTCCCTGTCCCACATTTGTCTAAATGCCCCAGGCAATCTACGCTCCAGGGTGGGGTTCCTTGAATGGTTTGGAATCACCGACCCTACCCCTAGGAACCCGTTGATAATCTTCTCTATTAAATGAATAATGTCAACTTTATCTCCAGGCGGTATCGCTGTAGCAAGGGAAAATCGTTATCGCCACGCTCGGCTCCCTCACCAGTCTGGGGAATGAGTTCAAATCGGGTTAATTGAGGCAAATTCCCAATCCGAGCTTGGCAATTTGCAAAAAAAGTTCCTGTGGGAACTCAGTTTGAATCAGTATATATAAAGTGACGTAAGTTAATTTTGGTCGTTGTAGCCTGCTATGAGCTACTGTCTTAACCCTAGCTGTGCCCACCCGGATGATCCGGCCAACCAGGATCAAACGCATTGTCATTCTTGTGGCTCTGCGCTGCTGGTGGGCGATCGCTATCGGGTGGTCAGACTGTTGAGTGACAGCAGCGGCTTTGCCCAAATCTTTGAGGTATTTGACCACGATACGCTCAAGATCCTCAAAGTCCTCAAGCCTCACCACAACACCAATACCAAAGTTGTGGACTTGTTTAAGCGCGAGGCGGCAGTATTACAAGATTTAGCGCATCCTGGCATTCCCCAGGTGGATGACCAAGGCTACTTCCCCTATTTTGCTAAGGATGCGACGGAGCCGCTCCATTGCTTTGTCATGGAAAAGATCGATGGACCCAATCTCTGGCAATGGATGCACCAACAGGGCCGCTTACTGATCAGTCAATCTCAGGCTCTGGACTGGCTAGAGCAGCTAGCCGAAATTCTGCATCTCGTCCATCAGAAAAATTATTTCCATCGCGACATTAAATTGCAAAACATCATGATGCGCACCAACGGCCAGTTGGTGCTCATTGACTTTGGCACGGCGCGAGAGATGACCTATACCTATCTGATGAAGACGGGCCAGTCCGGCAGTGTGACCAAGGTGAGCTCGGCGGGTTACACCCCGCCAGAGCAGCAACAGGGCCATGCCGTACCCCAATCCGACTTTTTTGCTCTGGGTCGCACCTTTGTCTATCTGCTGACGGGCAAACGCCTGGATGACGCCGATATCTATGATCCGCTCACCAATGAGTTTCGCTGGCGGCAATATGCCCCAGATGTTTCCACTGTCCTTGCCGATTTTTTAGATACCTTGATGGCCTATCGCGCGGCCGATCGCCCCCCAAACACCACTGTCTTGCTCACTCAGATCGCCCAGCTCAAAGCCCAACTCTCTAGTATAGCTGCCACTCAAGTCACGCAATTCGATCCTCAGGAAGACTATCCTGAGCGCCTGCCCGCGACAGCAATGCAGCTGGCACCCGATATGCCAACGATTCCGCAACCCGAGGCTGAGTTGTGGCGATCGCCCTGGCTACTGGGGAGTCTGGTGATGATTGTATTGGGTGTGGGCAGCTACGGTGGTTGGCAGATGATGCAAACCGGATTGTTGCCGCTGTCTTTTGCTCCGCAGCCGACAGAAACGGTTAAGCCCGTCAAAGCGCAAATTCTGGAGGGGCACACCAGTTTCATTAATGACTTGGTGATCAGTCCCGATAGCCAGCAGCTCATCAGTGCCAGTGCGGACAAAACCATCCGGATCTGGGCGTTGCCGGCTGGAGAACTCCAACAGACTCTAGAGGGCCATACTAGCTTTGTCAATGCACTCCTGATTAGCCCCGATGGTAGCTATCTGTTGAGCGCTAGCGCTGACAAGACGATTAAAGTTTGGGATCTTAATACCGGTGAACTCCAGCGCACCTTGGAAGGCCATACCAATTTTGTCGATGATCTGATGCTGAGTCCGGATGGTACGGTGTTGGTTAGCAGTAGTGCCGATAAAACGATTCGAGTTTGGGATTGGCAAGCGGGAACCCTGACCTATACCCTCAAGGGTCATCAAGGGTTTATTAATGTCTTGGCGATCGCCCCCGACGGTGAAACCCTGGTCAGCGGCAGCGCCGACCAGACCATCAAGATCTGGAGCTTGAGCAGTGGCGAAGAGAAGCATACCTTGGCAGGGCATACCAGTTTTGTTAACAGCCTAGTGGTTAGCCCCGATGGTCAATGGCTCGTCAGCGGCAGTGCGGATAAAACCATCCGCATTTGGCACCTGTCCACAGGCGAAGCGGAGCATGTGCTGAGCGCCCATACCAATTTTATTAATGACCTGGCGATCAGCCCCGATGGTCAATGGCTCGTCAGTGGCAGCGCTGATAAAACTATTCGTATTTGGCAGCTCGCCACGGGCGAAATTCAGCATACCTTGACCCAACACCAGGGTTACGTCAACCGGGTACAGATCAGCCAAGATGGCCAGACTCTTCTCAGTGGCAGCGCCGATCAGACGATTCGCCTCTGGGATTTAGAAACGGGAGCAGAACGCCAAGTCCTAGACGGCTACGAGTACCATGTCAATGACTTTGCCATTAGTCCTGACGATCGCTTTGTCGCCGTGGGCAGTGGGAACAAACAGATTACACTTTGGCCAATTCATTTATAGGGGAACGGTTGGGACATCCCTCCCCTAAAGGATTAGCATGGACGGGATTTTTTTGAATTTGGGTAGGGGCAGGTTTTAAACCACTGGTGTGAACTTAAGGCTGAAAATCTTACCCTGTATGGAATCCAGACCGTGGCGGGTAAGATGCCCGCGCTACGAGATCATCAGCGGTCAAATCGTAGTGCAGGCGTCCCGCCTGCCAGGGTTTTTAATCCTCTTTGTCTGCGGTTTAGAGCGCCTGTCTCAATCGCCCTCAGGGCATCGGTTTCGGGCTTAAGTTCACTACGATCGCTTCGCTTAACCGAAACTCACGTTAGCAAGGATTGCGGCGTCACAGAAGAATCCAATCAGCTAGCCCCACTGCAACGGAATGCGCAGTGGGGCTAGGCAAAAGGCTTATGTGCGTCTTAGGGGGAATTCTAGAGGTACTTCTCCAGGGTATTGGCTAAGGTTGTTTTGGGCACGGCTCCCACGACCATGTCAACGCGCTGACCCCCTTTGAAAATCATGAGAGTGGGGATGCTACGAATGCCATATTGGCTAGCGACGCCGGGGTTTTCGTCGGTATTGACCTTCACAACTTTGACTTGCCCTTCGTATTGCTGCGAAATCTCATCCACAACCGGGGCAACCATGCGACAGGGCCCACACCAAGGGGCCCAGAAATCGACGAGAACCGGCACATCACTTTCGGTGACTTCTGCTTTAAACGTACTGTCGGTAACGGGTGTTGCGGCCATAGAATGGACTTCCTTATCTGTCAATGTTTTTACTTTATCCTAAGCAGTACTACAATAGCAAAAACTCTTCCCCTTGGAAGGGGAAAGTATATAATCAGACATAATTTCCCTTGGGTGGGGTGGGAGCAGCTAGGGCTGGATAGTGGCTCGGGCGATCGCAAGCCCATCACCAATAAAAAAGGAAACCGCCCAAGGTTCTTGAGCGGAATAGTGGTGTGAGGAGTGAGTAAAAACATACATTGTATGCCTTTACCATCCTCATTGTAAGATAATTGATTGGTTTTTTCTGGATCGCTTTCTAACAATCTCCTTAAGGCTGGCCTTATCGTCTTCTTATGATGAGGCAGTCTAATCAATACAGATAGATGAATGCCCTCGGGGGGGTCATCGGGCCCCGAAGTGGCGATTCATCAATGGTGTGCCTCGGTTTTAGCCGTTTGATACAGGGCTTTAAAGCGGCGTTGTTGCTGGGCATGCTCCACAATCGGTTCTGGATAACCGCACTGCTGACGCTCGAGCGGAGCAATATTGCCTGTCACCAGTTCGCGGGTCTCAAAGCTGCTGAGTTCCGGTAGCCAAGCACGGAGATATTGGGCTTCGGCATCGAATTTTTGAGCTTGACGAACGGGGTTAAAAATACGCAGGGGCTTGGGATCCATGCCACTGGAGGCGCTCCATTGCCAGCCGCCATTGTTGGCGGACAAGTCGCCATCCACCAGGGTTTGCATAAAGTAGCGCTCGCCCCAGCGCCAGTCAATAATCAGGTCTTTGGTCAGAAAGCTGGCGACGATCATGCGGCAGCGGTTGTGCATCCAACCGGTTTCGTTGAGCTGACGCATGGCAGCATCCACGATCGGATAACCCGTCCGCCCCGCACACCAGGCTTGAAATTGCGCAGGGTTATTGTCCCAGGGAAAGTCTTTAAAGGGTTCTCGATAGGATCCGGCGGCCAACTCGGGAAAAAAGAACAGGACATGCTGATAAAACTCGCGCCAGGCCAGTTCTTTTTGCCAGGTGAGGATGTTTTGGCGGGCTTCATCCGATCGCTGCACCTGAGCAATGTCCTGGCTGGCTTGCCAGAGGGTGCGAATGCCGATCGCTCCAAATTTTAAAGCGGCACTCAGGCGCGACGTGCCTCCCTGCTCCGGGTAATTCCGAGCGGTGTCGTAGTTCAAGAGGGCGCGATCGCAAAATTGTTCCAGTTGGGACTGAGCCGCTGCCTCCCCCGGCTCGATGGGGAAGCCCTTGTCCCAGGTGTAGCCTAACTCAGCCGCCGTGGGGAGAAGGATACAGCCTGCGCGAGCGGCGATGTCCTGTTCTGCGGCTGTGAGTCCCACCAGTCGGGTGGGCGTTGGCAAGGGGGCGAGTTTTGCCTGCCGCATCCAGTTTTTCCAGAAGGGCCCGTAGACGGTGTAGGGCGTGCCTGCACCCGTCAAGACCTGACCGGGTTCACAGAGCAATTGATCCCAACCGTTGTGGACCTTGACTCCAGCGGCTTCGAGGGCCGTTCTCACTTGGCGATCGCGCTCAGTCGCATAGGGCTCCACATCCTTTGTCCAAAACACATGCTGGGCATGGAGTGCTTGGGCTAGCTGGAGAATCCCCTTGGCTGGAGCCGCCTGAATAAAGAGCAATTGAGAGCCGAGTTGACGATAGCGATCGGCCAGAGCAGCCAAACAGCCCACCATATAGGCGACCCGCGCCGGGGCAATATCATCCCGCTTCAGAATGTGGGGGTCGAAGCAAAAGACGCCCACAATTTTGGGGCTGATCGCTTGAGCCGCATGGAGACCCTTGTGATCGCTCACGCGCAGATCACGGCGATGCCAGAGGAGGATCAGGTCTGATGGGGTATTCATTGGCATCTGGGAGATTTCCATAGCGGTACTTTAACAAATCGTCGGCAGGAAAATTCATTCTGCCTCTTGACATTGTGTCGCTTTGACAATAACCTCATAAGTGTAAGTTAAACACTTATAAATCTTCGCTGCTCTGGAGGTCTCGACCATGACGACCCTAACCACAACTCACACCCTCCCCACACCCGCATTTTTTGATGCCCAAAGTACGCGCTCCGTCTGGCGGGTGCCCTACCAAGACCGGGCAGTGCAGGCCCGTGATTGGGCCAAGTTGCATCGTCTGCAACCCACTGCAAAGGACGCCACCCGCATTTGCCTAATGGCGATCGATGTGCAAAATACCTTCTGTTTGCCTGACTTTGAGCTGTTTGTGGGCGGACAATCGGGCACAGGGGCGATCGAGGACAATATCCGTCTTTGTGAGTTCATCTATCGCAACTTGGGTGTGATTACGGAAATTGCCCCGACGATGGACACCCATACCGCAATGCAGATTTTTCATCCGGTGTTCTGGGT
>JBCDEB010000061.1:0-36911 GCA_039180005.1 Cyanobacteria bacterium P01_G01_bin.54 | reverse complement strand
TCTGATGACCTTGCGGTACAATTGAGGCAACATTTTTCCAGGGTGGGTGGTTTTCCAATCTCCACCCTATTTCTTTGGGCGGGTTAATGTCTACATCCTTTGCCTAGTCTCGCTTCTAACCTGCTTGTCATCCCTAAAGGGGTTTGACATCGAGATTTCAGTGTTTTGAGGAATGCGATCGCTTCGCTTATCCAAAACTCACGTTATTAATCAAGTGGCGGGCAAGATGCCCGCGCTACGGACTGTTGAGCGAGAAAACCATAGCGCAGGCGTCCCGCCTGCCTTATGAATCATCCAGGCTAATTCGCTAGTGCAATGCTCTAGAGCCAATTCCCGACAATGACAAAGGATGACCAGAAGAAGGGATCTTGAAACCCTTTATCTATAAGTAGCGATCGCTGCGCTTGCCGTAGCGCTTCGGCCTTCGTGATACCGGGTTGACTGAGTCTTTCATAGAACTGCGTCATCATTTGGGCAGCCACCTTATCTTTAACGGGCCAGAGGCTGGCAACGGTTGAGCGTGCGCCAGACTTAACGGCGAAGCCCGCTAGACCTAAAACGGCGCGATCGTCTCCGGCGGCCGTATCACAAGCACTCAACACCAGCAACTCCAGCGTGTTGGCCCGATTCGCCTCACGCTGCCGTAGCAGCTCTGAGAGTTCACGAACCGTCAATGTGCCATCCCAGGTGAGGAGAAACGTATTTTCTTGCGTTGAACCAAACTGACCGTGGGTTGCCAAGTGGAGAACATTAGTATTTTTCCAGCGCAAGAGTTTGTTGGCCAAGTTCTCCTGGGTAAAGGACTCGTTGAGTAAGCTCGCAGCAGAAACAGTTTGGCTAATGTTTTGCACCTCATTTTCGACTTCCGGTAGGGCGGCAAAGCCGGGTCGGGCTGCACTCATCCCGCCCACGATCGCCTGGATGGTTTGTTGTTCAAGCGGTTGGGCATCGAGAAGGTTGAGACCGGGCGAGAGGGCGATCGCATAGTTTTCAACGAGATAATGCTGCCCATCATGGAGCGAGGCCATCGGAACCCGCTGGAGCAGACCATCCAGCACAAAGACCAAGGTTTCTCGGCCGTGCAAGGCTTGAGCCGCCTCGGCGGGGCGAATCAACCAATCATAGAGGGTTTGGGAAAGACGCAGTTGCTCCGCGTTGTTGGAAACCGGGTGCAGTTTAGCGAGGAATTCTCGAACGGTTTGTTCGGCTTCCTGCTGAGACACTGGAACGGTGTAATAGCTCAAGGGCTGGTTGGCTGCGGAGACCACCACCGCTAGGCGATCGGGCAGCAGGATAGAATACAGGACCGCTGCGTTGGGGTCAATCTCATCAATTTGACGCGGCTGGGTATCGAGGCAAGCATCACGGAAAAAATCATCCAGTTCCGCCAGTTGCAGCGCTTCAATCAGTTCCCGGACGTGGGCCAGAGCGGCTTGATCCGGATTGTTATCCAGAATGAGTCCCACCAGTTCGCGGTAGATGGGCTCGACGCTCTCCCGAAAGGAGAATTGCACATCTTGATTGACCCCAACCAGATCGCCACGGAGGGCTTGCAGGGCAGTAATGGCGTTTTGGTAAGCGGCGATCGCCGCATTGGCTCGATTGTTTTGGGTAAGGGCCCGCCCCAGGGTCCAAGCAGATTGGGAAATGATGGTATTGGCCTGGAGCGCTTGACCAATACTGAGGGATTGCTGGAGTAACGCGACGCCATCGTTTAGCTGGCCCTGGCGAACGTAGAGTTGACCCAATTGAGCCAGGGCATAGGCTTCGGCGGTGGGGTCTTGGAGGCGGCGCGAGGCGGCGATCGCATCGGCCAGGAGCTGGGCCACGGTTCGCGGCGGCAGCATCTGGTCGGGTTGAGGCAGTTGAGCCAACGTATCTGCGAGATTGATTGCGCCATAGATTGTGGCACGACTGGGGGGGAGTTGGCTGAGCTGCTCGCGAATCTGTGGGGCAAGCCCTTGCACTTGAGGGATCTGCTGCTGTTGGGCATAGAGTCGCAGTTGGTTCAGTTGCGCATCGAGGCGAGCTTCGGGGGTGGTGGCCTGTTGTTCTGCTTGGGTGAAGTAGTAGAGGGCGTCGCTCCACTTCTTTTGATCGCTGGCCGTATTGCCCAGGCTGAGCAAAATTGGGCTCAATTCATTTTTCAGTTCAAGTCTTTCTGCTAGTTCGATCGCCTGCCGCAACACGTCATAACTCAGTTGGAAGTCACCGCTGGTACGGAACGTGCTACCGAGACTGTGGAGCGTTTGCACCTTGAGCAAGGAGTCTTCGCTGTTGTAGAGGGCTGTGCCGACACCCTTGAGTAGTTGCGACGCTCGCCCGTAGTAGCCCAGGGAATGCAACGCCTGCGCCTGGTTGAGCTGGGTGCCTAAAACCCCTTGGGTGTCGCCGGCCTGTTGATAATAGTCCTCGGCCTGCTGCCAGGTGTCGAGGGCTGTTTCCGTTTGGCCGTTGTGGAGCAGGAGGCTGGCCTGGGTGTTGAGGGCCTGAGCCCAGAGAATCGCTTCGGGAGTGGCAGCTGCTGCAAGGGTTTGTAAACTGGCATCGCTCGCCCGCTGGGCCAAGTCCCATTGATTCAAGCGCTGGTAGGCCAGGGAAAGGTAGCTCAGGCTCAGGGCTTGGTTGGCGCGATCGCCCCGCTGCCCATACGCATTCGCCAAACGTTGCCAAACCTGAGCGGCATCCGCAAAGCGACCCGCCACATAATACTGACGGCCCTGCGACCAATCCACGAGGGGAACAGAAACCTCCGTTGCTGCAACGGGTTTGGCGGGTTTGGGAAGGGCGATCGCAGGGATCAGTCCACTGCTTAGCAAGAGGGTCAGGCAACCGGCCAGTAGTCCTAAACCTAAGTAGCGCAGTCGTGAGGTCAGCATGGTGTGTACTAGGTATTAGATTGAGTCAAGGCTTGAGGAGCGCAATGGGCGGCAACTGCTGTCCGATATGGTGCATACGTTTCAGCATAGAGTTCAAGCTCACCCTCTTCATTGCGGCGAACGCCCGTCGCTTCGATGATAACGGGAGGTTCTGTTTCTGGGGCTTGGCGCGTGGTGGTCGGTGAGGTTTGGCGAAACGCAGCCAGATCCCGCACATCACTCCAGGTACTATTTCCCGGTCGCGGATTCAACGGGTTCTCGGGCACGCCCCCCCGCCCCGTTGCCACAAAGCGACTATTACCCACGGCATCACAGCCCTGAGTCACTGCTTGATCAGGGTCAAGGACATCGCCTTGGAGTTCGATTTCGAGTCCCGTCAAGGTGGTATTAGGATTGGTGATCGTGACCGTACCACTCACACCAAACTGAGAGCTAGCGGTAATATCACTGAACTCGGTGAGTTGGTCACGGAATTCGAGACCCAAAATCCCGGTGGCTGTAATCGTGATATTGCCACCACTACCGAAGACCGCATTGGCAATGATGTCACTGTTTTCTCCGGGAACCGCCACGATAAACGGCGCAATGATGGTGATATTACCGCCATTCCCTGTACCGCCTGCTTCAGCAGAAATCAAACTTCCCTGCCGTAGCAGAATAGATTGATTGGCATTCAGGTCAATATTGCCCCCTTCACCCGAAACCGTAGAGGCAGTCAAGCCCGCCCGATCCCGCAGCAAAATATTATCAGCATTGACGGCTAAGGTTCCAGCATTGCCGGTACCATTATTTCTCACAGTGACTCGGGCACCGTCTAGGACTTCTAAGCGTGGCGTATTCAGCGTTACATCTCCCGAGTTACCGGAGGGGAAGGGCGGTAAACCCACAAGTGTTGCAAAATCCGAGTCGATAATGGTACCCCCAGAATCAATTGAAGTGGGGTTAACTAAGCCGAGAACGGTTCCGCTCACTTGGATCAATTCACTGGCGTTGATCATGACATTCCCTGCATTGCCCGCATCAGCGGTAGTGGTTGAAATGCGGGCACCATCACGGACAAATAACTGGGTAGTGTCAATGGCGACAGTATTGGCCTCCCCAGCGCCAAAGGTTCTACTACCAATTGTGGTTGCATTAAAAGGCCCCAAGCTAAAAGGCCCCGAACTATCAGTTGTTCCGGTAATTTCAATTGAGTCGGTGACTTGAATATTAATCACTCCAATATTGCCTTGAGTGCCACTAACGGAAAATGAGACAATCCACGCGCCATCGGTCATGGTGAGCTCCCGAGCCGTAATATCAATGCCCTGTAGATCACTGAAACCCTGAGTGAGATTCAAGATACCGGGCACAGTTGCCGGATCGAAAAAACTGTCACTACCAATAATTTGAATTGAGTTATTCACATTAATCGTGATTTGACCGCTCAATCCGGCTCCACCTTTATCGGCCGTGGCGATTTGTCCACTATTCGTCAGGATTAGATTTTCGGCATCAATTTGGATCGTGGCAGCATTGCCATCACCAAAGCCATCACTAATCAGACCACTGGAAATATTTCCGGGGCCTAGGCCATCAATCAGTAGTGAATCCGTGGCCTGGACGGTAATGCTCTGATTAGATTGAGAACCGACATTGTCAATCACTGCAATAGAACCGTCTGTCATTGAGATGGTGTTGCCGACAATCTCGATGGCACCCTGGCCATTACCACTCGCGTCAAGCGCTGTTTGCTGGGCCAGGCTTATATCTTTAAAGCCGGAAACCCCTTCATACCCAAATGTATATCCAGGCGATGTTCCCTCAGCAAAGTTGACCATTCCTGTGGCAATACCAGCAATAACAATTTGCCCACTTGGTGCGAGTGCCTGTCCTCCTGTAAAGGTGATATCACCTCCGATTAGGGCCAGCGTTTCGCCCGTATTGACCGCTAGTCTTTCGGGTGCTGTGCTGCCAAACGTGTCAAACGTAAAGAGAGGAGATGTGAAATGGTGTCCTGGTCCCTGAACCTCGATTGCTCCTGGATTGTTGCCCATATCTAAGCCGATGGGCGAATGAATCGAGAGCAGGGCGGGTGTTGTTGGGCTCGTTGCATTAAACTCAAAACTGTTAGGGAAGAGAACTGTTTCAGCTGTGGAGCCAAAAAATGATCCACCAATACTGAGGGTGGTATTCTCACCAAAAGTAATACCCGCTGGATTAACCAGAAAGAGGTTGGCCGTGCCTTGGGTAGCAATGAATCCATCAATACTCGAAATATTCCCGCCTGTGACACGACTAAAGATATTTTCAATGGTGGTTGCATTGTCAAACGTCGCCGACCCCCCTGTGGGCACAGAAAACTGGTCAAAACTATGGAAGAGATTGGTTCCTGACGTCGTCCCTCCCGTAATGGTGTAGTCTGACCCCGTATTGCTCACACCCGTGCTTAAGGTGCCATCACTCGTGACTTGAGCTTGGGCAATCTGGCTCGAACCGCTTATCCCCAGGAAAATAGCTAAAACCAACCTGAAGTCTAAAGTAAAGTGTTTTGGCATGGATGTTATCTCAATGCAAAACTTGTATGCGCCTATTCTGCATTTTGCTTTGTAAAACAGACTGGAAATTTAATGCCCGCAAGAGTTAATTAGGGTGCATCCCAGTTACGCAAGCCCTCACCCTAAATCCCTCTCCCAAGCTGGGAGAGGGACTTTGAATCCGGCTCCCCTTCTCCCAAAAAGGGAGAAGGGGCTGGGGGATGAGGGCGATGCAGTCTGGATGTGCCAAAGTGGGATGCTCCCGTTAATTAATTGTTACGGAAGGTTGAAGTACAAGCTATAGATGCTATCCGAGGCGTAGAGAATGCTATTTCTGCATAGAGTTCAAGTTCACCCTTTTCATTGCGGCGAATGCCCGTCGCTTCGATGATAACGGGAAGTTCTGGGGCTTGGCTTATGGTGGTCGGTGAGGTTTGGCGAAACGCCGCCAGATCCCGCACATCGCTCCAGGTGCTATTTCCCGGTCTCGGATTCAGCGGGTTCTCGGGCACGCCCCCCCGCCCGGTTGCCACAAAGCGGCTGTTACCCACGGCATCACAGCCCTGAGTCACTTCTTGATCAGGGTCAAGGACATCGCCTTGGAGTTCTGCGTCCAGACCCGTCAAGGTGGTATTGGGATTGGTGATCGTGACAGTGCCGCTGACACCAAACTGAGAGCTAGCGGTGATATCGCTAAATTCGGTGAGCTGGTCACGAAATTCTAGACCGAGAATGCCTGTCGCCATAATGTTAATGTTGCCGCCATTGCCCTGAAACGCATTGGCGATGATATCGCTGTTTTCTCCCGGAACCGCCACGAGGAAGGGGACATCAATACTAATGTTTCCACCATTACCGGTTCCACCCGCTTCTGCGGAAATAAGGCTGCCTGTTCGCATCAACAAAACGCTGTTCAGCTTTAAATTGATGTTGCCACCCTCCCCGGACAAGGTCGAAGCCGTTAGCCCCCCTTGCTCGCGGAGCTGAAGCTGATCCGCCACGACATTCAGGGTGCCGCCATTGCCAGTCCCTTCATTACTCACCGTCACCAGCCCCTCTTCCGCTACGCTTAAGCGCGGCGTGCGAATGGTCACGTTGCCGGAGTCGCCGGTGGGCAGCTCGGGGGGTAAACCCAACACGGCTTGCAATGTCAGACTGATAACGTCTGCCCCAGCAATGATTTGACTGGGAACAGAAAACCCCACGATCGCCCCTGTCCCTTGAACTGAGCCCGTGACCTCCACAAAATCAGCGGCATTGATCGTGACGCTTCCCCCTTCACCCCCCCCGGGGCCAACCGTCGCAGCATCCACGCGCCCCCCATCAATGACTCGGAGCCGGGCCGTATTTACGGTGAGGTTCCCCGATGCCCCCGTTCCCAATGTCGCGCTGCTGAGCGCACTTTGAGACAGGGTTACTGGCTCGGCCCCCACGAGGTCAATATCTGCCACCGTCACCGTCACGTTTCCGGCATCCCCAGCACCAAAGATCACTGAAGAAACATTAGAACCACTCAATACACTCAAGCGAGTCGCGGTCACCCCCACATCCCCGGCACGGCCGGCCCCCCCTGACCGAGAGGAGATCTGACTAAATATCCCACTACTCGCTGCCGTCAATTGAATCGAGTCGGTTACCCGAATTGAGATCTCCCCCGAATCGGCTGCACCGAAGGAGCGAGTGAGAATGTTACCCGTCTCTTGCACCAGATCACCCGCAGCAACTGTAATGGCACTACTGGTGCCAAACCCCTCAGTATCCAATGTTTCTGTCAATATCTGACTGAAAAACAAGGTTGCTGAATCAGGCTCAACGAGATTGAGGGAATTCGCAGTAACGGTCATCTCCCCCCCCGGAACAACACCAACCGTTTGATTTAAAACAATTGAACCCTCCCGGAGATTCACCTCACCGCCGACGAGTTGCATCGAGCCGCCCCCTAAGCCACCCAACACGCCAAGCACATCATCACTCACATCCGTAAGGGCACGATTGTGAAAATTCACTGCGCCATCGGTCGTGGCATTGGCGTAACTGACGCTCCAGATTGTGGGACTCGACTGACTCAAATCGACTTGACCCGCAGTCACTGCGCCCACTTCAATGCGGCCTCGCTCCGCTGTGACAAGACCGCCATCCAGCGTCACTGCGCTGCCAATCAGCGCCAGTGTATTGCCGGGATTCACCCTGAGCCCGCCATGGACATAATCTGGAATCGTCGGGTTTAAGGCAGCAAGCGTCGGAGTTGCCACAGGCGCAAAGGGATTATTCGTCGGCGAGGCGTACGACAGGGAATGACCAGGGCCGCTCACACGGATTTCGCCTGTCCCATTACCCGCCCCAAAATCTAGTCCAACAGGAGAATTCACCGTTAGCAAGGGGGCCGCCGCAGTACTCTGACCGAAAACGACCCCGTTATCAAAGCGGATGCCGTCGGCCGTGGCGGCAAAAAATGAACCGCCAATATTCAGGGTGGCGTTTTCGCCAAAGCGAATCCCGGCTGGGTTGATGAGAAATAAATTGGCGGTGCCGCTGGCATTAATTGCGCCATCAATATCTGAGACAGTTCCGCCCGTCACACGACTGAAAATATTCTGGATCGCTGGGCCATTGTTGAAGGTGGCGGAACCACCCGTGGGCACCGAAAACTGGTCAAAGCTATGGAAGAGGTTGGTTCCTGACGTCGTCCCTCCCATAATGGTGTAGTCTGACCCTGTATTGCTCACACCCGTGCTTAAGGTGCCATCACTCGTGACTTGAGCTTGGGCAACTTGAATTGAACAGAACGTCCAAGGAATCATGGCTAAAACCAATCTGAACGCTACGGTAAAGTGTTTCGGCATGGATGTGCTCTTAATGCAAAACTTGTATGCGTCTATTCTGCATTTTGCTTTGTAAAGTAGATTGGAGATTTAATGCCCAGAAGAGTTAATTAATTGTCACGGAAGGTTGAAGTACAAGCTGTAGATGCGATTCGAGGCGTGGAGACTGCGGTTTCTGCGTAGAGTTCTAGCTCACCGTTGGCATTGCGGCGAACGCCTGTCGCTTCGATGATAACGGGGGGTTCGAGTGTTTGGGATTGGCGTATGGGAGTCGGCGAGATTTGGCGAAACGCAGAAAGATCTCGCATATCGTTCCAGGTGCTATTTCCTGGTCGCGGATTCAGCGGGTTCTCGGGCACGCCCCCCCGCCCCGTTGCCACAAAGCGGCTGTTACCCACGGCATCACAGCCTTGAGCCACTTCTTGATTAGGGTCAAGGACATCGCCTTGGAGTTCTGCGTCCAGACCCGTCAAGGTGGTATTGGGATTGGTGATCGTGACAGTGCCGCTGACACCAAACTGAGAGCTAGCGGTAATATCGCTAAACTGGGTCAGTTGGTCACGGAATTCTAAACCCAAAATGCCCGTAGCTGTGATCGTAATGTTGCCGCCGTTACCCTGGAAGGCATTGGCGATGATATCGCTGTTTTCACTGGGAACTGCCACAATAAATGGCGCGTTGATCGTAATGTTGCCGCCGTTACCGGTGCCGCCCGCTTCAGCAGAAATCAAACTACCGCGACGCAGCAAAATATATTGATTGGCATTTAGGTTGATGTTACCCCCTTCCCCCGAAACCGTGGCAGCCACAATGCTCCCCGCATCACGGAGCATAATCGTGTCTGCATTGACTTGCAGACTCCCTGCCAGTCCAGTGCCTTGGTTTTGGGTACCAATATTCGCGCCATCGGCAACTGTCAGTTGAGGCGTATTTAGTAGCACATTACCGGAGTCGCCAGTTGGGACATCCGGGAGGCCAAAGCGTGAACGGAACGCTTCATTTTCGATAGTGATGGCTGATTCAACGCGAGGGGACTGGTTAAAATCCGCATCTTTTCCGACTAACTCAATCGATTCAGCGGCATTGATGGTCAGTGAGCCAGCATCACCAGAAGCAAGGGCGTTAGTGGTGATGATGGCACCCTCTCGAACCGACAGCCTGGCGGTATCAATTTGCACATTGCCGCTGTTCCCAGACCGAAAAGCGACGCTAGATATATTGGTTAGAAGAAAAGTGTCGCGCACAGGAGCAAGACCAATCACTGCAACGGATTCCGCCACATCCACAAGCACATCCCCTCCGCGACCGGTTCCAAAGTTGCGAGCTAAAAGCGCGGCACTATCAGCAAGGACAAGGTTTTGGGCGGATAACCGCACATTCCCCACATCACCAGACCCCACACTCACGGTGTCAATCGACGAAATAAACGCTTCTGCTAGTTCAACGGATATCCCCCGAAACTCAACCCAGCCAATGGCATCCACCTGAATATCGCCGCCATCACCCTCTGCGGTAGTTACGGATAGAAGCCTGCCTCCCTCCAGCACAAACAATTGGCCGGTCTCTACTTCAATCTGCGCCCCGTCCCCTGCTGCCAGGGTTTCACTGCGCATCCCACTCGCGATCGTGCCATCTTCATTCGTCCCAATGATTGCCAATCGCTCGCTAGATTGCACCTGCAGGACTCCTCCTGCTGCATTTCCCGTCGTTTGCAGCACCGCCACTGAGCCATTGGTAAACGTTACATTGCGCCCCACGATTTGCACGCCGCCGCTCGACTCCGATGCATCTGCCGTTGCTTGATTTGCAAAGGTCACATCCTGAAATGCAGTCACATTGTCATAGCTCAAGCGACCCGCAACCCAACCCACTTGACCACTGGCAACTGCACCAATCTCCACTCGCCCCTGCTCGGCCGTAAGGATGCCCCCATCCAACGTCACTGCACCACCGACTAGACTCAGGGCCTGCCCAGAGTTCACCTCCAACCCGATATTCCGTGCTCCCCGAAACAAGAACGGAACAGCCACAAAGCCATGCCCCGGCCCCTCAACCCGGATCGCTCCGGGATTCGTCCCCATATTCAAACCCACAGGAGAACTAATTGAGAGCAGAGCGGGGGGTATGGGGCTCATCGCATCAAATTCCAGACTGTTGGGGAAGAGGATTTTTTCGGCAGTGGAGGCAAAGAATGAGCCACCGATATTGAGTCTGGCATTCTCGCCAAACCTGATGCCTGCGGGGTTGAGTAGAAACACGTTCGCTGTTCCCTGGGCCGCAATCAGCCCATCAATATTGGAGAGGCTCCCCCCCATAACACGGCTAAAAATATTGGCGATCGCCGTGCTGTTGTTGAAGGTTGCTGAACCCCCTGTGGGCACGGAAAACTGATCAAAGCTATGGAAGAGGTTGGTTCCTGACGTCGTCCCTCCAGTAATGGTGTAGTCTGACCCCGTATTGCTCACACCCGTGCTTAAGGTGCCATCACTCGTGACTTGAGCTTGGGCAACTTGAATTGAACAGAACGCCCAAGGGATCATGGCTAAAACCAACCTGAACGCTACGGTAAAGTGTTTCGGCATGGATGTGCTCTTAATGCAAAACTTGTATGCATCTATTCTGCATTTTGCTTTGTAAAACGGACTGGAGATTTAATGCCCGCAAGAGTTAATTAATTGTTATGGAAGGTTGAAGTACAAGCTGTAGATGCGATTCGAGGCGTGGAGACTGCTGTTTCTGCATACAGTTCTAGCTCACCGTTGGCATCGCGACGAACCCCCGTCGCTTCGACGATCACGGGGGATGCGGGTGCTGGGGCTTGGCGCGTGATGGTCGATGAGGTTTGGCGAAACGCAGTCAGATCCCGCACATCATTCCAGGTGCTATTTCCCGGTCGCGGATTCAGCGGGTTCTCGGGCACGCCCCCTCGCCCGGTTGCCACGAAACGGCTGTTACCCACGGCATCACAGCCTTGAACAATCTCTTGATCAGGGTCAAGGACATCGCCTTGGAGTTCTGCGTCCAGACCCGTCAAGGTGGTATTCGGATTGGTAATCGTAACCGTACCCATGACGCCAAACTGAGAGCTGGCAGTGATATCGCTAAATTCGGTGAGCTGATCGCGGAATTCTAGACCCAAAATGCCCGTGGCGGTGATCGTGATGTTGCCGCCGTTGCCCTGAAAAGCGTTGGCGATAATGTCGCTGTTCTCCCCAGATACCGCCACGATAAACGGCGCATTGATCGTAATGTTGCCGCCATTGCCCGTGCCCCCGGCTTCGGCGGAAATAAAACTCTCGTTGCGTAGCAGCAGCACCTCTTGCAGTTGCAGGGCAATATTGCCGCCCTCGCCAGAAAATGTCGAGGCGCTTAAGCTCCCTTGATCTTTCAATATGATGCGATCGCCATTGACAGTCAAGGTTCCGGCGTTGCCTGTGCCATCGTTGCGCACGGTGACTTGAGCACTATCGGAAACTTCTAAGCGGGGGGTGTTGAGCACCAGATTACCCGAGTCTCCAGTAGGGATAGGGGGCAAACCCAGTGCGGCTGCCACGAGCGGCTCCGGTGGGAGAGCACCAGAAGTAATGAGAGATGGACTCACTGGACTCGTGCCGCTCACCTGGATCAGCTCACTGGCATTGACCGTGACATTGCCCGCATTGCCCGCATTAAACGTTGTGGTTGCAATCGAAGCACCATCACGGACAAATAACCGAGCAGTGGTGATGGTTACGGCATTGGCATCGCCGGCGCTCGTTGTACTGCTGTTGATGCTAGTCGCAACCGCAGCATTGAGGTTATCAGTCGTAAAGCCGACCAGCTCGATGGAGTCAGTGGCTTGGATATTGACTGCTGCTGTACTGCCAAAACTCAAGGCAGGTGCAAAGGATGTAATTGATGCACCTTGGGTCATTTTGAGCGTTCGGGCGGTTACGTTGACACTTTGCAAAGCACCACCCAGTGTTGCGGTGCCGATCGCGGGCACATTGGTAGCGTCAAAAATATTTTCTGTGCCCAGTATTTCGATGGCATTGGTGATATCGACTACGATCCGACCACCCATCCCAGGGCCAAAGACCAGACTACCGATTAGCCCACTGTTGGTCAGAAAGAGATTTTCGGCGTTAACCTGAATATCGGCTGCCGCTCCATTGCCAGAGCTGCCACTAACCAAACCACTGGAGACGCGATCGGCGGTCAAACCATCAATCCGTAGAGAGCCAGCCGCCTGGACGCTAATGCTCCGGTCATCTTGAGGGCCGTCATTTTCCGCAATTGCCAGGGAGCCCCCCGTCAGGGTGATGGTGTCACCGACCAGTTCGATCGCACCCTGACCCGCAGTTCCGCTAATATCCAGGGCTGTTTTTTGGCTCAGGTTGATATCCGCAAAGCTGCTAACCCCTGCATAGTCGAAGCTGTAGCCAGAAGTGGTGGTGTTTTCAACAAAATCAACCGTGCCACCAGCGACCCCGGCAAGGGTGATTTGACCACTGGAGGCAATGGCTCGTCCCCCCGTGAAATTAATCTCACCCCCGATCAACGCCAGCGTTTTGCCCGCATTGACCTGCAAACCAGTAGTGGTGGCATCACGAATAATGAAAAAGGAGAAGACCGGCGAGAAAAAGTTATGCCCTTGGCCCTGCACCGTAATTGCCCCTGGATTGGTGCCCATATTCAAACCCACAGGCGAATTGATCGAGAGCAGAGCGGGCGTCGTCGCACTGGTGGCGGCAAACTCTAGGTTATTGGGAAACAGCACGCTCTCGGCGGTGGAAGCGAAAAACGAACCGCCAAGGCTCAACGTAGCGTTTTCCCCAAAGGTAATCCCTGCTGGGTTAATCAAAAACAGGTTGGCGGTGCCTTGGGCAGCAATTAAGCCATCAATATTGGAGACATTACCCCCCGTGACACGGCTAAAAATATTGGCGATCGCCGTACTGTTGTTGAAGGTTACGGAGCCACCGGTGGGCACAGAAAACTGGTCAAAGCTGTGGAATAGATTGGTTCCTGATGTCGTGCCGTTGTCCACCGTGAAATCAAGACCCGTGTTGCTAACGGTCGTACCCAGTGAGGTGTCAGACGTAATCTGTGCTGAAGACTGAGCACAATAAACTGGGTTGAGAAGTAGTGTAGTAATGAGTATGGCAGCAAGTTTATTGGGCTTGAACATAATTGGCGCAGATGATTCAATAATTCAGTACATGTTATGGCTATGACTTAAAAAGTTGTGTAATACTCCCCAGATTAGACCAGATTAGAAGCGATTTTGAATGGAGAAATAAATGCCGCTCTCTTGCAAACTATCATTGTCAGATAAGGACGTTTCGATGAGGGGAATGCCCCAGTCTAGACGAGCAGATAAGCCATTGGCCGTCTGAAAGATCACGCCCAGACCCGTGCTAAACAGGGTATCGCTCTCCAGCTCCACATCACTGCGATTCCAGCCAGTGCCAAAGTCAAGAAAAGGGACGAGATGGAGCTGGCCTTGAATATCTGGCATACGGGCGATCGGGAGCTGGACTTCGGTGGAGACCAAGATGGCATTGTCGGTCAGCAGAGCCTCTTGACGATAGCCCCGCACCGTATTGACCCCCCCTAGACCCATTTGTTCTAGGGGAACCAGAGGACGATCGCTCAGTTGGATATCGCCACGGACGATTAATAAAGTATCAGGGCCCAGCACCCGACCCCATTGACCCTGTCCCCGCCAGATAAAAAAGCCGCTATCGGGCGGTTCGGGATTATCACTTGCGTTCAAAAACCCCTCTAAACCAAAGCTGGCCTGCGATCGCAGGGCCAAGACATGCTGCTCGCTCCGCTGTGTCCAGTCTTGGAAGAAGCGCAACGCGGCGATCCGAGTGCTCCCATTTTCATCCGCACCTGCAGAGAGGGGAAAGCCCCCAATATCATCCAACCTCAATTGGGTTTGGCTATCTTGCCAGGAAAAGGTAAGACCCCATGCCAACGCTTCGCGGGGGGTGAGGGTGAGCGGTTGTCGGTAGCTGACTTCGTAGTAGTTTGATTTCGACTCAATTCCCAGGATGTCAAAGGGTTCTTCAATCACCTCGCTCCGGCTCGCTCCTAAACTGACCTGAAGGGTGCCATTTCGAGGGTTGATGGGTCGGGCATAGCTTAAATCAAACACATTACTGCCTTTCGTACGAGAATAGGTGGCAACCAGTGGATCCCCGACCCCCGTTGTATTGCCTTGCTCAACAACAATCTGTTGGCGAAATGAGCCCACACTCGGAACTCGGGCATTGTCTAAAGTGGGTGTAATAAAGAAGCTCTTGGCCTCACTCACATTGACCCATAAACGACGGGTTTCCGGTCGATCGCCGGCTTGGAGTTCAGCCGCAATGTTTTTGATGAGTGGATCAAGATTCAGCAATTGTAGGCTCTCAAGTAACGCATTGACATTGAGTGGCGTTGAGGCGGCCAATGCTAAGCGGCTATGGATGTAGCTGCGATCGAGCCTTTGGGTTCCGGTGATTTCAATCGCCTCTAAGGAACCCTCCACCACTTGAATTTCCACCACCCCATCGTTTAAAGTCTGCGGTGGGATCACAGCCCCAGACGAGACATAACCGGCTTCAATATAGAGCTGTGTAACCGCCGAACGAGCATCCATTAATTCAGCAAAGGTCAAGGTTCGACCGGTGAAGGGCGCAACGACTGCAACGAGTTCGGCATCATCGAAAACTGTACTGCCAACGACCTCAAAGCGCTCAACAACGAGCGTCACTCGGTCACTGGGTTCAATCGCCTCCGGGTTATCTAAGCCCGGTGAGGGGGGCAGCAATTCATGGGTCGAGGGCAGAACGGGGAGGCGATTGCTAGGCAGCTCAGGTTCAGGTAAGGGCGGTGTAATCCGTTGACTCAAATGATCGACCGAGGATGAGCGCTTGGCAGCGGGACGAGCGGTGGCTCGGTCAAGGGAGGGTTGGGCATGGGCCGAGAATCTCGACCTGCCCGTCGCTAAACCAAGGCTTAAAGAGACACAGAGGAGACAACTAACGCCCCTTAAACAATATCCTTGCAACAGAGAAGAAAGGAGCGATCGCGGAACATGGATGGGCATTCCCAGCACTCGAAAATAAACTTTGGTTGATTCAACATGATGACAATCCAGAGCCCTGATAATCGGCATTGAACTTTATAAGCGGTGATCGAAAGACTGAACCGACTATCAATCAGGAGTTTCGAGTCATACCCGTCGTTCTCTCTCCACAACCCTGATCTGATGAGGTTTGCAGACCACACCGTCCGCCAGAAGTCCAATGCGCTTCACTTCTATCCACCATTATAGAGTGGACTTGTGAAGACTCATAAAAATTTCTCTCTATGCTTGTGGAAGAATATGCAGTTTATAGAGAGGTCACATATCCGCCAATGGTATTGGCGTTCCAACAGCTCACCATAGTTCTTCACAACTTGGATTTGAGGATGCTGCTCATTTGTTTTGGTTCGATACTTAAGGATTAGTAAGGTGCGATCAATACCATCATGGATATTGAAGGCTATCTTATGTGCTTGATCTTTGATGGATATTGAAAGCTGTCTTATGTGCTTGATCTTTGCGCGAGAAAGTGCGCAAACTGTTGCTAATATTACAAATACGATCGACTTACGATTCCTGGAGGGGTAGTGTGATAGCAAAGGTTGTACCTTGATTCGGCGCTGAGGTACAAGTAATCGTCCCCCTGTGTTTTTCTGTGATAATTTGTTGGGCGATCGCCAACTTCAGACCCGTGCCCTGATCGCTTAATTTCTCCATTAACCAATCTGCTAGCGGTTGCCTTGGCATCTCAAAACTGGGCAATCTGTCCTGATTGCCGATCTCAAGACGAATGTGCCTTGCTGGGTTCTCAACTGCCATGTGGGTTGTCAACAACAATTGGAGAGCGTCTGACCCCTGCTTGTCCTGATCAGCAGCAGAATGCTGGTATTTCTCATCCAATGCATCCAGCAGATTCATGAGTAAATGGGTCAAGGCCTGATTGAGTTGCTCCGGATAACAATGAATCAACGGTAGCGTCCCATAGTTTTTGTACACCTCAACGGCGGGGCGATCGTCCTTGGCTTGCAAGCGGGGTGACAATAACGCTAAAGCATTATCCAATATTTTATGAAGATCCCAGAGTTTGCCCTTCGTAATATCACGCTGAGAAAACGCACTTAATGACACCATCATGCCCTTAACCCGTTCAGCCCCCTTCTTCATCGAATCGAGTAAATCAGGATAGTCTTGCTTAAGAAAGGGCAGATCAATTTGCGCTTGCCAGGCTTGAATCGGCTCGGTCGGTTCAGGATATTCTTGTTCGTAAAGCTCCACAAGCTGGATCAACTCTTGATAATATTGCTCGGCACAGGTGAGGTTGCCCTGGATAAAACTAATCGGATCATCGACTTCTTGGGCAATTCCTGTCACGAGCTCGCCCATGGTAGCGAGTTTGGACTCTTGGAGGAGCTGGGCTTGGGCTTGGCGAAGATTGATCTGCACCCGAATCCGGGCCAACAACTCAAGGGTCTTAAACGGCTTCGTAACATAGTCCACTGCGCCGAGTTCCAAGCCCTGCACTTGGCTGGCGGTGTCGGTGAGGGCCGTAATAAAGATGATTGGAATCTTCTGGGTTTGGGGATCGGCTTTGAGACGACGACAGGTTTCAAAACCGTCGATACCGGGCATTTGAATATCGAGCAAGATCAAGTCGGGTTGATAATGCTCAAGGCGATGGAGCGCCCGTTCGCCATCAATAGCGGTGGCAACGGTATAGCCGGCATGGCGTAAGGTTTCACCCAACACTTTGAGGTTGACGGGGGTATCATCAACGACGAGGATTTGTCCTGAATTTGACATTGGGGAGAGCAAAAATTAGCGTCTAGTTGAGGGGCTCTCATCGAGATATTGCTGTAATAGTACTTCAATTTCCTCAATTTTGAAGTCCTGGGCGAGCTGAAGCAGGGGAGCGGCGAAGGCCTGATAGCGGGGTTCCCAGGCCTCGATTTGAGCGCAGACCCCCACCGGATCCCCCTGACGGGCGATCGCCAAGAGTTCGGTCAAGTCTTGGGCGGGGGGAACGACGATTTCACCCGTTGGGGTGGGGGCTGAAATCTCACTCACGGCCGTAGGATCTGGAGTCGTCGGGTCTGCGTAGCACCAGGTCAATTGCAGGCAGTCGGCAATGAGATTAAACAAGGTCTGAGCATCGACGGGTTTGGCCAGGAAGCGATCGCCGCCCTGCTCCAGGGCCAACTGTTGATCCGCCTGAGAGACCGATGCAGAAGAGACGATCACCGGATAAGCCTGGCCGCCCGGCAACTGACGCAGTTGCGCAATGAATTCAAACCCATCCATGATGGGCATCACCAGATCGGTGACGATCAGATCGACGGGCTGATCAGGGGTCTGGCGGTGCAGATGGGCCAAGGCGGCTTGCCCCTCGGCGGCTTCCAGGGTCGCAAATCCCAAGGGCTCCAGCAGATTGAATAGCACCGCACGATTCTGCCAATGGTCATCGACGATCAAAATTGTGCGCTGCGGGCCGTCATAACCCAGAATGCGCTCGCCCCCATTGCGCCCTTGGTGCTGGGCCCAATCGTCGGCGAGGGGGAGTTGCAGCCGAAAGCTAAATTCACTGCCCTGGCCCAGTTCGCTCTTGACCTGGATCGTGCTGCCCATCAGTTGTACCAGCCGTTGGCTAATGGCGAGGCCCAGACCCGTGCCTTCGGCTCGTTTGTGGCGATCGCCCACCTGCTCAAAGGCCCCAAAGAGCTGGGCTTGGTCCGCTGCAGCAATACCGACCCCCGTATCCATCGCCTGAAAGTCTAGCACCACTTGTGAGTTTGGGTGTGGGGTTGGGTCTGGGGTCTCAGAGTGTTCCGCGACAGACACCGCCAGGGTGACGGTGCCGCGATCGGTAAACTTGATGCCATTTCCCAAGAGATTCAGCAGCACCTGACGCAGGCGCTTTTCATCCCCCATTACCCCCTCTGGCAATTCTGCATCGGCCTGATACACAAAGTCTAAGCCCTTCTGCTGGGCACGGACTTGACACATCTCCACCACACTCTGGAGCAGGGCCGGCAGATGGAGGGGCGCAGGCATCAGTTCCAGTTTTTGGGCTTCGATCTTGGAGAGATCGAGCACATCATTGATCAGATCCAGCAGATGCGTCCCACATTGGTGAATCACATTGACCCCCTCCCGCACCTTGGCCGGGGGCAGTTGCGCCTGGGCGAGGATTTGGGCATAGCCAAGAATGCCATTGAGGGGCGTGCGCAACTCATGACTCATGCTGGCTAGAAAATCACTCTTGGCCTGGTTGGCGATTTCCGCCTGTTCCTTAGCCACCACGAGCTCGGCCGTCCGCACGTCCACCCGCTGCTCCAGGGTATTAAAAGACGTTTGCAATTGATCCGCCATGCCATTGAAGGCTTGCCCCAAACGCGTCAGCTCACGAATCCCGCTGGGCGCAACCGTTTGCTCCAGTTGACCCGCCGCCCAGCGCTCCGAGGCACTCTGCAGCCCTAAAATCGGCCGGAGAATCCAGCGCGCGGTCAGTAGACCCAAGCCGATCGCAATGCCGAACGCCCCCAAACAGAGCAGCATTGTGGTGCGAGTATTGGCATGAATCTGCGCCATAAAGTCGGACTCCGGCACCACCACAACAATCAGCCAATTTAAACCATGGGGTTCCCGATAGGGGGTTGCGGTCAAAAAGTAGGTTTGCCCCCCCTGCTGGTAACGGGTTTGTACTGTAGTATTGATTTGCTCAAGGGAGCCATATTGCGCCTGGAGATAGACCGCCGCACTGCGGGTGAGCGCGTCCTGGCTCTCGATGGCGGCTAACCGCTCAATGGCTTGGTCTCCGGATTGGGGTCGATAGGGTTTCTCGGCGGTCGAGGTGGCGACCAATTCGCCAGACTGCTCCAGAATAAAGGTTTCACCCGATTGGGCAATATCTAGCTCGGCGAGATAGTGACTAATATCCAATACGGAGAGCGAAACGCCAAACACCCCTTCAAAGCGATTGCTGGCGCTATAGAGTGGGGCGACGCGATCGACGGTCATATAGTCCCCATCGGGCCAGAGGTAAATCGGTGTCCAGGTGGTGCCCCCGACCATTTGAGCACTCTGAAACCACGGACGAGCGGTCGGATCATAATCTGCCACCACCCGCTGCACCTCGGGGGTTAATTGACCCATAGCATCCAAGAAGCGATAGGTTTTGTCGCCTTGGGCATCCAGAACCCCGAGACTAATTTCCCCATTTCGGAAATTAATCTCGCGGTTTTGGCGATCTTCGGTGGCCATATAGATCGCCGAAATCTGGCCATCATAGAGATTAATATGTCGCCAATAGTAATTGTCCCAAGCCCCATCGAGTTGATTGAGATCCAGCTCACCGGTTTGCATCGCTCGCATGGCGTTTTCATGAATCAAGCCGGGAATCGTCAAGTAAGTATCGAGGCGATCGGTGATGCGATCGCTGACTTCATCTTGGAGTTGGGTCACGACATCTTCCACGGCACTTTGGCCGCTGCGGAAGGACAAATATCCCACCACGCCCACGGCACTAAAGAGTTGTAGGACGAAGGGGAGCACCAACACCCAGCGCAGGGGGAATTGGGGGGTGGGTCGGGTGGGCGGTTGGGCGTTGGCTGAGACAGTCATCAGTGAGATTCCGGTGGGTTGAGTCGGGCGGTGAGGGGAGCGATTCTGCTCCACTATATACGCCGAACATCCCAGTGAATCCCTATGCTGTGAGGGGAAGCGTTATGGTAAAAGTTGTGCCTTTGCCCAGCTCTGATTGACAAACGATCGCTCCTCCATGTTTTTCAGTAATGATCTGGTGGGCGATCGCCATGCCCAGACCGGTGCCTTTGCCCACGGCTTTTGTGGTAAAAAAAGGATCGAAGATTCGATTGATCAGATCCGAAGCGATACCCACACCATTATCTTGGATTGAAATTTCAATTGTTTGATCCGGCTGAAGCCGACTTTGGATTGAAACGAGACCTTGACCGACTAAATTTTCTTCTTCGCTCAACTTTTGCTCAATTGTATCAATCGCATTATTCAAAATACTCATAAAGACTTGGTTGAGTTGTCCGGCATAGCATTTAAGCTTAGGCAAACTGCCATAGTCTTTCTGGATGCGAATTTCGGGTCGCCAGTTTTGAGCTCGAAATCGGGTCTGTAAAACCGTCAATGTGCTCTCAATGGCTTCATGCAAGTCGATCTGTTTAAATTCTGATTCGTCGAGTCGTGAAAACGTTCGTAAAGATTGAACAATAGACTGAATTCGCTGGGCACCAACTGTCATGGATTGAAAAACAGGGTTAATATCATTTTTAATAAAATCAAATTCCATACTTTCCATCGCTGCCAAGATCTCTGGATGAGGTTGAGAATAATGTTTTTGATAGAGCATCAATAACCTCAAAAAACTTTGCATATAGGCTTTGGCATGCTTCAGGTTTCCAGAGACAAAACTGAGCGGATTATTGATCTCATGGGCAATCCCCGCAACAAGCTGACCGAGTGACGACATTTTTTCGACTTGAATGAGCTGCAATTGCATGGCTTTCATGTCTTGTAAAGTCTGCGTCAGCTCTTGGCTTTGTTTTTTTAAGTTTTCCTGAGAGGCTTCTAGTTTTTCAATGACATTTTTCAACAAAAACTCTTTAGCCTCAATATCCGATTCAATTTGATTCCGTTCTTTTTCAGAGCGTTGCAGCTTTTTTCGTAAAATCCGAATCGTTTTCTCGAGGTCTTGAACTTGTAACTCTTGTTCTAATTGGGTCATCATTCAACTACACTTCTCCCATCAAGAGGGTAACAAATGTTTTATTATGAAATCGTGTTGAACCCTGTGGCTCTAAGGGCGAGATTTCTCCATAGGCATAGAAACCACAGCAGGGTAATCCTGGTGGTAAATGGGTTTTAATCAGTTGGTACTCTTGAGACGTTGATGTTCCTAAAATACGACGGCGAGCAGAACAGGAAATCAGTAAAGCCGCAGCGGGATGATCGCCGGGATAGTGATGCAATGCTTCTTGTAATGAGGCTGCAGATGCAGCTAAAATATCTTCCCGAGAGGCATCGGTGATTTGAACCATGACCTGCTCGGGAATATCGGCAAAAAAGGTGACCGTTCCTGAATCTGGATCATAACTATTGGGGGCTCGCATATAAAACCGCTCTCCTTCCTCAAATACGGCAAGGGCATGAATAGCGTAGTTGCTTAGGAATCGCTCGGCACCCAAATAGCCTTGGTAAAAGTCTAAGGCTCGCTGACCGCCAATCTCATAGACGACATTACCCTCAACCTTGGTCACTCTGCTTTTTGGACTGATGGGCTTCCAGCCGCTCGATACACCGTGAGAAAGCTGTAAATTTCCGAAAAACACGAGTACAGGAATCGAGTCACTCAAGACCTGATCTTGGAAAAACTGATAGGTTTGATCGAAGGTATAATCATCGGCAGTTAAACCACCCAGAATCGGCATATTTTCACCTAAACTTTGTTTTAATCCGTCTAAGATTTTTGCACCGCTACTGGTTAGACTCTCTGGGAATGTAATGCAGAGTTTGGGTGGCATGGTACTGCGAGCCTGGGCCGCTGCGATCGCTTGCTGGGCTGACCGATAGGGATCTTGAGCCGCATTCCGTCCGAGCCCTGCCCGAATTTCAACCCGATCTGAGGCAAACAGCATCAAGGTTAGGGAGTCTTGCTGAAACTCCAAAACAGAAGAAATTTCACCATTGGTTGTACCGCCAATCAGTTCAATTTCTGGAAATGTGGTTTGAATGTGCTTCAGGATGACAAGATGATCAAAATCAATTGCGGTAAACAGGATTCCCGCTTGAGGCGTAACACCGGACAAGGCACGCTGGCATTCTTCGAGTACCTCAGTGATAGCAGCAAGAGAATCCGGATCATCGCTATGGCCAACGACAGTTTTAAACATAAGTCCAACTTTTTAACTCGAATTTATATATGAATCGGGCAGTTTTTTTAATTTATTTACAAGCTTAATCTCAATAGTCTAAATCCAGAAAAGCCGTACATAATACTTATCACCTAAAATCTTCTTTTGACGGTAAGTTTAACATCTTTGACGTCTCGTGTAAGGGCAGTATAACGATAAATTTTGTCCCGCTATCGGGCTCGGATATACAGGTAATTCTACCTCCATGTTTTTCTGTGATAATTTGGTGAGCGATCGCCATTCCCAGTCCTGTTCCTTTGCCGACTGCTTTGGTTGTAAATCCCTGCTCAAAAATCTGCTTAACGGTTTCTGGTTGCATCCCACAGCCATTGTCTTGAATTTGAATCTGAACATGGTTATTTTCGACAGAAGTTGCGATCATAATCTGATTTGGATTCGCCTCAATCTCTTGATAGGTCTTTCCTTGATTGACTTCATCAAAGGCATCGATTGCATTAGCTAAAATATTCATAAATACCTGGTTCAACTGTCCCGGAAAACATTTTACATCCGGTAGTTCGCCATAGTTTTTGAGGATTTGTACTGCCGGACGCTGCTCATTAGCTTTGGTGCGATGTTTAAGAATGAGTAAGGTACTATCGATGCCTTTGTGGAGATCAAAGGGGGTTTGATGCTCTTGGTCTTTACGAGAGAAAGTCCGTAGACTATTACTAATATTGCGAATGCGCTCCACTCCGGCATTCATCGAGTCAATGAGTTTCGGTAAATCTTCCCGCACAAACGCCAAGTCAATCGATTCAATCTCATTCTCCACATTTTCATTGGCTTGGGGATATTCAGTTTGATAAACATCAATCAATCCCAATAAATCCTGCACATGTTCTTGAGCGGGTTGAATATTTCCTTGGAGGAAACCCACCGGGTTATTGATTTCGTGGGCAACACCGGCAACCAAATTGCCTAACGCAGACATCTTTTCACTCTGCACTAGTTGGAGTTGAGCGTGCTGGAGCTCGGTTAAAGCCGTTTGCGCTTGGCTGTAGAGTTGAGCATTGCGTAAGGCGACAGCAGCTTGAGCACAGAGGAATTCAATGACCGTTTGGCGGTTGGGAGTAAACAGTCCTTGGGTGGTTGAATGTTCGAGATAGGCGATCGCGACGAGGTTTCCCTGATGGAGCAGCGGCACACAGAACACACTTTGAGGTTGATGTTGAAGTCGCTCGCCTTCGAGAAGGCCAGTGAGCTCGGTTTTGGCTTCGTTAATCAGAATCGATTCTTGGGTATTTTTGACATATTGAATCAGGCGCAGGGGAAGATTTTCAATGGTGAGGAATTGGGCTGAGGTTTGGGTGATAATTTTGCCGTTCTCCGTTTGCTCAGCACTGGCTTGGAGTTCCCATTCAGCGTCCTTGGGGGTCAGCAGGGTCATTTTTTGTGCGCCTGCACTGGTAAGGATAATTTGTGTAATATCACAGAGGAGTTGGTCTAGGGTGATGGTGCTTGAGAGTTTCTGGGCAGCTTGGAGAATCGCGGCAAAGTCGAGTGTTTCCGCAAGGCTGGTGCTGCCTTGGGTTTGGCTTTGGAGGGTGGTGACTAAGGTCTTTGTTAAGGTGTTAAGGCTATCGATGGGGTTAAATTCAACCCGTTGCTGTTGCAGGATCGGCGTGAGGAGTTCAGGATAGCTGCGCTCAAGGTGATCGGTTTTGGCTTTGGCACCCCAGCGAGCGTAGCAGTAATAGGCGTCTTGCATGTAGGTTGCGGCAATTTTTTCTTTGCCCCAGTCTAAGTAGAACTTGGCAGCGAGTTCATTGGCCAAGGCTTCTTCTTGGATATATGCGTTTTCTTTCGCTCCGGCGATCGCCTGGTCATAGCCATCCAACGCTGCCATCTTTTCATCATGAATGCGGTGCTGCTCAGCTTGGAGGAGGTGTAATTTATGGGCATAATTCATCGGGGCATAACCGGCCCATTTTGCCAGTCTGGTTTGATGAGCAAAAATCCGGACGCGAGCTCGTTGCTGCGCTTCGGTGTCGAGTTCAGGATAGAGCGCTAGCCATGCTAGCGCATCATAGAAATAAAACAAGGGCACAAAAACCTGTCCGGGGATACCCTCTAGATAGGCTTCGGTTTGGGCCGCAATCTTAACCGCTTGATAAGGATTACCAAAAAGATAGGCGAGGAACAGTTTATCGATCTGGAGTAGCGCCAAGGAGCTGAGGTCATTGTCTTGTTGGTGAATGGGCAGCATCCTCGCTTCGTCATAGGCTTTGCCGCTTAAAATCATGAAATCCCCTTCCTTGGTCTGGGAGGGATCGATTAAATTGAGAACAGTTTGCCGGTGGAGTTCATTGAGATGGAACACCATTCGCTGTTGGAATTCGCCGATGATTGCACTATACTTCTGCATTTCCTGCTCCAGGGAAATGAGATTTTTGCCAATCACCAGAGAATGGGCACAATAGTCATAGGCGGCAAAAGAAGCGGATTCAAAGTCACCTGTTTCTAAACCGATTGTGTAGGCATCGAGCAGCAGCTCCAAGGTTGAGGCGATCGGTGCCTGCCAATGTCTTACAGCAAGACCTACAATCTCTGCCGTTTTGGCATAAAATGCTTTGGATTCCAGGGTCTCAAATAAGCTGAGGGCTAGGTCACCAAAGCAACATCCAGACTCAATTTCATCAGAGATTCCGCAAAGAATTAAACCATAATTGGCATAAGCAGAGGGAGAGACCTCCATGTTGCCATAGCGCATTGACAACTGCACTTGCTGGGTAACAATTAAGGAGAGTAAATCAGGACTGCCTAAATAGGCAGCATTTAAGAGGCTCGATAAAATCCGCATTGAGATGAGCTGGGGCTGACTCGTCATTCTTGGCAGCTGGCTCAAGGATTCAATTTGCGTCAAAGGCAGTTTAAGCAAAAGGTCATTGATGGCTTGCTCACTATCGCTCTTGTCGGGATGCTCCGGTAAGTCAATCCCCAAATGAGTCAAGAATTTAAGTCCAACTTGTATAGCCTCAAAGAGCTGATTTTGCGCCACCAAAGATTGAATCCATGTTTCATATACTACAGACTTGTCTAACTCACAGATGGCGCGATCGAGGACGATGGTCTTGAGTACCGTTGCGGTTGAGATCTCTCCAACCAAATAGGCGGCTTCTGTAGCCAGTGAATATAATGCCAATGTGAGTTTATACTCTTCCTGCCAGGCATTTTTGGGTAAGAGGTTTCGACCTTTTTCACTGTATTCAAAGGCAGCATGATAGGCTGTTTCTGCCATCGCTTGTTTCCCCGCTCTGAAATTGAGCTGTGCTAGCTGCTGCTGTTCAAAATCTTTGGTAATAAGCGCAGCACCCAGGTTCATTTGATTGACAATCTCAAACAGATCATTACTCTCAATTCTGTCTAAGTCTAATTTGCTTTTGGCTATATTTTTGAGCAGCAAGCGGCCAATTTTCAAATGTGTGATTGCCTGTTGTTCTCGAGGCAAGAGTGAATAGGCAGCTTGCTGAACCCGGTCATGTAAGAAGCGGTAGCGAATGGTAATATCCGTGATTTCTGGGCTCGGTTGCTCCACGGGATGCTCTCCCTGAAAGAAACGATAGGTTTCCGTCTCTGGAATCACAAATCCGGATTGCAATCCCTGCCAAAGGTGTTGGGCAACCTCAGCTTGGCTAGCTTCACAGACCACCGCTAGCGTTGCTGAGTCAAATTGATTACTAATGCAAGCGGCAAGCTTCACCACAGTCTGAGTTGCGGCAGGCAACTTTTGCAACCGATTGACCATAAATGCCACCACATCATGGGTCAGGGCTAGCTGCTTGATTTGGGTGAGTTGACATTGCCAGTAGCCCGCTGCGGCATTAAAGGTAATCCAACCCTCTGCCGCAAGTTCTTGCAGAAACTGGGTGATAAAAAACGGGTTACCCTGGGTTTTCTGAGACACCAGTTGAGAGAGGGGTAAGGCTAGCTCAACGGGACAATGGAGACTCTCCGCAACTAAATCGTTGATATCCTCTATTTGCAATGGCTTGAGGGTCAGGGTCTGGCAAGGGATCGCCCGTTGACGAATTTCATCCAGGGTCAGCAGCAGGGGATGGGCGGGAAAGACTTCATTGTCCCGGTAGGTTCCTAAGACCAGCAGGTAGCCCGATGTATCATCGAGCAGCAGCTTCAACAGCGTGAGGGACGCAGAATCTACCCATTGCAAGTCATCGAGAAAAATGACGAGGGGATGCGCTGGTGTGGTGAACACCCGAATAAACTGACGAAACAGTCGATTAAAGCGGTTTTGCGCAGCATTACCGGGGAGGTCGGGTACAGCGGGCTGAGAACCAATAATGTGTTGCAGTTCAGGAATCACCTCAATCAAAACCTGACCACTCTCCCCCACTGCCGCCAGAATCTTGGCTCTCCAGTCGGCTAATGCGGCGTCGGACTCACTGAGGAGCTGACCCATTAAGCGACGGAACGCTTGTACGAAAGCTGAAAAAGGTGTGTTGCGATTGAACTGCTCAAACTTACCCTGGATGAAATACCCTTTTTGGCGTGTGATGGGTTTATGAACTTCATTGACCACAGCGGTTTTGCCCACGCCTGAGTAGCCCGCCACCAGCATGAGTTCTGAGCGACCTTGAGCAGCTCGCTCAAACGCCGCCAGTAGCGTTTGGACGGCCGCCTCCCGTCCGTAGAGTTTTGCGGGGATGAGGAAGCGATCGCAGATATCCCGTTCTCCCAGTTCAAAGTCGGCGATCGCGCCTGTGCGCTCTAATGATTGCAGACATCGTTTTAGATCATGCTTTAAACCCAAGGCACTCTGATAGCGGTCTTCAGCGTTCTTCGCCATCAGTTTCATAATGATTGCTGAGAAAGCTGAGGGATAGGGTTGACCCTGAACATCCAACAGGTTGTCTGGGGAGGGGGGCGTTTGGGCCATATGGGCATGAATCAGCTCCAGCGGATCTTCCTGGGTAAAGGGAACCGTTCCGACGAGTAATTCATATAAGGTCACGCCTAAAGCGTAAAAGTCACTGCGATAGTCAATGCCCCGGTTCATCCGTCCCGTTTGCTCAGGGGAGAGGTAGGCAAGCGTTCCCTCTAGTCCTTTGGGGTTCGCCAGTTGGCGCTGCTCTTTGGGCAGGAGTGAGGCAATGCTAAAGTCAATGAGTTGAACGTGCCCCGTTTGGGGGTGAATCAGGATGTTAGCGGGTTTGATGTCTTTGTGGATGATGTGCTGCCCGGCAAGGTAATGGAGCGCCTCGGCCATTTGGCTGGCAAGGGCCAGCAGTTCATGGAGTTCCTGGGCTGCGTCTTGCCAATAGCTGGACAGAGAAACCGCACCTTGATCGGGCAGGATCAAGGCATAACCATTGCCATAGCGCTCAAGGGCAAGGGGCTGAACGATGTAGGGTGAGTCCAGATTCTGGGTAATAACATACTGATTGCGAAACTGGGCGAGCTCGTTGAAGCGAGGATGGCTGTTCCGCAAGACTTTGATGATGACGGGTTGGTCGTCGACGAGGCGAATGGCGCGATAGACAAGGGTTCGTGCGCCAGTATAGAGCCGTTCAGTTTCTTGGTAGCCGACCAGATTCAGCATTTGTCATCACTCATGATGCGATTAAGCCAAGACGATACTTCATCGTTTCTGCTGATTATGGCAACAGACTTGTGAAATTCTTGTGAAGGTCTTGTGAAATTGTTTTGACCTATTCACAATTATTATCAGTTAATAGCAGAAGTCTTAGGGACAAAGCAGTGAAACGTCCGACCCAAACAGTAAGAGCAGGGCTATCCGTGAGTCATGGCAACGGTTTAAGCGCTAACGGATGACAGCCTCTAATTGCAATATAATTGCAAGAATAACCCGCAGAGAATTGTTCTACAAATCCAGAAATCTTGCCTTAATTATCGTCGCTTCAACACCAACAGCGTAATATCATCCTTGACCGGCGCTTGACCCAGAAAGGCTTGGATGTCGGCGATCGCCCCCTCGATCACGCCCTGAGCCGATTGTGACCAATGGTCTTGCACCACCTGAGTGAGGCGCTCAAGACCATAATATTCGCCCTGCCCGTTCTTCGCCTCCGGAATACCATCGGTATAGAGAACCACACCCTGCTCCGGTTGCAACTCCACCGTGATCTCGGCAATAAACTCCGCAATATCGTCCAGCAGAGCCAGGGTCATACCTAAATCTAGGGTATTGATTTGAGCCACTTCACCCTGAGCCCCCACGAGTAGCACGTCTTCATGTTGACCCGCAATGTTGAGCTGGCCATTGGTTCGGTTGTAGGTCAGCAGGGCCAAGGTCATTTGGCGATCGATCCCCATGCGCTGCACATTTTTATAGAGGGTGGCGTTGACGGTGTTGAGAAAGCGAACCGGATCGGTTTCCTGCAATTCTTGCAATGCCCGAATAGTCGTTTGGGCCATCAACATCACGAGACCACTCTCCAGACCATGACCCGTCACATCGCCAATGCCCATCGTGACCCAATCCTCCTCAACCAACACGTCATAATAGTCTCCGCCCACTTCCGCCGCCGCCGTCATATAGCCCGCAATATCCAGCTCCGGGATGGCGCTGAGTTCAGCGGGGCGTGGCAAAATCATCTCTTGCACCTGTTGGGCCACATCGAGTTCTGCCCCCATACGCAGGTTTTCGGCTTTGAGGCGGGCATTGAGTTGGGTAATCTCATGGTTGGCGGCCGCGAGCTGCTCGGTGCGTTCGGCAACTTTGCCCTCCAGGGTTTGGTAGAAGCGGGCATTCTCCAAGGAAATGGCGGCCTGTCCTGAGAGCAGTTGAACCAACTCGACCCGATCAGCGGTAAATGCACCCAGGGCGAGATTATTTTCTAGATAAACGACGCCCCTGAGTTGACCGCGATTGACGAGCGGAACGCACAAGACCGACTTAACCTGACAGTTCTGGAGATACGCTTGGTTGGTAAACGGCCCTTCCCGACAGGCATCATTGAGGACAACGCATTCATGGGTGCGAGCCACATAGTTGACGATGGCGGCGGAGAGTAAGGGAATGTGGTCATCGGGTTTGACCCCGTCCAAGGGCAGGGCTTGTAAGACCTCGATCGCGCCCTTTTCGGTGACGGCTGCTTCAATCCGCAATTCTCCTGCAGTGGCTAAAATCAGACAGCCCGCTTGAGCCCCGGCATTTTCGAGCAAAACGCGCATCAGTTGGGTCAATAATTGCGAGAGCACAATTTCGCTAGTAATGGACTGCGATGCCTTAATCAAGGTGGCAATATCGAGATGGCTACTAGAATGAGCCGTTGTGGCAGCGGTGGGGTGCGCACGATGCGGGGAATCGCTGCTGGCTGTTGGTTGGGTTGGCGATCGCAACAGTTGGGGATACGTTGCCTCTAGGTGCTGGACTTTGGCGATCGCACCCCAACGGGTATAGCAGTAATGGGCTTCTTTCATGTAAAGACCCGCAATTTTTTCTTGACCCCAATCGAGGTAGAATTTGGCAGCAAGTTCATTGGCGAGAGCTTCTTCTTGGATATATTCGTTGGCTTTGGCTAGCACGATCGCCTGGGTGTAACATTCGATTGCTTCGAGCTTTTCGCCTAAAACTCGGTGCCACTCAGCCGCCACTAAGTCATACTTGTGTTGACTGTTCATTGGGGCATAGGTGACCCAATTCTGCATAACCGCTTGATTGCGTTTAACCTTGGCAAGAATTTCGGTTCGTATGGCGTCTTCCGCTTGATTGTAATAAGCCAATTGAATGAGTGAGTCATAGAAATTCCACAGATAGCCATTCACCGTGCCAACAATCCCATCCAAATAAGACTCAGCCAGTGCCGCATTTTTCACGGCTTGGGAAAAGCGTTCAAATAAGTAGCAAAGCATGAGTTTGTTGAAATAGATAAGATAGAGGCAAGTGCGATCGCCAGCCGCTTTCTCTAAGGGAATTTCTTGGTTTTCATCATAAGCCGTCCCCACCAGTTCCCACGGTCTTGCAGATTCACCCAATAAATTCAGAATGGTTTGGGTCCATAGTTGAATCCAAGCAAGCGTATTCTCTTGGTTGAGGGTGATCAGCGCCTCACTGGCGGCGATCGCGTCTTGCTTGAGATTGGCGAGACGGCTGCCGATAAAGTAAAGATTTTGTAATCGGCTATAGACTGCAAAGCCACCAAACTGGAAGTCGCCAGTTTCGAGTCCGGCTTGGTATGCGTCAAGGAACAACGGTAACGTTTCCTTGAGATGGGTGGAATAATGCAGCAGACTTCCCCCTGCAACATAGGTTCCCCGCACACCATTCCCCGTCTCGGGGGATAAATCTAATTGACACGCGATTGCTGCATATTGCTGGGCCAAGGCAATGTCTTTTAAGATCAAAATACAAACTATGCCATAGCAAGCACAGATATGTGATGAATAGGACATATTGCCGTAGCGAATCAACAACTGCATCTGCTTGCAAACGAACAAGGGAAACAAACTCGGTTTGGCTTGGTAACACGATGGCAACACATTATTAAGGATATTGACAATTGCCAATTGCTGGGCATCCGTCATCAGCGGTAACGTCACTAAATCGGCAACGCTTTTACCTCCCATGGCTTGAGCAATGGCGGCAAATTCTGCTTGTAAATCTTCGGGTTGCGGGGCGTCGGGGATCTCAATCCCTAGTAAGGTCAAGACGTCTTGAGCGGTATCAAGACCGTCGAGCTGACGGCCTTGAGCGATGAGCGCCTGAATTTTAACGTCATAGGTTTTGACCCGATCGAGTACCCCAACCGCATGGTTGAGGACTATCTCGACAAAAGCGTCCATCTGGGCAAAATTGCCCGTGAGATAAGCTGCTTCAGTATTGGCTTCGTAGAGTTTTAAAGTTTCGGTATAATTCCGTTGCCAACTGTCACTCGGGAGTAAAGCAAGCGCAGTTTGATAATATTGCAATGCCACCTCGTATGCTGCGGAATCTTTCGCCTTTTTTCCTGCGGCGATATTAAAGTCTAGCAGCTGATGACGCTCTGCGATATCTGTAATCTTGTCGATCGCCACATTATAGTGATTGACAATAGCAAATAGATGTAGCCGTTGCTCCTCGACAGATAACTTTTGACAGAGGGTTCGTGCCATCTGTAAATGGATGCCTCTTCTTTGCTTTTTGCCAATTAAATAAAAAGCGGCTTGCTGAATGCGATCATGTCCAAATTTATAGGACTGAATCAAGAGATCTTCATCGAGTTCAGACAGGGCAATAATCAAGCCCTTGCTGAGCGCTATTTTTAAAATCTCAAACGTCTCAAGCATTGATCGGCTTGCAATCCAGGCTAGAATTTTGAGATCAAATTTAACCCCCAAATGAGCAGCCAAGGATAAAACTTCTTGACTGGACGAGGGCAGTTTTTTAAGATTTTTTACCATCAAATCAACAACATTATCGGTGAAGTCTCTCGCCGCGATCACTTCTAGATCCCATTGCCAAGTTCTCATCTGCCGATCAAACTCCAGCAAACCCTCATCATATAATGCTTGCAAAAACTTATTAATAAAGAAAGGATTCCCTCTAGTTTTCTCCCAGATCAACTGAGCAAGATCTGGGGTTTGTTGGGTTTGTTGGAGAGTATCGCTGACTAAGATCTTAATTTGCGCTAGAGGTAACGGTTTTAAAACAATCTGGCCAATAGATACCCCTTTACTTTGTCGCAGCTTAGCTAGAAAAATTGATAAAGGATAGACAGCAGAAACTTCATTATTTCGATACGCACCCAGTAGCAAGAGATAGTTTATTTTTCCTTCGATCAATAGCTGATCTATTAATTTTAATGTTGCTGAATCTGCCCATTGCAAATCATCCAGAAAGAGTGTCAACGGATGCTCTTTACCGCAAAAAACATGAATAAAGCTGCCAAAAACCAGGTTGAAACGATTTTGTGCTTCATAGGTTCCCACGACAGGAACAGGGGGTTGCTTGCCAATAATCAGCTCCACTTCAGGAATGACATCAATAATAATTTGTCCGTTCTTTCCCAAGACGCTGAGGAGCTTTTCTCGCCAGACGTGCAACTGGGCCTCGCTTTCTCCCAAGAGCTGCCCTACCAGTCCACCCAAAGCTGCAACCAGCGCTGAATAGGGAATATTTCGTTGAAATTGCTCAAATTTCCCAGCAATGAAATACCCTCGATGGGCCGTGATGGGCTGGTACAGTTCTTGCACAAGGGATGATTTGCCAATTCCCGAATAACCCGCAACCAGTATCAGTTCGACTGTACCCGTCTCAGCAACACGTTCAAAGGCTTCGAGTAACGCCACAGTTTCTGTTTCCCGTCCGTACAGCCTTTGCGATGTTTGAAAGTGGGCAGAAATATCCTGTTGAGCAAGAGGGAAGGGTGCAATATTTCCCGTTTGCTCTAATTGTTGACGGCATTGTTCCAAGTCTGCTTGTAATCCCTCCGCACTTTGATAGCGTTCTTCTGCATTCTTGGCCATCAATTTCATCACAATGTTGTTAAGCATTGATGGAATTTGGTCTTGGGTGAGAGCTGAAGGTGTTTTGGCAGTATGCCAATGCACAATTTCTAGTGCATCATCAGTCTGAAACGGCAAGGTATTGGTCAACAGTTCATAAAAGGTAACGCCCAAAGAATAGAAGTCCGTACGATAATCTAATCCTCGATTCATTCTGCCCGTTTGCTCCGGAGAAATGTAGGCGAGTGTTCCTTCTAAGATATTGGGGTTTTTTAAAGTGGTGTTTTCTCGATTGAGTTGTGTGGAAATGCCAAAATCGATGATTTTTAGTTCTTGAGTCTTAGGATTGATGACAATATTTTCGGGATTGATATCTTTATGAATAATGTTTCGAGCATGGACTTGTTTTAAGCTTTTGGTGATGGCGATAGCGATCGAAAAAAAAGCCTGTAGCTCGATTTCCTCTTGCTCTTGCAACCATTGTTTTAGAGAAAATCCACCAAAGTCTTCAAAGACAATCACATAGCTTCTCTGACATCTTTCGAGACAGTAGGCTTTAATGATTCCAGGTGTATCTGATTTGAACGTGAGATAATATTCTTGTTTATAGCGGCGAATTTGCTCAGAGGTGGGGTAATCTCGATTCAGGAATTTGAGGATGACGGATTGTCCATCTTCAATTCTGCAGGCACGATAGACTTGCGAGTTTACACCATCATGAATTAAGTGAAGATCTTCGTATCCGAGCAGAGTCATCATAACGATTAAGATACCAAGGAATAGAAAAATGACTATTACAGTTTTAGCCCAAGTTAAGGCGACCTATACACCAAGATAACGGACGATTCCGTCCTGGGTAGATACGATGCAGAATTTAGGATCACGCTTCCTCGGCAATTTGATTGATTGCTCATTCAAATTATTTTTGCTTAGAATTGGGGCGATTGCCTTGAGCAATGCGCTCCAGGGCAATCGACCTTGCAAGATAATTTAAAGAGAGAACCTGAAATGAAGACCTATATTTGCATCGTCTGTGGCTATGTTTACGATCCCGAAGAAGGTGACCCCGACAGCGGTATCGACCCCGGTACTGCGTTTGAAGACATCCCCGATGACTGGGTTTGCCCCATCTGTGGTGTCGGTAAGGAGGATTTTGAGCTGGAAGAGTAGGTCTTACTGCAAAATCGCTTGCATATAGTTCCGCCAGAGCCGCGCTGCATTGCCGCTGCTACCATTGGTGGGGCTATTGTCATCATTGCCCAGCCAAATGCCTGTGGCCAGGTTTTGGCTGGGTACATAACCAATAAACCAAAGATCGACGGCGCGATCGGTGGTTCCCGTCTTGCCCGCCTCACCATAGCCGATCGCCGCTCCACTGCCTGTGCCCCCCTGCACGACCCCTTGCAATAGGGTGGTCATGGTGTCGGCAATCTCGGGGCTAACCGCCTGGCGAATACTACGGCGATCGGTTTCCACATCATAGATCACCCGGCAGGTGGCCGGCTGCTGGGGATCGGTGCAGTCCCCACTGTCACGAACCCGTTTGACGGCATGGGGACGATGCCAGACGCCACTATTGGCCAGCGCGGCGTAGGCCCCCGTCATCTCCAGCACATTCACCTCACTCTCGCCGAGCACCAGACCTGGCGAGACCCGAAGTTCTGAGCGAATGCCCAGCCTGCGAGCGATCTCAATGATGTTGTTGAGGCCCGCTTCTTGGCCGACCCGGATCGCCACCGCATTTTCCGACTGGGCCATGCCGCGATACATATCGATCGCGCCACTGCTGCGCTCACAGCCCCGATAGCGCTGCCCCTGCCAGGTTACGGCACTGCAAGGATAGGTCTGATTCGGGGAGCTGCCCTGTTCTAAGGCTGCAGCATAGGCAAAGGCCTTAAAGGTCGAGCCGGGCTGCCGTTGCGCCAGCGTCGCCCGGTTAAATTGGCTCTCCTTAAAATCAACACCGCCGGTCATCGCCACCACCGCCCCGGTGGTACTGTCGAGGGTGACGATCGCCCCCTGCTCAAAATTCACCCGGGCACCGTCTTGTTCAACAGCGGTACGCAGGGCTTTTTCCGCCAGGGTTTGCGTCTCGGGGTTGAGTTCTGTCTCGACAATAAAGTTACCCTCGCGGGCGAGCCCGTCGCCCAGCAAAAAGCGCAACTCATCAAAGACATGGCTATAGAAGTAGGGGGCGATCGTATTGCTCAGGGTCCGTTCGGCGGTGGGGCTGACCTCAATGCGCGATCGCCGCGCTCGGGTTGCCTCCTCCTGGGAGATCATGCCCATCTGCGCCATGCGTTCAATGATGCGATTGCGTAGGCCGATCGCCGTCTGGTAGTCCTGCACGGGGTTAAAGCTATTGGGTGCGGGCAAGATCGCCACCAATGCCGCTGCCTCTTCAATGGTGAGGTCAGTGGCGGACTTCTCAAAATAGAACTGCGCCGCATCCTCAAAACCATAGCTGCCCACCCCCAGATAGACCCGGTTGAGATAGGTGCGCAGCAGCTCGTTTTTGCTGTAGAAGGTCTCCAGTTTGAGGGCGACGATCGCCTCCCGAATCTTGCGGCTAGCGCTGTTCTCCCGCCCCACATAATCCGGGTAAAGACTCCGTGCCAACTGCTGAGTGACGGTACTGCCCCCTTGACTGATGCCATTACTGCGTAAATTAATGATCACCGCCCGCAGAATCCCCAGCGGGTCAACGCCCAAATGCCAATAGTAACGACTGTCTTCGGAGGCAATCACCGCCTGGGGTAGGTAAGGAGAAAAGTCGCCCAGGCGTTTGAGCTCCTGGTGCGAGCGGCTGGGCAACTCCCGCAACGGCGTTACCCCATCGCGGGCATAGACCACGACCGGCCCTTCCACCCCGGATGGCAGCGGATAAATGGGAATCTTGAACCATTCAATACCAATGCCGAGCACTGCGAGCGCCGTCAGTCCACCGACGCCGTAGAGGCTATACTGAACGGCACGCACCCATTTAGGCGGGGGATTATAGAACTGGATGCGGACGCCGTTGGCCAATTCCGGGGGGCCAAGGGTCAAGATATCGCCATGGCGCAGCAGCAATCGCTGTAGCCGCCGCCGCTGCAAGTAGATCCCATTGGTGGAGCCTTCATCCTTGAGCAAAAAGGAGTTGGGGCGTTTGGGGTCACGGGTCAAAGACAAATGCAACTGACTGACCACCGGATTTGAGACCACAATATCGCTATTGTGCGAACTGCGTCCCAGACGATAGTAGTCGCCCACCAATGGATGAACTTGGGCGGTTGCTTCGCCCTCCTGCTGCACCAGCAGTTCAGGAACCCGAGCTGCGGGTTTGAGCGCCAGGGTACTGTTGACTCGTTGGACAAATTGGGTGACGACCTGAGTCAGGGGATTACGGGTCATAATTTGGCGGATTACAGTTTGGCAGGCTGGGGTCGGAAGGCCAGATACATCAGGCAGACAATCCCTATGTTAATGAACACATCGGCCAAGTTGAAGACGGGGAAGTTAATCAGTCGGAAATCGAGAAAATCAATCACATAACCATACAAAAAGCGACAAATGCCATTGCCCAATGCGCCGGAGAGAATAAAACCAAACCCCAATTGCTCAATGAGCAACCAGCGGGGGCTCACCAGCGCATAGACCATCAAACCGACACTGACAATCAGCGAGAGCCAACGCAACCATTCCACACCGCCTGAAAAGAGGCTAAAGGCTGCGCCCGTATTGACCACATAGGTGAAATGAAACACGTTGGGCAGCAGCGGTACCGTATCGCCCAAGGCGGCAAAAGACGTCTTGACCCAATATTTGGTGATCTGGTCTAAGACCAGGGCAGTTAAAGCCGTCATCCAAAAGAAGCGGTTTTTAAGGAGCGTGTAGCGCATGGGCGATCGCAAGCAAGTTCAGACCACAGACTACTATAGCGCCCTAGCCGACGGGTTCTAAACCTCATGGGTAATACCAAAACTCAAAAGTCCGGCTACAGATCATCAGCTCAAACCCAGAGATAGCAACGGTCTTGTAACTGCGAACTATAAACTGCGAATTGCGAACTGGTATAAGGCAAGCAACCGGGTGACTATACCGTCTGCGTCAGTCCGATCTCCTTCAACCATCGCCAATCCCCCTAAATAAAAAATCCCCTCCTGGGAGTAGGGCTGTTTTATGTTCTGGAGAGAAAAAAGAAGACCCGATAGTTCTTGTGTAGGGGCGGGGTTTCCCCCACTGGTGTGAACTTAAGCTCGAAACCTATTCACCCAGCGCGTTTCAACCCCAACCGCCAAGAACTCAAG
>JBCDEB010000060.1:0-37731 GCA_039180005.1 Cyanobacteria bacterium P01_G01_bin.54 | reverse complement strand
TTATACCAACGAGTCATGACGGGTTATCACCCCCAACGATGAAAACCCCCTTACCAAGGGGGTCGGCGTAGCCGGGGGGATCTCGCTAGCTTCATTTACTTGGTGCAAGAGTATTAACATTGTCTATTTTCAAAGTAATTCTGGGAATTAGGGCTACAGCTCGGAAAGTGAGGGCTGAGCGGAGTCGAAGCCCGGTTCCTAGGACTAGGCTTTATCTGTAGCCGGACTTTTGTGATTTGGTATTAATTGTGTCCTGAATCGGGGGAGCGATCGCTATCATCAAACGCCATTACTTACAAAAATGTGGGTACTTGTAAATATCATCTAAAGCGAATTAGGCTAGTACTGCAAGGCAAGTTCAAGGTTTAAAGCTCAAAGCTTCTGAGTCCGCCAAGGGCGAACCCAAAAGCGGCAGAAACTTTCTCCAAGAAGCGAAGTGGGCCGACCCACCTCCCCCTCCGGGATACTCCTCCCAGGAGGAGATTTTGTAGCAGAACATCCCCTCTCGGGAGGGGCGATCTCGCGTAGCGACGACCGGGGTGGGTCGGGTGTTGGCCACTCATGCAGCTTTTGTTTCTTAGAAGTTCAAAGTGCTTGTCGGACAGGTCGTCTCTGGGTTTTGAACCGATGGTTTATTGCCGCCCTTTTGTACTCGCGAAGGACTCCCCATGAAAGACAACTTCACCACCTTTAATGTCACCGTCGAAAACGCGATCGCCTGGGTCACGTTTGACTATCCCCCTGTCAACATTCAGGGCCTGCCCATGCTCGCCGACCTCAATACGTTGGCCCAACGGCTCGAAACGAATCGCAGCATCAAAGTCGTCGTCTTCCAATCCGCCCATCCCGAGATCTTTGTCGCCCATGCCGACACGGATTTTCTCAAGGAAATGTCCGCCACGGCAGTCTCCCGTGACACGGTGAAACTGCTGGATCTACAAACCACCCTGGAGCGGATCAGCAAGCTGCCCCAGGCGACCATTGCCAAGATCGAAGGCTTTGCTCGGGGCGGCGGTCATGAGTTTGCCCTGGCCTGCGACCTGCGCTTTGCGGCGCGGGGCAAAGCCAAATTCATGCAAATGGAAGTGGGCATGGGCATTTTGCCCTGTGGTGGCGGCGCATCCCGCATGGCCCGTCAAACGGGCCTCGGTAAGGCGCTGGAGATCATCCTCGGTGCCCAAGACTATGATGCGGATCAAGCCGAAGCCTACGGAACCGTCAACAAAGCCCTCGACCCTGAAGAAATCGGTGCCTATGTTGAAGCGCTAGCCCAGCGGATTGCCCTCTGGCCGGCGGAGTCCATCAATGCCTGCAAACAGGCAGTCTATGCCTCGATCGACCAGCCGATTGAGGCCGCACTCAAAGAAGAAGCCTATTGGCTCTATCAAGCCACCAGCCAAACCCCCGCCCTGAAGCGGTTCCAATGGGCTGATGACAACGGTGCACAGTTTGATATGAACAATCAGCGTGCTTGGGAGGAACTGGTGGTGGGGGTTCAGGAGGTTCAATAGTGGGAGTTTGAATGTGACTCAACCCTCTGCACCCGTTCTCCTATCGATACCATCCTGGTGATAGATAGATTTTAGGGAGTCATTTGCTAGCCTAACTCATTGGCGTTATGGGGGTTGAAAAGATCAATCGGGAAGACTGCGATCTCCGAAACGCTCTACTGGTAGACAAGCAATACCCCTACTGCTAAGAGCAGTTACCTTGAGCTGCCTCATAACGAGCACGTGCGCGATCGAATGCTTGGGTCGCTTGAATCCGTTCTTGTAGGTTGTTCTCAGCTCTATTAAGTCGTATTTCTGCCTCTTGAAAGTCCCTTAGAGCCGTTTCAGAATCTATACTATCTCCCTTTTCTGCGCCATTGACGAGGAGAGTCACCTCGTTATCTTCGACTTCTACGAACCCTCCCATAATCGCGATTGCCACCCACTCCTTCTCAGACTCAGCACGAACACACATAACGCCAATCCCAAGCTCGGCTAGAGTTGGGTCGTGATCCGTCAAAATATAAAGTGGCCCTGCGAGGGCCGGTAAACGAACTTCTGCGGCTGGAGCATCCCAAACAGTTTTATCGGGCGCAATAACACGAACCACCACTGATAATACGTATTCCTGGAGCACTTTTTTCCTTGGAAAACTCTAAGAAAAAGAACAGACTTCAACAATGCTTAAACAACTCGAAACAACAACATTCCAACCGATCAATCGAGGCTACAATGTCGTCTTCCAACCCAATCGCTTGAGCCTGGGCTTAGTTGTACCGATTGAGAACTATGACACCAACCCCGTCCCCACCTTGAACCACCATCTTGAACGGATTCAACTGGCTGAGAAACTGGGCTTTGCTGCCGTCTGGTTGCGAGATGTGCCGTTTAACGTACCCTCCTTTGGCGATGCCGGCCAGACCTATGACCCGTTTGTCTATTTGGGCCTGTTGGCGGGTCAAACCGAGCGCATTGCCTTGGGGGTTGCCAGTATTATTTTGCCCCTGCGCCATCCCGCCCATGTGGCCAAGGCGGCCGCAAGTGTGGATGTGCTCTCGGGGGGGCGGCTGATTCTGGGGGTAGCATCGGGCGATCGCCCCGAGGAATATCCGGCGCTTAATCTGCCCTTTGGCGATCGTGGCGCACGGTTTCGCGCCAGCTTTGACTACATCCGACAGATGGGTGAAGACAGACCTACCTTTACCAACCCTTATGGCCACCTCCAGGGTGGCATGGATATGCTGCCCAAACCCGCCGCCGGCAAGCTGCCGCTACTCATTACCGGCGGCAGTCAGCAAGACCCCGCCTGGATCGCCCAAAACGGCGACGGCTGGATGACCTATCCGCGCCAGACCGCCTTGCAGGCGCAGATTGTGCAGGATTGGCAGGCGCGGGTCGAGGCCGCCGGACGACCCGCCCAGCCCGTGATGCAGCCGCTCTACATTGATCTCGTCACTGACCCAGATGCGCCGCCCCAGCCGATCCATTTGGGGTTCCGATTGGGCATCAACGCTCTATGTACCTATCTCCAATCCCTTGAGGCGATCGGCATCAACCATGTGGCGCTCAATCTGCGCTTTAACCAAGCAAATATTGAGACGACGTTGAAACGCCTGGCCGATGAATTATTGCCAAATTTTGCCGAGTAGCAGAGGACAAAGCCATGTCAAAAACGATTCTAATCACTGGCGCAACCGATGGCATTGGGCGAGAAACCGCCCAGATGCTAGTCTCGCTGGGCCACACCGTGCTGTTGCATGGGCGTAACTCGGCAAAACTGGCGACCGTGGCAAAAGAACTCGCTGCGGAGGGTGGGCGTGTTGAGCGTTATGTCGCTGATTTATCCCAAATGGCGGATGTGGCAGCTCTGGCAACGGCTGTGACAGCAAAACACAATCAGCTAGATGTACTGATCAATAACGCTGGGGTTTTCAAGATCTCGAATCCGATCACGCCGGACGGGCTGGATGTGCGGTTTGTGGTGAATGCGATCGCCCCTTATCTCCTTACCCAAACATTAATGCCCTTGCTCGAACCATCGGGACGGGTCATCAATGTTTCTTCCGCAGCCCAGTCCCCCGTGAATCTAGACGCGCTAACGGGGCAGGTCAGACTGCGCCAAGATTTCACTGCCTATGCCCAGAGCAAGCTCGCCCTGACGATGTGGTCGCGGGCGCTGGCGCTCCAGGAGCACCGTCCGGTGATCATCGCAGTGAATCCGGGCTCCATGCTGGGCAGCAAAATGGTCAAGCAGGCCTTTGGCGTGGCGGGGGGGGAACTGCGCATCGGTGCAGATATCCTAACGCGGGCAGCGTTGGCTGAAGAGTTTGCAACGGCTGCGGGTCAATATTTTGACAATGATGCGGGTCAGTTTGCGCCGCCCCATCCCGATGCCCTGGATGCTCAGAAGTGTGAGGGGGTTGTGGGGGCGATCGAGACATTGTTGGCTCAGCTCACCTGAATGTGTGGGCTTAACAAGACAATCGACCGATTAAAATTGTGACGGTTTTGGCGATGATTCTAAGATGGAAGCATTGTGGGTAATAGCACCAATAAGACTCAAAGCCGGACCCCATTTAATGCGCTTTTAATACGGTATGAACCGTCGTAAATTCTTGCAAAACTCACTCCTGGGTTCACTGTTGTACCAGCTCACCGGCCGCCTGCTGGCAAGGGTTGCGGGACAGCCCAATATTCTCTGGCTGACCAGTGAAGATCATGGCCCCCATCTCGGTTGCTATGGCGATCGCTTTGCCAATACGCCCAACCTCGATGCCCTGGCCCAACGCGGCATGCAGTTCAAGCGGGCTTGGTCCACCGCTCCCGTCTGCGCCCCTGCCCGCACCGCGCTCATTTCCGGTGTCTATCCCCCCAGCCTCGGGGCAGAACATATGCGATCGCAGGTGCCCCTGCCCGACTGGCTCAAGCTCTATCCGCAATACCTGCGTGAGGCTGGCTATTACTGCTCTAACAACTGGAAAGAAGACTATAACCTGATCCAGCCAGACGACCTCTGGGACGACTCCAGCCAGAAGGGGCATTGGCGCGATCGCGCCGAGGAGCAGCCCTTCCTGGCCGTGTTTAACCACCGCATGACCCATGAGAGCCGCATCCGCGCCCCCGATGCCAACCCGAGGCATGATCCGGCTCAGGTTCGTGTGCCCGCTTATCTACCCGATACCCCGGAAGTCCGCTCCAACTGGGCCCAATATTACGATCGCCTCACCGAACTGGATACCGCCGTGGGCGAGCGCTTACAGGAACTAGAGGCAGCGGGCTTGGCCCCAGAGACGATCGTCTTTTTCTGTTCCGACCATGGGCCCGGCTTCCCCCGCAGCAAACGCTGGCCCTACAACGCAGGTTTGCACGTTCCCCTGATCGTCTACTTTCCCGACAAATGGCGTCATCTGGCCCCCCGAGACTATGCTCCGGGGGCCCAGTCTCAGCGACTGGTGGACTTTCTGGATTTTGCCCCGACGCTCCTGAGCCTAGCCGGGGTTCAACCCCCGGCGTATTTGCCCGGCCGAGCCTTTGCTGGCGTTTACCAACAACGACCCAAACCCTATCTCCATGCCTGTAGTGGCCGCCAGGGCGAACGCTACGATCTGTCTCGCAGCGTTACCGACGGGCGGTTTGTCTATCTTCGCAACTATATGCCCCATCGCATCTATGGGCAGCATATTGCCTACATGTTTGAAACCCAGACGACCCAGGTCTGGAAGCAGCAATACGATCAAGGGCGCTTAAATGCTGCCCAGCGCCAGTTCTGGGAAACCAAACCCCCCGAAGAACTCTATGATCTCGACCAGGATATTGATGAAGTCAATAACCTCGTCAATTCACCCCGGCATCAAGCCAAGCTCCGGGAACTGAGATGGATGCAGCAGGACTGGCTGATGCAGGTCAGGGATCTGGGATTTCTCCCAGAAAATGAGCTCGAAACCCGTGCTAGCGGTCTTACGCCCTACGAAGTGGCTCAGGATCAACCGAGTTATCCCCTGGAGCGGATTGCCCGCGCTGCGGAGCTGGCGTCTTCGCTACGCCCCGAAGTCACCGCTGAATTGCTCCAGTCCTTTAACGATCCAGATAGTGCGGTGCGCTACTGGGCAGCCCTGGGGTTGCTGATGCGGCAAGCCCCCGGCGTGAGCCAGGGTCGCCAGGAACTGCAGACCGCGTTGGCAGATCCTGCGCCTGCGGTGCGGGTTGTGGCGGCCGAGGCCTTGGGTCGGTATGGCAATGCAGCGGAGCTTGAGGCGGCGTTGGCAACCCTGGCTGCGTTCTTGACAGCTCAAGAAGACCCGGATATTTTTATACTGATGATGGCGCTGGCGGCGATCGATGCAATGGAAGATCGAGCGCGACCCCTGCGATCGCACCTCGAAGCTCTGCAAACGGGGGCAATCAACCGCACCCGCCCGGCTGGGGTTGAAATAGACAGACTGCGTGCCAAAATATTGAGGGATTGGGAATAGTCATTAAACAATATGGATTTAGGTTTTTGGCGTCAGCGTTGGGAAAGTAATCATATTACTTTCCATAAAAGTGAAGCGAATACATTATTGCTGAACCATTTTGGCCAACTCGCTCTTGCCCAAGACAGTCGTGTTTTTGTGCCTCTCTGTGGCAAAACCTTGGATATCGCTTGGCTCCTTTCCCAAGGCTACCGTGTGGTTGGCGCTGAACTGATTGCAATGGCCATTGAGCAGCTCTTTACTGAGCTGGGGGTAGAACCGAAAATTTCTCAACTAGGAGACTTTAGCCTGTACAGTGCCCCAAATCTTGACATATTTGTGGGCGATATCTTTAACCTCTCTGGTGAACGTTTGGGTCCCGTTGATGCCATTTATGACCGGGCTGCGTTGGTGGCTTTGCCCGAGGCAATGCGCCAGCAATATACCAGGCACCTCACCGAAATCACCCAGACAGCACCCCAGTTACTGATTACGTTTGAATATGATCAGAGCCTGATGGCGGGCCCACCGTTTTCGATTAGTACCGCAGAAGTTCACCAACATTATCAAAGTCGTTATAATCTGTCTCTCGTCTCGACCACCGATGTTGCGGGGGGATTGAAAGGAAAATGTGCAGCAACAGAGAATGTTTGGTTGCTACAGTAGCGACTCGCGATTGATTTTGGGATGGGTTATGATGCTCTGCGCAGGAATGAAGATTGCACATTTATTAATCGATCGTTCACCTGCTAACGCACCTTACGATTCACAGCATTTGGGATCGATAAAAATCGATAGTTTTCGCGTAGGGTGTGTTAGGCGGGCAGTGATGTTTGGAATAATTCGATAATATTAATTTTCGCCGTAACGCACCGACAAAGATGTTGATATTGGGAATGGGTTCCAAGCGGGAGGTTGTTGGTGGGGTTGGTGCGTTACGCAGGGCACAAATTGTCGAGTTATTGATGGGTTACTCCCCTGCTAACGCACCCTACTGCTACGAGCGAGGCGATCGCACTCTACCCAACCTACAAGATCGCACTCCCTCTAAGACGTGCTAGCATAGAATAAATTATCAACAACCCAGGAGCTAAAGATATGACAGCCGTGCGTTGGACGGACGAAATGCTAGATGAGTTGTCTTCAAATGTTAGCGAAATGCGGGAAAGTATTGGTGAAATTAAAGATAGTATCGACGGCTTGAGAGTTACGGCCCAAGCGCTGATGCAAGTTGCTGCACAAAGTCAACGGGATATGGAAAATCTTAAACAACGCCAAGCTGAGAGTGACGAACGGTTCAATGTTCTGCTTGAAGAAGTTCGCTATTTAATTCGGCGGAATGAAGAGATTTGAATCCGAGCGATTTGTTGCGTCCTCCTGAAAAAATTCATTTCGTAGAGTCTGTAGGGTGTGTTAGGCGGGCGGCGATGTTCGGCACAAACCAATAATATGAATTTCTGCCGCAGAGCACCGACCAGGATGTTGATATTGGAAATGGGTTTCGAGCAGGAGATTGTTGGTGGGGATGGTGCGTTACGCAGGTGCAGAAATGGTCGAGTCATTGATAGATTTTCCCCTGCTAACACACCCTACAAAACCCACGAAATCTCACAAAATTGATGCCGAATTATCGTCGTGGTTATGTACATAGGGGAACGTATTTTATCACCCAGGTGACGTATCGGCGGGAACGGTGGCTTTGCACCGAAAGCAGTCGGCAGGCGTTGCGGGCAGCCATCAGCCACACCCAGCAAAAGCACCCATTTGTGGTGGAGGCGTTTGTGTTGTTGCCGGAGCATTGGCATGGGTTATTGCGGTTGCCGGAGGGGGATGGAGATATTTCGATGCGGATGCGGTTGATTAAGGCATATGTGACCCGGCATTATGGGGCGGCGTTGGGGATTGATCGCACCATTTCCGAGTCCCGACGCAAGCGCAAAGAGCAAAATTTATGGCAGCGGCGATTTTATGAGCATTTGATTCGCGATGAGCGCGATTTTGAGACCCATTGTGATTATTTACATTACAATCCGGTGAAGCATGGGTTATGCCAGAGTCCGCAGGATTGGCCGTTTTCAACGGTTCACAATTTCATTAAGCGGGGCATTTATCCACCGGATTGGGGCCGCGATATCAATCCCGATATTCCCCACAGTGTTTGGGATCGATAGTTTTCGCGTAGGGTGTGTTAGGCGGGCAACAATATTTGGCACAACCCAATAACATGAGTTTCCGCCGTAACGCACCGACCCAGATTTAGGTATAAGAAACAGTTTTCGCGTAGGGTGTGCTAGGCGGGCGGCGATGTTTAGCACCACCCAACAATATTAATTTCCTCCGTAATGCACCGACCAAGATTTGGATATTGGAAATGGTTTTTTGGCGGGAAATTGTTGGTTGGGTTGGTGCGTTACGCAGAATCAAAAATGGTCGAGTTATTAATAGTTTGCAACCTGCTAACACACCCTACGATCGAGGCGATCACACTACATGATCGCGATCGCACTCAACTCCCTCCTTTTCTCCCCGAGCCTTTTTTTCTGTTCCTACGCTTCTTTGCCTTTAACGCCGACCCTCGCACCTTGTTTTCCTTTCGCTTCTTGATCTTCTTCTTAATCCCGAAACGGTCCTTGTTGTACTTCGCTGGCGTCTCCAGGCGTGCGAAGAAATCTGCGTACTCCTCGGGGTGCACCGCAATGCCCGCTTTGCCTTCGTTTACTTCGTCCTCGGTTTTTGGTAGTCGATATCCGCTACCCATTGTGGGCTTTGCGTACGTTGGGTCCCCTAGCGGAAACCCTTCCTTGATGATCGTCTGTGTGCAGATCCCGCAGTGGGGTTCCTCGGTATGCCATGCCCACGCGGGCACTTCGAGCATATCAACCATATATTGCAACTCTTCCTCCCTTCCTTCGCTGAGCATCTCGGTACGGAGCTCTCGATGCCATCCTATAAATTCCTCTCTTCCTTCTTCTCCGCACATCCGACCCATTGCTTCGTACGCCTCCTGCCGAACGTCCGCTGCTCTCATGCCTAACTCGTGCTTCACGTAATCGATGGCCCTGACTTCACTATGCGTCCCATCCTTTGTTGCGAACGCCTTCTCGTGATACTGGGGCACCTCGCAAATATCAGCGTCGTCCAGCTTCTCGTAGTCAACGTCCTGGGCATAACGCACTACCGTCGTCGCTTTTTGTCCTCCCAACTGGTAGGGCTTTAACCTCTCCTGGGTCGCTAAGTTGTCATACCTCCTTCGCTGGTCGTCCGTTAGATATTTTTCTTGATTACCCCTACGTTTGTTTTGGGGGTTCCTTCTGCTTCGCGTTCGACTGGTCGTGGTGTTGGTGTTCCTGGTCTCCATGCCTCTACGGATAACTTGTCTCACATTTTTGCCCTGGCGCTCTTTTGTGGCGGCTCCCTGCTGCCCCACATGCGTCAACTCATGCGCCAACAACTCCTGCCCCCCTCGGCTCCCCGGCGCATACTCCCCCTTCTTAAAAAACACATCACTCCCCGTCGTAAACGCCTTCGCCTGAATAGAGCGACTCAACGCATCCGCCCGGCCATCCGTATGCACCCGCACCCCAGAAAAATCCTGTCCCATCAACGGCTCCACCCGCTCCCGGAACCCCCCATCCAACGGCCGCCCACCCATCCGAGCCGCCCTTAACCCACTCTCAAACGCCGGACTCGCCGCCCCCGACACAACCCCAGCATCCCGCCGCACCGTCCCAAACATCTTGCGCCGCAACTGACTCCGTTGCAAACTCGGCACCACCTGCCGCTGCACCTGCTCCTCCCCCGCCTCATTCGTCTCCACCGGCGCAGGCGAATTCAACCGCTGCACCACCTCCGCCGCCACCCGATCTGCCTCCTGCTCATAGGGGTCATTCGGCTCCCCAATCGTCAACGCCTTGCGCTGCACTGCCAAACCACGACCCGCGCCCTCAAACCCCGATCGCCCCATTAACCCCCGCGACACCGCCCCCCAACCGAGGCTGCCCCCCGTCGCCACCGGCCGCCGCACCCGCCAGCCCCCAGCATTCTCCTGCGGTTTGGCTGCCTTCTTTTGGGTAGAACGAGCGACATGCGACTTCATCTTAAGATTTGCTCAATTTACATACATTACGCAGCATCCTACACTACCCGCATTCCCGGTCCAGTCAGGCTTTGAGGTTCTTAGCCTGTCTTCGCCAACCGTCTTACAACTACATATTCCGTCATGAATACTGCGTCTACCACCCCAGCCGTCACCCCCTATCTCGCGGCCGTCACTGCCCAACTCCGTCAGGGTCTCCAAGCCCTCCAGTCCGGCGACACCCCCCCCCTGCCCCCCCTGGCAGACCCCCCCGCTACCAGTCCCCTCGCCCAACTCCAACGCACCTTTACCCTCACCCCCTACGAGCGCGACCTGCTCATGCTCACCCTCGGGGCCACCCTCGACCCCAGCATTGCCCAACTCTGCAACGAGATCACCGGCCAAACCCACCGCTGCCCCACCTTTACCCTCGGGCAAGCCCTCTTTGCCCACGCCGACTGGGGCATCATTAACCCCGCCCACCCCCTGCGAGCCTGGCAACTGCTCGAACTGGCCCCAGACTTTAGCCTCGCCCATGCCGCCCTGCGCCTGGACGAACGCATCTTGTGCTACCTGCTGGGCCAAGCCAGCCAAGACCCCCACCTCCAGGGCCGGATTGACCTGCGGGAGCCCCAGCCCAGCCTGCCCCTGCCCCCGTCCCAGCAGCAGCTCGTCCAAGAGATGGTGACGGCCTGGGAGCGGGCCGCCGCCCCCCTGCCCCGGCTCCAGCTCACGGGGCCAGACCCCAGCACCCATCCCCTACTGGTGGCGGAGCTGGCCATCGAATTGGGCTTGCGGGTGGGGCAGCTCGCCGCCGTTAGCCTACCCAGCAGCGAGCAAGATTTAGCCCAACTGCGCACCTATTGGGAACGGGAGGCCCGGTTGCAGTCCGCCCTGCTGTTGGTGAGCGCCGAGACCCTGCCCACGGCCCAGCCGGAGCGCCTGGCCCAGATTGCCCATTGGCTCGAAAGCCTGACAACCCCGGTGGTGATCAGCACCACGGAGCCCGTCTTGCCCTGGCAAAATGCCGTCCTCTCCTTTGAGGTGGGCCACCCCAGCTTCTCTGAGAAGCGGCAGCAATGGCGCAACGCCCTGGGGGAGGCCAGCCCTGCCCTGGAGACCACGATTGACCAACTGGCGATGCAATTTAACCTCAACGCGGCCGCCGTCCAGGCCGCCACCGCCCAGGTGCAGCCCCTGCCCCCAGAGCACCAGCCCCAGGCCTTACAGACCTTCTGTCGCACCCATGCCCGCCCCCAGCTCGATGCCCTCGCCGAACGGATCATCCCCCGCGCCACCTGGGATGATCTGGTGCTGCCCCAGCCGCAGCAGGTGGTCTTGCTGGAGGTAGCCCAGCAACTGTTGCACCAAACCGAGGTCTATCATCAATGGGGCATGGGTCGCCTGGGCAAGGGCTTGGGTCTCTCCACCCTGTTCCATGGCCCCAGCGGCACGGGGAAGTCCATGGCGGCGGAGGTCTTAGCGGGAGCCTTTGGCTTGGATCTCTATCGGGTGGATCTCTCGGCGGTGGTGAGCAAATATATCGGCGAAACCGAGAAGAACCTGCGGCGGATCTTTGACGCGGCAAGCATTGGCGGTGTGGTTTTGCTCTTTGATGAAGCCGATGCCCTCTTTGGTAAACGCACGGCCGTGCGCGATAGCCGCGATCGCCACGCTAACCAAGAGGTGAGCTATCTGCTGCAACGAATGGAAGCCTATCCGGGCCTGGCGATTCTCACCACCAATTTCTACTCAGCCCTGGATGAAGCCTTTTTGCGACGGCTGCGGTTTACGGTTAAGTTCCCCTACCCCGATGCCCCCCAACGGGAAGAGATCTGGCGACGCGTCTTTCCGCCCCAAACCCCCACCCACAACCTGCGCTACGATTGCCTCGGCCTGCTCGACCTCACGGGTGGCAACATCCGTAACATCGCCCTTAATGCTGCCTTTGGGGCCGCTGCAGCCCGTAACCCGATCACCATGCACCATATCCACCATGCCGCGAAACAGGAATATACCAAGCTGGGGCGGCAATTGCTGCGGCAGGAGATGGTGGGGTGGTTTGGGGAGGTAGGAGTAATAAGTAACAAGTAATGAGTAACGCGTTGGGGATTGGGGGGCGCTACGCTGATGCTGTTGGCGAAATATTTAAGTTGAAGACGAGATAGCAAGGCTTTGATCGCATTTTTGCGTCAGTCCTGCCGAATTAAAGCCGCAGATCCAAATCTGAAAAGTCTATACCATTAAAGTTCACCGTCAAGCCAACATTCACCTGGGAGACGATCGCCTGCGTTGCCCAAGGATGCCGCAACAGCACCTGATGATTCGATGAAAGCCATTACTCAAACCACCTACGGTTCCCCCGATGTCTTGCGTTATGAGGAGATTCCTCAACCGCTGCCCCAAGCCCATGAAGTGCTGGTGAAGCTTCACGCCACCTCGATCAATGCCGGAGACTGGCATTTGATGCGGGGAACGCCCTTTCTGATTCGGCTGATCTACGGTGGCCTGCGCCAGCCCAAGATTAAGACATTAGGCATGGATCTGGCGGGCCGGGTTGAGGCGGTGGGTGAGGCAGTTAGCCAATTTCAACCGGGCGATGCGGTGTTTGGCGATCTCTCGGAAGTGGGGTTTGGCGCTTTTGCAGACTATGCCTGTGTGCCTGAGACGGCCCTCGCCCCCAAGCCAGAGAACATCAGCTTTGAGCAAGCAGCGGCGACCCCGGTTGCGGCGATCGCCGCCCTGCAAGCCCTGCGCGATGTGGGGCAACTTCAGGCCGGGCAACGGGTATTGGTAAACGGGGCATCCGGTGGAGTGGGCTCGTTTGCGGTTCAGATCGCCAAGGCTTGGGGTGCGGAAGTAACCGCCGTCTGCTCTCCCAGCAAGCTGGAGATGATGCAGGCGATCGGTGCCGACCAAACCCTCGACTATACCCAGACGGATGCCTTTAAAACCGGAGCCCAATATGACCTGATTCTGGATGCGGCGGCCTACCGTTCGGTGTTTGACGCAATGCCTGCTTTGACGCCCGGCGGCACCTATATTTTGGTGGGGGGAGGGAGCGATCGCTTCTTCCAAACCCTCTTCCTCGGGCCCTTGATATCTCGGTTCAGTCGCCGCCAAGTGAGAGCATTGGCCTCTGCGCCGAATGCAGCAGATCTCAACGCCGTGCGAGCGTTATTGGCAACCGGGAAAATTGTCCCGTTTATCGATCGCACCTATCCCCTCCCTGACGTGCCGGAGGCAATTCGCTATGTTGAAGAGCGGCACGTACGGGGAAAGGTGGTGATTAATATTGAAACGTCTGATCAACCGTAGGGACTCGGTTTTCCTAATTATCTAGACCCTAGATCCCTGCTTCCCCCCTTATTAAGGGGGGTGACGCCGCTGAAGCAGCTGGGATGGCTTGCTTGAGCAAGGTTTGACAACAGAACCCCCTTATTCAAGGGGGTCGGCGCAGCCGGGGGGATCTCGTAAGCCACGCGACTCGGTGCAAAGTACGTCCTGAATGTTTTTTTGCCAAACAAAGCCTAAGCCGTCGCCGCAGCAGACTGCCCTTGCAGATCCCAAACAAAATCCACCAACCTTTCACTTTCTTGCCAGAGCCGCAGGGCTGCCACCTCATCCAAGGCTTGGGGCGCTAGAGTCGCATCGCTGACCCGGCCCCGGCATTCCAGAAAATCTTGGGGACCATAATAGCCACCGGGCACTGCTTCCTGACCCGCAGCGGCCAGCACGGTGGGGACTGCCCCTTGCTCGACGGGCTGGGCGAGGACCGCATTGGTCAATTTATAGAACACGTTCCAGAACCCTTCGGGGCCAGTGCTCTGCAATTGGGTTGCGGTGTAACCCGGATGGCAAGCATAGGCCGTCACAGCGCGACCTGCGGACTTCAGCCGTCGGGACAGCTCAAACGTAAACAGTAGGTTCGCTAGCTTGCTCTGACCATAGGCCCGCTCGGGGGAATAATTCTGGGTCAACATCAAATCATCAAACTGCATCTGACCAAACTTATGGGCGATGCTGCTCACCACAACGATGCGACCAGCGGCCCGCTCAACTAAATCAAACAGCAAGCCTGTCAAGAGGAAATGCCCCAGATGGTTCGTGGCTAACTGAAGTTCAAAGCCATCATCCGTGCGAGTTTCGGGCGTTTGCATAATACCCGCGTTGGCGATCAAGCCATCGAGCTGGCTGTAACGTTCCCGGATTTGGGCGGCGGCACTGCGCACGGCGGCAAGGCTGGCGAGATCCATCACAACGTAGTCGGCTGTTCCGGAGCCGATCGCCCCGATTTCAGCGACAGCTTTTTCGGCTTTGGTGGCATTCCGCGCACCAATGAGCAGGTTGGCATCAGCCGCCGCGAGCATCTTGGCGGCGGCAAAGCCAATCCCGGAATTGCCTCCCGTAATCAGGTAAGTTTTGCCCTTGAGGTTGGGCAGTTGGTCAGGCGTCCAGGCAGTAAAGCCACTATCAACGATTTTGGTGCTCATGGGGATTTGTTCCTATCGGTGTTATCCGTGTTGTTGCCAGGGTGGAGCGGTGCTTTGACGGATCGGTCACAGCAAAGTAAACTACACAGTGCAGTGTAAAGGGTAAACCCGAAAAAGTAAACCCTTCAGTGTATTTTTCTGCTCCAACGCCAGACCGCAATGACTCCGATCACCAATACTCAAGCCTTTCCCTCTCCAACCGCTGACACGCGACTCACCGATCGCAAACGGGCTGCCATCTTGGCGGCGGCGGCACAAGAGTTTCAAAAGCGGGGCTTTGAGCGCACCAGTATGGATCGCATTGCGACAACGGCAAACGTCTCCAAGCGCACGGTATACAACCATTTTGCGAGTAAGGAAATCCTCTTTCAGGCGATCGTTAATGCTCTATTTGCGCGATCGCAGCAGATGACCCTGCCCCCCTACACAGCCGAGCAGGATTTAGCCGCGCAGTTATTGGCCATGGGCCAAGCCTTGATCGAGATCATCACCAGCGATGAGTTTATGCAGTTCTCACGGGTGGTGGTTTCGCGCTTTGTCCAGTCACCGGAATTGGCCACGGCGGCGATCGGCGAGCAGACCAAGTTTGATGCCAGCATTGTGGACTGGATTGAGGCGGCCAGCGCAGACGATCGCCTGACTGTGCAGAACCCCCATCAAGCCGCAACCCAGTTCACCAGTTTGATCAAGGCCTTTGCCTTTTGGCCCCAGCTTCTTGGGGGGAAAAATTGTCTCTCTGAGGCGGAGCTTGAGCCAGTGATTGAGTCGGCGGTGGCGATGTTTTTGGCCCATTATAGGAAGGGATAGACCTCTCCCCTCGAGTTTATTCTTGGTGAGCCAGTTAAAAAAAATGCAGATCCATACAAAATTTCCTGCTCTGTTCTCCAAGAGACTCTATCTTCTCATTACTATTCTACTGGTGTTAGGAATTTTCTTTCGGTTCGTCAATCTAGAGCAAAAAGTGTATTGGACGGATGAAGTTCTGACTTCATCAAGAATTGCGGGCTACACAGCAAAAGAAGGGTTAAATATATGTTTCTTGAAGCGAGTTGAGTGCATTGGACTGTATTATTCCAGAATCACTCTGGTAACTGCAACTCCAGTTGCTGAAATTTATCCTGGGCAGAGTCAGGTAGATCTGGTGGTACAAAGGCTTGGAATAGAGTGGCGATCGCGCCTTTGAGTGCGGCGATCGCCTCCCCCAAAGAATCACCAGCCCCACCGCCCACCAGATAAGCATCACCAAAATCAGCACTTGACCAAAGATATTGATGTTGACCAATGGTCAAACTACCGCTCCAAGTATCTTGATGTGCGACCAAGGTAACAAAAAAACGCCGAGACATCATTTCCTCTGGGTTAGCGACAAATTCACCCCACATCGTAAAGCACTCCATATAGTCACTATTGTCGGGGTCATTCATATACTGCCAATCGGTGAAGTTAGGAAACGCGGCTTGGGCTTCTGCAAGGGCCAGTTCAATTTTGCTGTCGGTGAGGATCATTTAAAAAAGGTGTTTAGGATGTAGGTTGGGTTGAGTGGAGCGAAACCTAACACCGCCAATGTTTTGAGGGATTTACCCTCTGATAATCTAATGCACTATTTTAGCTGTGCCACGGCACTATTGCTATACGGTTGTCAGTAATGAAATCTGGCTTGGAGAAAGTAAATGCGATCGCTCGTCACTTTGTAAATCAGCCGATGTTCTTGGGTAATTCGGCGCGACTAAATATCATTGTCATCTCGGCGTTTTTTACGCTTGCTCACAGGCTTTGGTAACTTCAGTACGAAGTTCATCAAGCGATTGGGGAATGCCTTGCCCTGCTTCAGCACGGCTCATTGCACTAAACAAACGTTGCGCATTGGTTGGGGAGCGCAGGAGGTGGAGGGTGTCAAGCAGGTTGCCCAGTTCTTGAGCCGGGAGCATCGCGACAGGGTCTTGGTTGGGTTGGCGGATGATGGTGACGGCATTCTCTGCCAGAATTTTAGTAACCAGTTCGCCCAAGTGTTGTTGTGCCTAGGTGTAGCTGACTTCTGAGGGGGTGAGCATGGGGTTTAGGGGAGTTTGGCTTTATTGTACAGAATTCAAGACGATCGCCCTTGTCTTGTGGTATCGTCTTTCGCCAAATCCAAACCCCACAGGGCGCAAGCGTTATACCCCAACAAAATCGCGCCAAATCCACCCCCAAAAAGGGGTCAAGCCTATCGTAGAGCACAGAGATTGTACAATTATTGATTACGGTATTCTCTTGCCAATGTTCCCTATTGCTTACATATGGAGATTACCTTCAGTAATCGAAAACTGCAAAGACTCTGTGAGCAACAAGCCCTTGCTCAAAAGCAGTTGGGGCAAGCTTGTGCCCGTAAGCTAAAAGCTCGTCTGGCTGATCTTATGGCTGCCCAGACCGTTCAGGATCTGGTTGTTGGGCGACCTCATCCTTTAAAGGGCGATCGCACTGGACAGTTTGCTGTAGATTTAGCGGGTGGAAAGCGGCTTGTATTCCAGCCTGCTAACCAGCCCATTCCTCGCAAAGAGGATGGGAGTTTACAATGGTCAGAGGTTACACAAGTCTGCATTGTTTTTATTGGGGATTATCATGACTGATTCCAACGCTTCTTTTACCCCTGATTGGGCTTCTCCACCGGGAGAGACGATCGCGGATTGGTTGGCGGAACAGGGCCTAAGCAAGGTTGACTTAGCTGCGCAGTTAGGGTTAACAACCCAACAGGTGGATGACTTGATTCAGGGAAACCTCGAAATCGAGCCTGGGCTGGCACTTAAGTTATCGCAAGTGTTGGGCAACACAGCAAGATTCTGGCTTGATCGGGAAGCTCAATATCGCACTCAACTGGCGAGGGTTGAAATGGGGGTCGGAAGTTAAGTGGTTTTGTAGGGTGTGTTAGGCGGCTACCGATTCGGGGTGGCGATGGGGGTTGTGGTGCGTTACGCAGGAGCGGAGATTGAGTAGTTTTTAATAATTTTTTGCCCTGCTAAAACACCCTAAAACTTTGATTTTGAGATTGCCAATTTTGCCCACTTTACGATTATTGACGAGGTGAGTGAGTAGTCAGTGGGTTGTGGTGGGCAGTGCCCACCCTACAACTGTCTTTAATGTTAGGCGATCGCGCTGATTTGGGGCGATCGCCCTTGCGTTGTGGCATCATCCTTTACCCAATGCAGATCCCGCAGGCAAAAGCGTTGCACCCCGACAAAATTACACCAAACCCAACAGTAAGGTGGGCAAATATTAGGGGCTACGCCTTGATTTTCAGATCGCCAATTTTGCCCACTTACTGCAATAATTCTTATTATAATTAATTGAGTTCACTTGAGCTACTTGTTAAGATATCTTCTAATTCTAACTTCAAAAAATTACTCGAATTAAGTCGTATTGATCCGGGTGAATCGGCACTAAATACTTTCGTATTATAATCCTCGAAAGCAGTTGACGCTCTTAAGGTAATTTGCGGTTCTGAAATGTTGTAATCACTCGAATTGAGGCGTAGCAATTCAGGTATTTCGGTGTCAAAAAACACCATATCAGTATCTTCTGAATTGGTCAAATCCCTCAAAATATCTTGCGATCCTGAAACACTATAATTACTCGAATCAAGGAGTGGCGGCCCAGATAACTCAGTATCGAATGCTATTATATTAGTCTCTTCTAAAACAGTTGATATTCCTATGAGATCTTGTAACTTCACGGAGATACTTGAATCAATGTGAATATGTGCCCTTTCAGGGATACTTGAATTAATGTGAATATATACCTCTTCAGAGATGCTCGAATTAATGGAATTATATACCTCTTCATCTTTGCTCATTTCCCATTGCCAATTTTGAATAATGGATAAGATACTATTTTCTGGAATCCTAGCCATTTTTACCTGTCTAAAATCCAAAAATCCACTCGCCGCGATCGCCCCCATCACCAATAAACCAGCGATCGCCCCGCCAATTTTCCACCACCGCGATCGCCCCCGCCTATCAACAACCCGACTCTGCTCCTCAACCTCCGGCAAAACCTTCACCAAACAATCCGGATGCTCACGCTGATACGCCCCCAACTCCCGCACCAGCCCCTGCGCCGCCGCCTCATCGCCAAACTCTCCCGCTCTCGCCAGCCGCGCATACATCCCCACCTCCGGAAACCCCGCCAGCGGCTCCTGCAACCCCGCCACCACCTGCGCCAACCGAACAACATCCCCTGATTCTGCCCCCCGCTCCCGCACCAGCGCCGCCATGATCGATCGCGCCGCCCCCTCTGGCTCACAAAACGCCTGCCCCGACCAAGCCCAAACCTGCGCCAAATCCCGCAGATCCGGGTCTTCACTCCCCAGCCGCGCCTCACCATAAGCCCAGACATAGCGCCCCACCGCCACCAACCGCGACTCGCCAAACCGCCCCTCAGCTTGTAGCTGTTCCAGGAGCCGCGATCGCACCCCCGGACGCAACTCATACAGCTCGTGCCCCACCTCTTCACACAAGCCCGAAAACAGCAGATCCGCCACCACCACCCAAGGCACATCCAACGCATCCCCCGCCCCATCCTGGCGAAACTCCGCCCACAAGCTATAGAGCAACTCCGTCGTCAGCGCCAACGGCACAGCAGCATGGGCCGCAAACCAGAGATAACTCTCACCCCGAGCCGCAAAACGGGCGATCGCACGATTCGGTTTAGCGTCAGTTGCCAGCATGGAGATTTTTGAGTAAAGACGAGAGGATGATGATATTTCCAGTTTAGGGCGTGTCATCATTTAACCGCAGAAGCCTGATAGGACAAGGGAGGTCGCGTCCGACCTAAACAACGGTCAAAGGGGCTGTAAGCCAGTCATTCTCAGAGCTTGAAATCTAAATGATGACAACCCCTAGCCACGTTTTAATATTGCATCTGTGGCATGATCAGCCTATACGGGTCAGCTCGAAATACCATGACGCCTTATCAAGACATCTGTCGCCAAGTCCAACAACTCACGCCGAAAGAGCAACGTGCTTTGCTGGCCGAATTAACCACCATTATTCACCTGCAGAACCTTGCTAAACCCAAACGTAGCATTCTGGAACTAGAAGGGCTCGGTAAAGAAATTTGGCAGGGCATGGATGCTCAAACTTTTGTAGATCAAGAGCGTACGTCGTGGATTTGAGATGGGCGATCGCTTCAAACTGTCTATCGATAATCTAGACCCGAGATCCCCCCTTCCCCCCTTAGTAAGGGGGGTGACGCCGCAAGCGGCTGGGATAAATCCTGGATCAGAATTAGAACTCAGAATTCATCAGATTAAAAACTCCTTTACATGTAACTTAAGAAAACAAATCGGTAATTCCTGATCGCCAAAACTGGTTGCTGGCGGGCAATCCCTACCCTACACAATCACCTCAGAATTGCCAGATTAAAAACCCCCTTACCAAGGGGGTCGGCGCAGCCGGGGGGATCTCGCCAACTCCGCCTAAACTCACACTTGTTACTCGCTACTTGTTACTCCTTACTCACGATCGCCCCCGCAACCGATCGATCGCCCCCTGAAACCCCTGCCGACTCAAGCCAAACATCGGTACCTGCGCAGCAATTTCAGCCGCCGTGGTCTCGCTCCAATGAGACTCCGGCAGCGGATTCACCCAGACCACCTGACCAAACCGGGCTTGGCAAGATTGCAAAAACAGTTGAGTTTGCTGGATTCGCGTCGGATTCATTCCCCGTCGCGCTGCCCCGGCATCGCTAAAGATCAGCACCACTGTGGGGCGGGGGTCATGGTTGGCTAAAACCTGCGGTAGGGGGACACCTTCAAGGTGGTAACGATCGCGGTACAAAAACGCCCCCGGACAGTTATGGAAATAATAGACCGTCGTTCGCCGCAACCGCCCTGCCGTTTGGGCTGTTTCTGCCAGGTTCTGCGCCAAACGCCCAAAGGGAACCATCGAGCCATCGGTATCCAGCAACAGCAGCAGTTCCGTATGGTTGACGCGGGGCGATCGCAACACGGGCTCTAACAATAGCCCCTGCTGGCCAATCCGCTGCACCGTCGCCGCCAAGTCCAGCTCTGTCTTCCGCCCCTGCCGCTGAAACCGCCGTAAATAGCGCCAACTCTGTTTCATTTGGCGATGAGTTACGGGGAAATAGGCTTGGGAGAAGAAACGGCGCTGGGCAGATGTAGGAGCTTGCTGCTGCTGCATTGCCTGGGCGACCTGGATTTCATCGGTGTTATGCAACAGGATCTGGGTGAGGCGGGTGGGGCTATTTGGCGATTGAACCGGGACGTTACGACGGCGACGTTGCCATTGCCAGAAGGCGATCGCGGTGGTGAGACCCAGGAGACCCGCACCAATGAACCAAGGGAGGCGATTGGATTCTGGCTGCGGTTCGGGTGGTAGAACTGCAGGCCCGCCCGGTGTCGGTGTTGGTTCAGGAAGTTCAGGTGTTGGCTCGGGTTGGGGTAGTGGTGTCTCAGGTTGAATCCGCGCTAAAACCTGGGCGATCGCCGTACCGAGCGTCACTGTGAGGAGGAGCGCGATCGCCGGACGTGACCAATGTTGTTGGGGGCGCGATTCCCCCTTCCCCTTTCCTCCTTCCCCTTTTTTCACCGGAGGCAAGAAGATTTGCCCAAAATGAAAATCCAAAATCTCCCGTTCCTGGGGCGAATTCACCCAAACCGTCGCACACAGCCGCCGCAACGCCGCCCGATCGGCTAAACCAAACCCACCCCGCAGCGCCTGCAACACTGCCTGATATTCCCCAATTCCCAAGGGCAACCCTGCCGCCTGCAAGCGGTTGAAGAGGTGCCAAAGGGGAAGTTCAGAATCGTACATTTGCAAGTGCAACTTGTTACGCGTTACTTTTTACTCGTTACTCAAATATCGCCGATGATCCTCCCAGCGCTTGAGCAACACCCCTGCATAGGGCAACTGTCCCTGGAGCTTGGCGAGCACTTCATCCTTGGGCTGGCTGTGTAAAACCTTCACCCAGTCGATTAGCTCACTGGTGCTGACTTTTTTGCCCGCCTGACGCTCCATCTGTCGCCGCAACGTTTGGAAGCGATCGAGGGCTTGAGTCAGCACCTCAGGGTCAATGTCTGCAAATGTAGCCCGGAGAATTCGACGCAAACGGTCGAGATCCGGGAATTCCAGATAATGGAACAGGCAGCGCCGCAGAAAAGCATCGGGCAGGTCTTTCTCGTCGTTGCTGGTGATGATCACCAGGGGGCGCTTTTGGGCAACGATCGGCTCCTGGCTCAACTCCGGCACCGTGAATTGTCCTTCATCCAGCTCCATCAGTAGGTCATTGGGAAAGTCGAGGTCGGCTTTGTCAATTTCATCAATTAAGACCACGGTTTGCTGGGCATCCTGGAAAGCGTGACCTAGGGGGCCAAACTGAATATAAGTGTGGGGCAGTTTCACGGCAGCTTGTTCTTCGGGCGGGAGCATTTGGGACATCTGAGCATCTCGCAGCCGCCCCACGGCATCGTAGGTATAGAGGCCATCCTGAGCGTGGCTGGTGGACTTGATCGCCCAGGTTTTTAGGGGCAAACCCAACTCGTAGGCCACGGCATGGGCCAGTTGGGTTTTGCCGCAGCCCGGTTCGCCCTTGAGCAGCAGGGGTCGCTCTAGATAGAGGGCGAGGTTCACAGCTTCGACCAGTTCGGGGCTGGGGAAATAGGCTCGTCGGGGACGACCCTTGGCATCCCGTTCTTCCGGTCGAGGCTGTTTTTGGCCGGTGTATTGGGGGCGATCGCCCATCAAAATCTCAGCCATTGGGTTTGCACCTCGTCCCAGTCCAGATCGCAATACTGTTCACAGATTTCTTCAAACACACAGTCTGGAATGCCATTCTCGCTATTTTCTAAGATTTCCTCAACCGTTTCCTCGATCATTTTTTCACTAAGGGCGGGGGGAAGATCGCTGTCTTCATATTCCAGCCAAGCGGTGAGGTCGGCGGGGGAAAAGTTGCTCAGGCGTGGGGTCTGCACCCAATAGTTCTGCACATCCAGCTTTTCCACGCGAGGCAAGTCCCACTGGGCGACCCGACCGCGATAGTCCAGAAAAAACACCAGCAGTTTGTAGGGATGGCCCGCCGCCACAGCGGTTTCGGTTTGATCGGCCAGGCACAGCCAAAATTCGTCAATTAGTTGCCCAAAGACGGCTTGGGGCAGTTCATCGACGGCATGGAAGACGATGAGAATATCTTGGGTTTGCCATTGTTGATAGACGGCTTGGGCGATCGCATTGATATCCGGCTGGCGATCGCGGATATTTACCTTCTTCCCCAGCTCCCGCCAAAAGGCTACCGCAGTATTGCGACGCCCCAGGCGATTGAGACCAATCGTGATCGTTTTGCCGTTGAGGCAATGGGGCAGATGGCGCTGGATGAGGCGATTCAGGAGCCAGCGTTGACCATAGCCCAGATCACCGTGAATCAAGAACGCCGCTACTGCATGACGCTTAATGGCTTTGGTAAAGAGGCGGGCTTGGGCCGAGTAGCCCAGCTTGAGCAGGGTTTTATGGAGTTGGTGGCGATCGACGGGCTGCCAAAGCTGCTTGAGGCAATGGGTGGAAACAGCAACCCCGGTTTGGCCCTCCCCATAGCGACAGCGAACGATCGCCACGACGGTTTCGCGATCGCCAAGCAGCACGGGCGAGCCACTATAGCCCGGTTGTAGCCCCCAGTCATCGTCAATCTTCAGCTCCCAGGCATCGATGCGCTCCGGTGCAAACTGGGGCGTGACATATTGGCGTTCCTGACCCAGTTGGCCGGTTAGAGCACGCAACGAGATCGCCTCCCCTTCGGGTTGAAACCCAGCAGTCCAGATGGCTTGACCGGGACGGGCTTGGTTGGAGAACCCCAGAGGGTGGCGATCGCCGAGGCCCGCGACTTTTAAAATCGCTAGATCAATGCCCTGGTCTACCCCCGATCGCCACAGATGGGCGGGGCAATTTTCCACTTTAATCGTCTCAATGCCCACATCGTCTACGACATGGGCACAGGTTAAAACCAGGGTCTCGGCGCGCAATCGCCCAATCACAAACCCCGTACCAAAAACAGGATTTTCAGGTTCACAGCTGCGGATCAAGACAATCGAGGCTTGCAGATGGTCAGGGAACATTCCGGTTGCTCTACACTCCCACCCGTTATACCCCTAGGCGATGCGTTGTGTCACCAGAGTTAAGGGGCGATCGCGACATTAACTAGCCGCTGGCAGACAATCAGTCTAACCCAAAGCCTCGGGATCAACCCCCAACTCTCGCAACTTCGCTATGAACTGTTCATTCTTCTGACGTTCCCGCTCCGCTCGTTCACGCTCTTGGGCCGCCGCAATTTCTGCTTGTTCAGCCCGTTGAGATTCTTGCTGGGCTTCAGTTTTTGCTTGCTGGGCTTCAGTTTTTGCTTGCTGGGCCTCAGTTTTTGCTTGCTGGGCTTCAGTTTTTGCTTGCTGGGCCTGCTCTGGCCCCGTCAGTAGCAAATTACCTGCCGTATCCCACCAACGGAGCCAGGGCAACTCCATATGATGATACACACCCTGCCAGATCCCCAACTCTACCCCTAGATCCTCAATCTCAAAACGTCCTTGTGCGTTAGGTTGCAACAATTGGTAGTGGTTAGAAACGAGTTGATAGACCTCTACCGAGGCTTTTTGGACTTCATAAATGGCGTAATACGCTGGGCGAATCGCGGTTTCATAGACCCAGAACTTGCCTGTCCAGGGGGTTTTATCCCGCTCCTCTGCCCCGGTTCCAGAGACAAACTCGATCACGATATGGGGCGGAATCACTTCTTGCCAAAGTACGTAGGAACGACGTGCCTCACCCTTTAAGGTGGGGGGGACGTTGGGTACATAGAACCAATCGGGTGCTTCTGCACCCTTGAGTGGGGGCTGGGCAGAGCGCCAATAGATGCCGCTGTCTTGGCCAATGCAATATTGGTCGTCTGGATGGAGGCGATCGAGAACGGGCAAAATCGACTCAGTGAGTAGGACGCTTTGGGGATGCTCTTGGAAGTTCTTCACAAAGGTGCCATCCTCGCAGGGGAGTTGGGTGTGATCGGGGAGGAGGTAGGTGGTGGGTTCGACCGGGTTCATAAGTACATTTGTTGGGTACTAGGTACAATGATAACGCGATCGCGCTGGGGCGCAGTGCCAGAGGCGATCGCGCAGCATTACTATACGTGTGAGTTTAGGCAGCCAACCCGAGCTTCAGTTAAGCGAAATTATCGCATTCCTCAAAGCACTGAAATCTCATTGTCAAACCCGGTTGTCAGGGGTCCAGCCCCCCGACACCTCCCGCTGAGGGGGAGAGGGCTCCCGACGGGCTTCGGCAATACCGGAGCCAGTATTGGTGATTTCGTTGAGTTTCATAGGCTTTCGCGCTGTTCGCTGATCCAGAACTCAGGAGCCAAATTGTGTTCCTAAGGCGCATCTAGCTCCGATCCCATTTCTGTCCTCGGCGATCGCTGGGGAGAAGGTTCAACGGGTTTGAGTACCAGTTTAATCTTGAGGTTAGAACTCGCGGTTGATTTGGCGATATAGACATCGCCGCCAATCTCAAAGTTCAGCCCCAACTCGACCTCTGCGGTTTCAATACTCATCTCTTGGCCCAGCTCTTGGCGTACGTTTTGCCAGGCCGTGGCGACGGATTTGCACGCACGGACAATCAAGGGTTCGATCGCGCTGAGGTTGTTTTTGACCTGGCGGACAAACTTGCCACCGCCGGAAATTTGTTGGACTTGTTGGGAAGAGACTTCGACTTCGACGAGGGTTCCGTCGTCGAGTTTGATCAGTTTGAGGGTCATGGGGCTTAAACGGTAGGCCGGCACAATCCATCATACGCTCGCTTTTGGGAGATTTGTGCCGTGACAGGTTACTATGTGTATAATTTAGATCGTGCGTATCGATCTTTATCTCTCTTTGCACAATGGTACAACAGCTTTCTCTGACCCCCATCACAGACGAACGGCTTTATCCTGAGAGTGACGGAAAACCCTTGGCTGACAATACGATTCAACTCCGTTTAATTTTTATGATTAAAGGGGGTCTTGATGCGCTCTTTAAAGACCGAGAGGATGTGTTTATCGCGGCCGACCTGTTATGGTATCCGGTGCCCTTGACCCGAGCTGAAATCCAGTCAGAAAAAAAGCCAACAACCCAAGCGCCAGATGTGATGGTGGTCTTTGGACGACCGAAGGGCGATCGGGGATCATATTTGCAATGGCAAGAGGAGAATATTGCGCCACAGGTGGCGTTTGAGATTTTGTCGCCGAGTCATTCCCAAGAGGAGATGCAAAAGAAGTTTGAGTTCTATCAAACCCATGGCATTGAAGAATATTACCTATACGATCCGAAAAAGAATCGTTTGCAGGGATGGTTAAGGCAGGGAGAAAGATTAGAAGCGATACAACTTGAACCGCATGCTGAGACTGCGGTGATGGAGGGTTGGATCAGTCCCCGGTTGGGAATCCGATTTAGCACCGATGAGGGGGAGTTGGTTCTATTTCATCCTGATGGGGAGCGCTTTGTTGATTATGTCGGAGTGGTCGAGCAGCGCGATCGCGCCTTAGAAACGGCCGATCGAGAACGGCAGGAAAAGGAACGGGAACGGCAGGAAAAAGAACAAGCTCAAGTGGCTTTAGAGGCAGAGAAAAGAAAAAATCAAGAATTACTCGATCGTCTTTTAGCGCTGGGTATTGATCCCAATACGCTTCTCTAGGCGTCACAATTTTTCCTTAACGTAAACCAGCAACATAGTGACAATGGCTAAATCGAACAGATTTAAATTCTCTCTAGAGATTCTAGGTACCCTGATCGGGCTTTAGGGTCTCAGGGGCGACGACGGGTTGAGTGGGTCAAGAGCGAACATCCCTTTACAGCAGTGAGTCCAGTGGATGAAGTCCATACGAATCATAATGAGGCTCAGAATGCCGCGATTCGACGACGTTCGAATGTCTACCGTAGGTGACAGAATCTCTATGCTAAGCGGGTGGAGGGACTACAACGAGCTATGGATGTGCAGCGCTTGCTCCATAACTGGGTTCGACTTCACTACAGTTTAGGCAAGAAGGTGATTCCAGCTATGGTGATGGGCTATTGTGAACGACCTCTCACTACTCAGGAGTTGCTGACTCTGCCTAGTTTCTATTCTCTCCCTCCTTAATAAACCAGTGCTGATTTCAAATTAGACAAGGTTTGAGGGAATTATACAGAAAATTTCCGTATAGCACCTTCTATAGAGATGTTATGCAGACTAAATCTTAATAAAACCTGCACAGGGATGATTAGATGGAAAAAATCTGTATAATCCGTAGTCATGCCCGGAAAAAAGCGGCAGTAACACCATCGGGGAAGTAGTAATTATACGTCAAGCAAATGCTAGGCGCGAAATCCTGTGCTAAACATTGTGTCCTGATTTTAAAGAATATTTGACAGAATGGCAAGAGAATGTCTCAAATAAAACTTATGTCGGCAAAACTTCATCGATTTTGCGTAACGAGTACCCACAAGGATTATATTGGGAGCATAACCATTGACGAGAATTTATTGGATAGAGTTGGTATTTTACCTCTTGAAGAAGTTGAAATTGTCAACATCAACAATGGGAACAGGTGGTCTACGTATGTTCTTCCGGGAGAAAAGGGGAGTGGTTGTATTTGTCCAAATGGAGGCGGAGCAATCCTTTGTAGCGTAGGGGATGTTTTGATTATTTTTTCATATGTGTATTTAGAGCGTGACGAGGTAATTCGTTCTGGACACCGGGCAAAAATCATTTGTTCTGAAGAGAATAATCAAATAGGAAAATTCTTTTTTCAGGAAATCATATCCGAAAATGGGAAACTAGGATTTAATTCAGTCGAAAAGAGCGGTATGACACAGCCAACGAATGCCAACATTTCGACTTCTTAAAAAAAGAAGTTAGATATATTAGCTACTACTTGCATTCTTCCTCGAAATAACTTTTCGAAGGGTACTCACTTAAGAAAGGAAAATAACCAGATGACAGAAAAAAAATCAAGTAAAATCACAGATGTTTCTGGAGCTAAACTTGTTTTAGATTCATTGGCTGATCATGGTATTACACATATATTTTCAGTTCCAGGAAGGGAGGCTGAAGGCGTTCTTTTTAATGAAACTCCTGATCTAAAAATGATATTGACTGCGACAGAATTCACAGCTGGATTTGCAGCTTATGCTTATTCTATTATGTCGGGCACAACACAAGCAGTCTTTTCTACGCTCGGTCCGGGAGCAGCGAATTTGGCTAATGCAATTTACTCTGCTTATGCAGACAGGGTAGCCGTTTTATTTATTACGGCACAGGTAGAACAGGAAATTCGCTACTATAATCACACTCACCAATGCGTAGATACGGTGAAGATGTATGATTCTGTTACAAAATTCGCTTATGAAATTAATGATATCAAAGAAGTACGAGATATCATTTCAAAAGCGATTGAGATTACTCAAACTGAACCTAAAGGGCCGGCATTGATTAGTGTTCCCATTGACATATTAAAAGAAAAAATTCCTTATGAGGAAAACCATATTGTGACGGCATCTGACAAAACGATTGGACTTGATTCAAATATGGCTGCAATAGACAATGTTGCCTCCGTATTAGAAAATGCAAAGCAACCTTTGATTTTTGTCGGAAACGAAGTTATCAGATCAGGTAGTACAAGTCTCATAAGACAATTATGTGAAACTTATAACCTTCCAGTTGTATTTGCCTTTGATTCCAAAGGTATTTTGCCTGATGATCATGCACTTAACTACTTTACTTGCTCAAGTTATGCCAAAGGTATTTTGGACGTTAATGTAGATGAAATTATTTTCACTCCCGTGGATTGTGTGATTGCATTCGGTTATGATTGGAAAGATCAAGTATATCCGAACAAGCAATTTAGTTGTGGTACAGATAAAACCTTGATTAGTTTTTCTGGTGCTATGCCCGATGAAATAAGCCCATTCTTCACACAGATTCAGGGAGATCTGAAAACCAATTTAGAGTTCCTCCTGGATAAATTAGCTGAGAGATATTTGCCTCCTAAAAAGTTATATGACATTACACCGATTAAGGATGCTATTCGCAGGAAATTATCATCCCTTGAATCATTGGAAGGTGGGGTTAATATCATCTCTATTATTAACCTTATTAACGATACATCTGCTATGTTAGTTGCAGATATTGGAACCTTCAGGCAATATGCAGTGTTGTTTAGCAAACCAAAAACCCCTAAGCATTTTTTGACTTCTGCAGGGAGTTCATCTTTTGGTACAGGCTTATCTATGGGATTGGGAGTGCGTTTGGCTAATCCAGATCCACAAACCAAGATTGTAGTTTTAGCAGGTGACGGTGGATTTAATGCTAGTGCCGGAGATCTAAGAACATGTAAAAATCTTGATTTGGATATTGTAGTTATTGTTGTTAATAACAATAAAAATGGTCTGATTGGTATTTATCAAGAAAATGGACATGGACAAACCTATCCCCCAGCTTTTGACCATGCAGGAGCATCATTTGTGACAATTGCTGAGGGATATAGGTGTCGGGGGTTCGAGGCATCTTCAATTGAAGAATTGAGAAACAAACTTGAGCATGCTTTTGAAATAGGTGGAACTGTTGTAATTGAAGTACCTGTTTATTACCCCAGGGAAGATGTCAAAAGACTAACGAAAGGTATTACTGTTACTGATTAAGATTCGGTCATTTTAACTCTCGTGGGAGTGTTCAGAAAGCTGTGTTCGATCCGGCTGTAAAACTCAATTTTTCGTTCTCGGAACCGAGATTTACACAAAAATTAGAACGCTCCCATACACCTAATGTTAAGCTAATCCTTCCCATTACAAAACCATGGTAATTTGGACCGTTACTCCTCAAACCTATACGCAGACTGGTGGACTTGCCTTTGAATATGTTGCCAGCGGTCAAGTGAGTCTTCCTGCTGGCAGCACCTACACCAATACTCATTACCTATGGTGGGCGTATGACTTCAACCAAGATCCTATTGATGGTCATCAAACCTGGTCTTACCCCGTCAACCAAACTCCCCTCGAAGTCAACCAAATTTTGTCCTTCCCCACAAACTCGAACCTCGCTGAAAGTGCTCAATGGTGGAATAATACAGACCTGCCCCTCGTGGGTGAAAATGGCAATCTTGGTCTAGAAGACCTAATGTTTTTACAGTTATCCTCTAGCCAAGTTGCTAAGGACTACTACCTTATCTTTCCAGAGATTGACCCCACTGTTTTTGAAACTGACTATGTGTTCCCATTCACATCCTTTGTTATAACGGATGATTTTGATCCAACCGATCTATCAACAATCAGCCAGTTTCTTAAGCCAGAGTATGCGTCACTCCCCGTCGCGAGTACAGATCTTTATCTTGAAGAAGCAGAATCCCAAATCAATGAATTGCTTTACATTAATCTAGAGGAGACCTGCTGTGAATGTGAATTACCAGACTCTAGTTGTACAACCCCGATTTCAGTTCCAGAAGCTAGCCCAGTTTTAGGTCTACTCTTAATTGCCTTGTTGGGGATCACCAAACTTTTCAAGAAAAGTTATTAGAGTATTTTACTATAGCAAGAAGAGAGGTGGTTGGGATATCACGTAGGGTGGGCATTGCCCATTAGTAGAGGATTTTGAGTTCCTGAAATGGTCTAGCACTATCGTTGCTATATCTCCAATCCAAAATAAGAGCGAAAATCATGGTTACACTCTGGCATTCGCAATGCAATAGCCCACCTTTAGCTCCAAATATAACGCTTTCGAAGAAGAGTATTAATACGAACTTCGCTTGAGTGAATTATCTAGAGCAAAAAGTGGGTCGCTGTTATTTAGTGAGTCACAAAAACCTAAAGCCTAAGAAATATAGCCCTTTTCCTTGATGTAACCCATCACCTTCTCCACACTTTCTTCGAGTTCTTCCAGGTCTGTGCGGCATTCAATTTCCGGGGTTAGCGGCGGCTCATAAGGGTCAGAAATCCCGGTAAAATTCTTAATTTCCCCTGACCGTGCTTTTTTGTAGAGGCCCTTCACATCCCGGCGTTCGCATTCTTCCACCGGCGCATTGACAAAGATCTCGACAAAATCGCCAATTTTCTCTTTCAGTTCATCCCGAATCGCACGATAGGGCGAAATCGCCGAGACAATTACAATCACGCCATTGCGGGTGAGCAAATGGCCCACAAAGCCAATCCGACGCACATTCGTATCCCGGTCTTCCTTACTGAAGCCCAAGCCCTTGGTGAGGTTGGTGCGTACCACATCGCCATCGAGAACTTCGAGCTTACAGCCCGCATCCCGTAGCCTTTGGGCGACGACTTTACTGATGGTTGTTTTCCCTGCGCCGCTCAGTCCGGTAAACCACAGGGTTACGCCACGATGCTCCATTAGAACTGTCCTTGTTGTTGATAAATGTGCAATGGTTGGTGCCGAGACTTGCTGTGCGAAGGCTTTCATTGTTGTAAATCGCAGAGCTCCTCCCTTGCCCCCCTTACTAAGGGGGGTGGCGAAGCCGGGGGGATCTCGCCAGCCATGCTAATCGGTGCGAGTGCGTCAGTCCTGATCGTTAGCAAGTCTCGGCCACTCCCCATTCTACTCGCAGTTCTCGGCTTACCCTCCGGAAACTTCCAGGCCGTAGAGGGCAATGATCAGCGCCGGGCCGACCAGGGTCATTAGCAGCGAGAGGGGCGCACCCACCTTGGTGAAATCCAGGAAACGATAGCCCCCCGGTCCATAGACCATGGTGTTGGTTTGGTAGCCGATCGGCGTCATATAGCTATTGGAGGCGGCGAAGGTGACGGCAAACATAAAGGCAAAGGGATTGAGTTCGAGGGTTTGGGCGACTTCCACGGCGATCGGCAGCATTAGCAGCACCGAAGCGTTGTTGGAGAGGATTTCGGTGAGGAGCGTGGTGACCAGCCAGAAGAAGACCAGTAGCCAATAGCCCGAGAGACCGCTGGCGATCGCCAGAAATTGTGTCGCAATCCACTCTGTTGTGCCCGACTGCTCCATGGCAATGCCGAGCGGAATCAAACCCGCGAGCAGAAAAATAATATCCCAGCGTACCGCGCCGTAGATTTCCCCCGGTTTGAGGCAGCCGGTGAGCACCATTAGCACGACGCCGGCCAGGGCACTGACCAAGATCGGCAGCACATTAAAGGCGCTCAGGAGCACGACGCCGAGACCGATGCTGACGGCGATCGCCGCCTTATTGGCCCGCAGCATTTCCACATCCCGCTGCTCTAGCACCAGCAACTCCCGTGTGGTCTGCAAACCAATAAAGCTCTGTTTCGGACCTTGAGCCAATAGCACATCACCAAACTTGAGCGGGGTGCGTCCCAACCGCCCCTTGATCAACTCTGCCCCGCGCCGGATTGCCAGCACCGTGAGGTTATAGCGCTGCCGAAAGCGAATCTCTTTGAGGGTGGTGCCGATCAGACGGGAGTTAGAGAGGATTAGCACCTCGGCCATTTTTTCTTCCTCGGAGTCGAGCATCGAGTTGCCATTACCGTCCTCGTCCTTCTCTGGGCCTTCATCCTTGAACTTCACATCGGGCACAATCTCTAGACCTTGCTCCACCCGGATCTTGAGCAGCTCATCACGGCTGCTGCGCACGACCAAGATATCCTCCCGATTGAGGATTTTGTCGGCGATCGGTGGCGGAAAGCGCGTGCCATGGCGGATAATTTCCAACACATCCAGGTCAAAGGTGCGCTGAATTTGGCTATTGGCCAGGGTCTTACCCACGAGGCGCGATCGCGGCGTAATCATCACCTCGCTGACATATTCCCGCAGATCATATTCCTCAGAAATGCCCTCCTCACCCCGAGCATGACCCTGGGGCAACAGACGCGGCGCAACCAAGGCCAGATAGACCAAGCCCACCGCAAACACACAGATGCCCAGCGGCGTGAACTGGAACATCTCAAAGGTGCCATAGCCCAACTGCTCCGAGAGCCCACTGGCCAAGATGTTGGTGGAGGTACCCACGACCGTGAGCACCCCACCCAGAATCGAAGCAAAGGAGAGGGGGATGAGAATCTTAGCAACCGCCAGCCGCTGCTGTTTGCACCAGTCTTCAACAATGGGCAGAAACACGGCGATCACGGCGGTGTTGTTGATAAAAGCACTCATGGGCCCAACGATCGCCCCCATCACCACAATCTGCCGCCGCAGCGATCGCCCGCCAAAGCGCACCAGCACGTCTTTAACCCCTTGAATCGCCCCGGTTTTGGCAATGCCTGCACTGAGGATAAACATGGCCATCACGGTGATCGTGGCGCTATTGCCAAACCCCGAGATGCCCTGCTCCGGCGATACCAAGCGGAGAACCATCAACACCACCATGACAATCAGGGCGATCAGATCAACGGGTAAAATCTCAGTGACAAAACAGATCAAGGTGGCGATCAGTACCGTCAGGGTCTGCGCAATCTCCATATTTTTTTTGAATGTGGGCGCGGTTCGGATGATGGGGTGTTGCAACTATAGCGTCAATTGAGTGGGGGGTCATTGGTCGTGATACCGAATCCGTGAATTAGGACTACAGATCAGAAAGTGAGGGCTGAGGTTTCGGCTCCGCTCAACCCAGGACGGAGTCGTTCGCGTAGCGTCGCCAGAGGCAAGAGCCCGGTCGCTCAGCAATAGATTTTATCTGTCGTCGGATTTTTTCGATTTGGTATGAGGGGATGCCGATACAATACTGATTCCAGACGGGCAGGACACAGATTCGACGATATCCTGTATCGGTAGTGAACCTGTTAAGAGAACCAAACCATGCGAATGTTACACACCATGCTCCGGGTGGGCAATCTAGAGGAATCGATCCAGTTCTATTGTGAGGTGCTGGGCATGACGCTCTTGCGCCAGAAAGATTATCCGGGTGGCGAGTTTACCCTCGCGTTTGTGGGCTATGGCGAGGAGCATGATCATACCGTGATTGAGCTGACCTACAACTGGGGGGTAGAGTCCTACGAGATTGGCTCGGGCTATGGCCATATCGCTCTGGGCGTGGATGATATCTATAAAACTTGCGATGAAATTAAAGCGCGAGGCGGCAAAGTAACACGGGAGCCAGGGCCAATGAAGCATGGCACAACGGTGATCGCCTTTGTGGAAGATCCGACGGGCTACAAGATTGAGTTGATTCAAGCCAAGGACAAAGTTCCGGCGTCAGTATAGATATCATCCTTCCCCCCGCTGCCTGCAAAAAGCGTGACACAAGCCACTAAAATGGGACTTTGAACAACCACCGCCTCTAGCGTCACCGTGGATTGCCCCAAATGCCGCCGGACTGCCCTGCTTGAAACCACGCTTCCCGAAGGGGTTGCGGTGCAGCACTGTACCGAATGTCAGGGCCATTGGCTACCCCTAGCCCAATATGCGCAATGGCAGGCGACCCATCCCCCCCAAGCGGCCACGGCCCAAGTACTCAACCATCCCCTGCCATCCTTTGCCCCTTCCCCTAAAGATGCCCGAGCGGCGCTCTGCCCGGAATGTCGGCGCTACTTGACACGGGCGAAAGTGGAAGCGAAAACGCCGTTTTTTTTAGAGCGGTGTAATGAATGCGAGGGCTATTGGTGCGATCGCGGCGAATGGGAGGTTCTCATGCAGTTGGGGGTCAGTGGTGCGCTGGAGCAGTTTTTTGATTCTGAGTGGCAAATGAAATTTCGTGAGCAAAATGCGGTCAACCGCGAGCAGGAGCAGATGCTAGAGAAGCTCGGTCCCGAGCTCGCCCAGCAGGTTGTCGAGTTAGCGCAAGTGCTCCAGCAGCATCCTGCCGGAGATTATGCCTTGGCCTATCTGGTGCGCAAAGCCGCCCATAACGACGCGATTACCGAATTGCGGGTCGAGTCGTGATGAGTGACCTCCTCACCGTTGAACAGTTGCGCATTGCCTACCCCCAAGCCCGATCGCCCCTGCAATGGGCCGTTGACCAGATTGACTTTGCGATCGCTCCAGGTGAGCGCCTGGGTTTTGTGGGGGAGTCTGGCTGTGGTAAGTCCACGGTGGGGCGGGCTCTGCTGCAACTACTGCCCCAGGGCACTCAAATTGAAGGCGAGATCCGTTTTGAGGGGCGATCGCTCCAGCAGTTGAGCCCACAAGAGCTGCGCCAGTTTCGCGGTGAGGCGATCGCCCTGGTCTTCCAAGACCCGATGACCCGTCTCGACCCCTTAATGACCATCGGCGACCATTGTCTGGAGACCCTGCGCAGCCATCGCCCGCAGCTCGCCAAAGTCCAAGCCAAACGGAAATCCCTCGCAGTCCTAGACGCCGTTCGAATTCCCGCCAACCGCTGGGGTCAATATCCCCATGAGTTTAGCGGCGGTATGCGTCAACGGGTGGCGATCGCCTTGGCCCTATTGCTTGACCCCCAGCTCATCGTTGCCGATGAACCGACCACCAGCCTGGATGTCACTGTAGCAGCAGAGATTTTGCAGGAGCTGACCCGGCTCTGTGACGAGCGGAACCTGGGGCTAATGCTGATTTCCCATGACTTAGCTTTAGTGGCTGAATATTGCGATCGCGTCGCCGTGATGTACCAAGGCCAAATCGTCGAAACAGGCGCAGCCAAAGCTATCCTCACCGCGCCTCAACATGCCTATACCCAGTCCTTGCTCGAATCGGCGTTGCAGATCCAGGCGATCCGCTCCCAAGACCCCCTCGATCGCCCCGAACCAGAGCCCTTGCTCACGGTGGAAAATCTCTGTCAGTATTACACCCTAGAGCCCAATTTCTTAGCCCAACTGATGACCGGCCAGTCGCCGGAGGTTATCAAGGCAGTCGATCGGGTCAGTTTTAGTCTGTATCCTGGTGAAGTACTGGGCCTCGTCGGCGAGTCCGGCTGTGGCAAGAGCACTCTCTCCCGCACGATTTTGCAACTGGTTCGCCCGACCTCGGGCACGGTGCGCTTTGCCGGGCAGGCGCTAGAAACCCTCTCAACGCGAGCTCTGCGACCGCTGCGGCGGCAGATGCAAATGATCTTTCAAGACCCACTGGCTTGCCTGAACCCGTTGATGAAAATTGGTCAGAGTATTGCCGACCCGCTACTTATTCACGGCATTGCCACCCCCACCGCCGCCAAGCAAGAGGTCTACAGTCTACTTAAACGGGTGGGCTTGACACCGCCTCAAGACTATTACAATCGCTATCCTCGGGAGCTCTCCGGTGGACAGCAGCAACGGGTGGCGATCGCCCGCGCCCTGATCACCCAACCGAAACTGATTATCTGTGATGAACCGGTCAGTATGCTCGATGCCACGGTGCAGACCCAGGTTTTAGAGCTAATGAAGGCGCTCAAGGCAGATTTCGAACTGACCTATCTCTTTATTACCCATGATCTTTGGGTAGCGCGGTTTTTGTGCGATCGCATTGCCGTAATGCGTCAGGGCCAAATCGTTGAATTGGGGCCCACTGAGCAGATTTTCACCAATCCTCAACATCCTTATACCCAAACCCTGTTAGGGGCAGCGCCCCTATTGAGTTCAGTTTAAAGTTGAGTTCAATTACAAATGGCCATGAACGTCAAACGCCGTCACGTTCTCCAAGCATTAGGAGGTCTGCTGACTGCTCCCCTGTGGCAGCACGTCGCTCACGCCCAAAGTGCAGCCACAGCCTTCACCCAACCCAACATTCTCTTCATTACGATTGATGATCTGGGCTGGCCAGCGATTGGCAGCTATGGCAATCCATTTGTGCCCACCCCCAATATTGATCGCTTAGCCCAAGAAGGGATGCGGTTTACCGATGCCTATGTGACGCCACAATGTACGCCCACCCGGGCCTCACTCTTAACCGGTCAACATACAGCACGCAATGGTATGTGGCATGTGATTGGCCCTTACTATTATCCCTATGCCAAAGTTCAAGAGCCACGCTACGTTGAGCATTTACCCCGTGAAGCCTTCACAATGGGTGAAGTTTTACAAACGGTTGGCTATCAAACCGCTTACTTAGGGAAGTGGCATTTGACCAATACAGAAGATGGGTATTATACCTATCTCACGGAAACGGGCAAGCAATATTACGGCTTCGATTATGTAAATCCCGTCACTGAGCCCAGTCAATATCAAAGATACGGGGATAAAGGGGTCAACTTTCTGACCGATGAAGCCATTCAGTTTATGGAACGCCATCAAGACAACCCGTTCTTCATCTATCTTTCCCACCATTCCATTCATGGGCCGATCCTTGCACCTGAGGAGATTGTGGCGCAGTATCGTGCTCAGGGGTATCCCGAAGCGGGTTTACATAATGCGGTTTATCTGGCTGCCATCCAGCATCTCGATCAAGCCATCGGTCGCTTATTGAATCGGCTAGATGCGCTGCAATTGACACAAAATACACTGGTTATCTTTATGAGTGACAATGGCGGCGTCGATGCCTATTTTGACAATGCACCGTTGCGATATGGCAAAGGCTCGGTCTATGAGGGTGGAATTCGGGTTCCTTTTTTGATCCGCTGGCCGAGAGCAATTCCTCCCAACTCCATCTCGACAACCCCTATCTATGCCACTGATCTTTATCCCACTTTTGCTGAAGTTACGGGTGCTGTTGTGCCTGAGAATCATATCTTGGATGGCAAAAGTATTGTGCCGCTTTTCCAGCAACAGACAGGCTGGGATCGAGACACCTTATACTGGTTTATGCCACTCTATGATGTGCGTTGGGGCGCAACGCCAGCAGCCATAATTCGCGAAGGCAACTATAAACTCATTCACTTTTTTGGTGACTACATTGATTTAGATCAGGGGGGTCAGTATATCACCGAAAGTCGGGTCGAACTCTACGATCTCGGTGCAGATATGAGTGAATCTTTTGATCTATCAGATTTCGCCCCCAGGAAAACACAGGATCTATTAAATAAGCTCCATACCTGGATGAGTTCTTTAGGACATAGTATTCCCGAAGACAATCCTAATTTTGATATTAATCGTTGGAATGAAGAAGTCAGACCCGAAAGAAAATAGAGACTCCACAGAAGGGAACATGCGATTTTGATTCAGCTTGGCAGATTAGTTCAAATGCAAAATCGCCAAGATAGATTAACGTGAGTTCTGGATAAGCAGACATTGCGCAAGACGGTCGAAACTCAGCAAAATCAACAATACTGGCTCCGGTATTGCCGGAGTCTGATACTGAATCCGGATTGTATGAACACAGAAAGCGAAGGCTGATCTGGGTGGCGGGCAAGATGCCCGCGCTACAGGCTATTGAGCGCAGAAACCCGTAGCGCAG
>JBCDEB010000059.1:0-38619 GCA_039180005.1 Cyanobacteria bacterium P01_G01_bin.54 | reverse complement strand
GGGCTTCTTCAAACAATCGGAACGGTCTCCAATTATTTGTAATAATGTCTGGGCTGTCCCAAGATGGGTTTCTTCCCTGTTCTAGCATTTCCTCCTGACTATAGATAGCTAGGTCAGGAAGCTCAGGAGGCCGTGGCGGCAGAAAAGAAGGACAATGAAATTTTTGGGAGCGTTTTTTACCATTGCATCGGCATCCCCAGCGCCAAGTTGAAGGTTGAGGAACCGTTGGAGCAGCCTCTCTAGAATTCATGATTACCATCCATAGCTTTAACTAGGTCTAAAATTATTCTCAAACAGATCGTAAGTTGTGCAATACTCAGATGCTATCATATGCAAAAATCTTGACTCTTTCATACATATAGCAATCCGAAATCATATCGGGATTCCCGACCACAGCAAAATAAGGATTAGAGCCATCCCAATTTCCCGGAATCAAAGAAGATTGTCATAAAAGTTCATTCATATGAAATTGATTTACTATTCAGTACAGTATTAACCGAAGAAAAATCCTCCAGATCACAAAGAGTTGAAAGGTAAAAGTTTGATGTCGAATAGTACAAAATTTATGTCTTTTTGTGGACACAAATATATGGAATTCGGTGTAAAAAAAATACTAACTTAAGTTAAATCAGTCTTTCGAGTATCATGATTTTAGAAAGCTCGAAATCTACAGAGGAGTCTTTGCAACCAGACAATATCATTCAGGGTCTTCTGAGTTTAAGGTGATAAGTTAACCTTATGCCACGAGGTGACAGAGTTTCATCGATCGCAACGCACGATAAATTTATTAATCGATACACTTTAAACCGGGAGCATCCCACTTTTGCCAATGCCATCTCAGTACTACCTTCCAGCAATCTCCCTTCCCCTCACCTTAATCCTCTCCCTGGGGAGAGGATTAAGGTGAGGGGTTGCGTAACTGGGATGCTCCCCTTCAAATCCCAGACCCCGAAGACCCATCATTTATAAAAAAGACAAGTCTGATAGAGCTCTCACAAATTGACGATTCCCATACCGAAACCTCTCAACAAGCGTTAAGAGCCTAGTGATACTACTCTAAACTAAAACAATGTTGTTGGCGAAATGCACATGACGCCGCCATTATAACTCTCTTCAGCGAGGTTGTGTCAAGTGTTTGCAGTGTGGCTTCAATATCAAGTGTGATTATGGTGTATTTTCTGATAGTCTCCTCCTTCAAACCGGACTCTCATATTTACCCAGTCGATCGCCCCCTTCACACCGGACTTTCACCCACCCGAGCGATCGCTACAATTAAAACCAGTCCTTCAACCCAGCCCCATGACCGCCGTTGCTATCCTGCCCATTACCAATCCTAACAGTCAAGCCGCCGATTAAGCCATTTCCGGCAACGTCTCTGCCCTAGAGAAAACCTCAGGAAAAGCCCTAGATGCCCTCAATGCCTACTCACCGATCGCACTACGCTATTGTCCTAACCACCGACCAACGCTGCTACAGATAAGCAGGCATCGCGCAAGACTTTAGAAACTCAGCAGAATCAACAATACTGGCTCCGATATTGCCGGAGTCTGAGGGGGAAATTGCCCCCTCAGCGGGAGGTGTCGGGGGGCTGGACCCCTGACAACCGGGTTTGAAAACGAGATTTTAGGGTTTTGGGGAATGCGATCGCTTCGCTTAACCGAAACTCACGTTTGATTATTTTCTATCCTCCAGATTAAATCTTTTTCCAGTGAGAGAGATCTCGTCCTAAAAACTCCTCTAGTTGAGCAATGTCATTTGCGTATATCTGAATTATTTGACCTCTTAAAGCTGGTGGTAAGCTCACTTTTTTGATATTGGATTGTATGATTTTTTTGCGAGCCTCCTCTACTTCTCTTTCATCGATAAAAGCAGTAAGCATGTTTTCGATCGCAGTCCGCATTGGATTCTGCTTTGAAAGGAGTTGATGCAGCCATCGTTTTTGCGGAGCACCACCTGGACGGCCATGGTATTGTTGCTGCCAAGGAAAAAACTCAATTCCAATGAACTCACAAAGCTCTTGACTAAAACGTTGTTTATTAGCTATAAATTCCTCAAAGAAGAGGATCTTTATTTGCTCACGATTAAAAGACTTCAAAAAGGTACTCAATTGAGCAAAGTAGAACCCTCGCTGGATGAATTTGGATTGGGTATCTGTTAATTCTTTAGACAGAGGACGTACATCTCCCACATTGCGCAAGCGCATATTATAGGAGGAAAAGGCTCGATTGGCTGGATCCCGCAACACCATTAATAGCTTTACCTGAGGACAAGCCGCTTTAATTAAAGCAGCAGACTCAGGATACGCATAATAATTTGTAGAGATTTCTACTATTGCTTGCCCTGGTTTATAATGAGAAAATTGGGCGATGTAGTCTTCTGGTGTTGTAATAGCACCCCACGGTTTATGACTTTCTCGAATAGCAGAGGGTAAAAAATAAAAGAGTTCTTTGCTTTTTGACAAACATACCGCTGGATGATCACGTAGATATTTATAAATTGATGTGGAACCGACTTTGCCTGCACCAATCATAATCAAGTTTGGTGCATATTCACCAAGATGCATTGCCATGGATGTTTTCCCTCTTTTCTCTACCCAAGACGCTTATTCAAGTTATCTTATATTCACTGGCGATCAGCATCAAGATTTTCAGCGAACCTCATCAACGGCTGCTCCATCCAATCCCACAACACCGCCTTCTCAGACCTCAATTGCTTTTGGCGCTGTACAGAGCGCAACCACACCTTAACTCAACGTGAGTTTCGGTTAAGCGAAGCGATCGCATTCCTCAAAACCCTAAAATCTCGTTGTCAAACCCGGTTGTCAGAGGTCCAGCCCCCCGAAACCTCCCGCTGAGGGGGAAATTGCCCCCTCAGACTCCGGCAATACCGGAGCCAATATGGTTGACTCTGCTGAGTTTCAGCGTCTTGCGCAGTGTCTGCTTATCCAGAACTCACGTTAACTCAGATTCTAAAGAGTAAGCGCCATGCCTCCACACTAACGCCAATAGGGCTTGGGATAATTGCCTGTCGCTACCCCAAGCCCCTTTTAAAAGTCATCTCAATCGATGTGTGACTAAGACTTAAGACTTGTGGTGATCACGGGAGCGCTTCATTTTCGCACGTACTCCCATCGTCAGCGCGATCACAACACCCGCAAGCGTAGACGGTTCAGGCACTTCTTCGTGCTGTTTGACTTCACCACTGGGAATACCGTAGTTCTCAGTTCGCGGCCCACCCAGTTCAGTTTCTAGCTCAAGCTCAGCCTGTGCCAATGTGTTAGATTCAGTCAAGCGTTGATCCAAAACATCCTGACGAGCTTTCGCAAGGGTGTTTTCAATGTAGTCCTCCAGATCTTGCTTCTCAGTGAGCAGATCTTTGCGGTTATTCTCTTGTACCTTTTTCGCACTACCCCATTGCTTCTTCTCAGCCTCTAGCGCTGCATAGTTCTCACGGAACGCTGGGTCAGGATGGTTGCGAACTTCTTTTTTGAGGAACTGATTGTAGGTCTGCTTAGCCGAGGTGAGTTCCTCGGGAGAATATTTGGCTTCTATTGCATCAATTTGTTGTTTTAATGTGCCGACTTGCTCCTGTTGATAGGCCCAGTCCTCACCATCTTTCCGAGTCCAAATAGCCTCCGGTGGTGCACTTTCACGTTCGGCCTCTGTCATAGCATCCCAGGCTTGTTTTTTCGGAGCCAGCGCATCGATTACCCCTTGAGCAATGGCTTGAGCTTTTTGTGCATCTGACCAGCTATCACCCGCCTTTTTCAGCGCTTTAACCGCTGTATATCCATCCACTGTTTTGCGCTCTGTTTCGATCGCTTTGCTCAATGGCTTCAAATGCTCTTGAGTAATCCGAGTGACTTCCGTTTCAGCGGCTGCAACGTCTTGATCCAGTTGCACGATCCCTTTGTCTGTGGGGGTTACACCTTGTTCATCCCAAACCCATTCAACCCCATACTCGTCTGCCATCTCGCGGACAGTGGGTTGATATTCCAGTGCAGACTGCTTAAATTTAAAGGCGATCGTTTGGTCACCAGCAGCAGCAAAGTTGTTCAGATCCAAATCTTGCAACAATGCATCGCCTAAATCTAGGAGGCTAAAGCCATCATCACCCACCTTGGTACCTTGACCAATAACGTTGTAGCCCGTTGCATTACCATCAAGATACGTGCCATTACCCTGGAGGTCTGAGAGCGCCATATCTCCCAAGAAGTTCGCCTGGGTACTGCCGGCCTCACCCACAACATTTACATAGTTGTCATAGGTGCGATGCCCAAAGTTATTGACCCCAACCCCCTTAGCAACCACATTGTTGTAAACTCCAAGTTGTGAAGCACCGGATTCATTCGTATCTGCGAAGCGAATGCCGTAGAGGTTCCCCGTTTGCATCGCATTGTTAAAGCTCTGACGGCCATCCGAGAAGAATAAATCTCCCCAGACCACTTGTTTGCCCTGGCGATCGAAGCCTGTGCCTATGAGGGGGGTATTCCCACTAATGGCAACAACCACTTCATCTTCAAACTGTCGGATTGCAATGCCCGCAATATCGTAGAAATGCCCGTCCGTATTGTCGTTTCGAGCATCGGATGTATAGTACCAGCCATTGACGGGATCGCTCGATCCGACGGTGTGAATCACACCATCATTATTACATTCAAGCCAAAGACTAAAGACGCCATCTTTAATCAATGCTTCAGCCGGAGCAGTAGACAGCAATAGGAGTCCTGCAGATAAACCCAATGCCTTACTCGCATTGTTTAATACCCCTTGCATTTGTCGCGCTTTGACGTTACTTCCCTGAAAATTCATGTCAGTCAACCTCTACTATTACTTTTTTAGAGAAATGCTAAGAATTGAAATTTTCTTAGTGTCTGTAACAATAGCGACAAAATGTGAAAATTTTGTGAACGGCAAAAAATTACTCAGAAAGCTAGAAATTACAAAATGTGAAACTTTCATGAATGTGAAAATCTTGTGAATGACAAAAATTGGCTTAAAAATCAGTCCGGTAGGAATGGCAACGCATCCTCTATCGGGGATTATCGAAACCCCATCAATGGCTGCTCCGTCCAATCCCACAACACAACGGTTTCAGACCCCGATTGCCTTTGGCACTGCGCAGAGCGCAATCGCACCTTGAGCGCGGGACTCGCGTCCACTTGGCCGATCGCCCCACAAACCAAGCCCCGCCCCGCAAACGCAGCACAAACTTGCTCCACATGGGCCGGTTGCACCGCCAACAAAAAACCAAAACTGGGAAAATGCTGGAGCCAAGCCAGCAAATCCATATTGGCAGGCTGCGGGATTTTATCCAGATCAATCACCGCCCCACAGCCTGAGGTCTCTAGCAACATCAACGCCGTTCCCAACACACCCCCCATACTGATATCCTTCCCCGCCCGACACCACCCCGCCGCCGCAATCTGGGGTAATAGCGCCAAGTCACCTTGCAAGCGCTGGGGATCAGCCATTGTCGCCGCATTCCAGAAGGGATACTGCTTGTAGGGTTGGCCCCGGAGGTCGATCGCCATCAACAAAACATCCCCCGGCTGGGCGTCAAAGCTGGTGATCAGATGCTCTGCCTGACCCAAAATCGCTACCGAGAGCGCCGTGTAGTCACTGTGGCAATTGGTATGACCGCCCACGATCGGCACATGGTAAGCCTGGGCTGCTGCCTGCATGCCCTGCCAAAGCGCTTGGCCCGCTGCCTTTGATGGCGACCAGAGCGTATCCACCACTGCGATCGGCTCGCCTCCCATTGCATAGATATCACTGACATTCACCATCACCGCACACCAGCCCGCAAACCAGGGTTCAGCGGTGACGAGGTGGGGCAACAGGCCCTCGGCGGCCAGCAAGAGGTAGCGATCGCCTTGGCGAATTGCCGCACAGTCATCCCCCAAACGAATGGTTTGCTCGGTGCTGGAGGGCAGATACTGGGCCGCAAGTTGGATATCTTGTTTTTGCGCAATGCCCAACGTCTGGCGCAATTGGGTTGCAAGTTGGGTGAGTTGCATTTTCCTAGACATTCATCTTGCAATAACCATTCAAACCCGACCCACTCCGGTCGTCGCTGCGCTAGACCGCCCCTCCCGAGAGGGGATTTTTCGCTGAAAATCTCCTCTCGGGAGGAGTACCCCGGAGGGGGGAGGTGGGTTGGCCCACTACGCTTTCTAAAGCAAGTTTTATCCTCACGCCACCTCAAACAACTGTGGCACCGATGGCGGTCGTGGCTCACCGTTGGGTGGATAATGGGCCAAGTCGGCTTCCATAAGGTGGTGGGGGCGATCGCAGATTGTGATTTCTTTGAGCGAGTGCCAATGCAGCCGCTGGAAGAAGCGTACATTTTGGAGTTGCACCGTCGCCAGGAACTGATCACAGCCCCATTCATTGGCCGTCATCACCGCTTTTTGAATCAGCCCCTTGCCCATGCGCCAGCCGCGCCGATGGGCGGGATGCACCCCCAACCGTCCGCCATACCAAACGCGCGGTTTGGGTTCATAAATCCGCACCACCCCCACCACCTGCTCCGAAGGCACCAGATCAGGATGGTAGTTATGTCCGTTGGTGAGGGCCACAATCGGGTGGGCAAAGCGATCGATCTCATCCCAATCCCGCCCCTGGAAAAGCTGCTGCTCGCGACAAAAAATTTCATACCGCAACTCAAAGTAGGCACGGATTTGGGCCGTGGTTTTGGCCAGTTCAAATCGATAGGATTGACGCATAGTTTCTCTGGGTTTCCATCGTTAATTGGCTGGCCCGCCGATTGCTTTTTCCCTTTTCGGATTGACTATCTAGACCCTTAATCCCCCCTTCCCCCCTTGGTAAGGGGGGTGACGCCGCAAGCGGCTGGGATGGTTTTCCTCAGCAGGATTTGACTGTAGAACCCCCTTACCAAGGGGGTCGGCGTAGCCGGGGGGATCTCGCAAGCTCTGATGCTCATCCACCATCCCTTTTCGGATTGACTATTTAGACCCTTAATCCCCCCTTCCCCCCTACCCTGCGGGAAGCCGCACAAGCGGCTGGGATGGTTTTCCTCAGCAGGATTTGACTGTAGAACCCCCTTACCAAGGGGGTCGGCGCAGCCGGGGGGATCTCGCAAGCCCTGACGCCCATCCGCCACCCCCATTACTCAAAACTCGACAACGCCGAACAAGCCCCACATTTGGCACAACCCGACTGCATATTCTGCGAAGACATCCCTGCCGTTTTCAGTAGTTGCCCCACCTGCTCATAGAGCCGATACATAAACTCACTATCCGGCGGTGCAGTCTTCTCCAGCGGTGTGCCCGTAATCGGCACAAAGGGCACAACAAAGGGATAAACTCCGGTTTGAATGAGGCGATCGCTCATCTCCACCAGCGCCGTCAGACTATCTCCGAGGCCAGCCAGCAAATAGGTACTCACCTGCCCCCAACCAAAGACCTTGACCGCCGCCGCAAACGCCTCAAAATAGGTCTCCAACGAAACCTCTGCCTTGCCCGGCATAATCCGCGCCCGCACCGCCGGCGTTACGGCTTCGAGGTGCATCCCCAAGGTATCAACGCCCGCCTCTCGCAGCCGCTCGAACCAGACAAAGTCATCTGGCGGTTCACATTGGGCTTGGATGGGGATATTGACCTTGGCTTTAATGGCTTTAGCACATTCGGTCAGATAGGCCGCGCCGCGATCGTAAATATTCGGCGTTCCGGTGGTCATCACCATTTGCTTGACCCCATCCAAGCGCACCGCTGCCTCGGCAACTTCGGCCAGTTGGGCCGGGGTCTTGCGGGCGATCGTCCGTCCTGCGGCTAAAGATTGACCAATGGAGCAAAACTGACAGGCTGTTTCGCGGTTGTTGTAGCGCAGACAAGTTTGCAACACGGTCGTTGCCAGAACATCACGGCCATGGAGAAGGGCAATGTGTTTATAGGGAATCCCCTCAGCGGTTTTCAGGTTATAAAACTGGGGTTGCTGGGGAAAGTGAATCTCACTGACCGTCTGTCCTTGGCATTCGACTTGACCATCGGAAATCTGATAGGGGGAGAGGGTGGCGGCGTCGTTGTAGACCGGAACCATAATGGTTGTGCCATCGATGGCGATCGCCTTATGGTCCGATGGTCCTGCGCCGCCTTTGCGACCCGCTGCACCAATGTCGAGTTGTACGAGTTGCACCCCTTGGGATTGCAACTCGACGAGGAGTTGTTTCTTGTTCATGCTGCGATGTGGGCGATGCCCACCTGGCGAAAACGACGATTGATGGGACGCATCCAAACTTGAATCAATGGGTTGTAGGATATATCGGGCTAGCGCAGGGCAGGGAAACCCAGCCCCTACGTTTGAACTTGTTACTTGCTAACGTGAGTTTCGGTTAAGCGAAGCGATCGCATTCCTCAACGCACTGAAATCTCGTTGTCAAACCCGGTTGTCAGGGGACCCGCCCCCCGACACCTCCCGCTGAGGTGGAAATTGCCACCTCAGACTCCGGCAATATCGGAGCCAGTATTGTTGATTCTGTTGCGTTTCAGCGTCTTGCGCAGTGTTTGCTTATCCAGAACTCACGTTTGCTACTGGTTACTCTTTACTTCAAATCAAGGGTCGGTGTTGAGCGAGAAATCCCCTCTTGGGAGGGGTGGTCTCGCGCAGCGACGACCGGGGTGGGTCGGGTCTTTGTCGCCAACCCGCACTTCAGGATTGCCGTCTAGTTCTGCAAAACCTCAGACCCTTCTGCCTCCCCAAGTCTCTGGCCATTCAGGTCAGTCATTTCTCCCATCCCTGGCATAGGCAGCGGGTTCATGGTCATCACTGGCTGGGCGGCGGCATTCATTTGCAGTTGCAGGAGATCGGGACGGGCATAATGGCCAATTGAGTCCATCATGCGCTTGCGTTTGGTGAGTAGTGTAAAGTCCAGATCGGCGATCGCCAACCCCTCCCCTTCGGTCAGCGGCTCAGTGAGATGATTGCCCTCCGGGCCGATAATGGCCGTGTTGCAACCGCCCTGGATCGCCCGTTGCAGGTTTTCTTGAGGACAGATTTCCTGAATCTGTTCCGGCGAGAGCCAACTGGTGGCATTAATCACAAAGCACCCCGATTCCAGGGCATGGTGGCGGATCGTCACCTCGATTTGCTCGCGGAAAATATCCCCCACCAGGGAGCCGGGGAACTGGGAGCAATGGATCTGCTCATGCTGGGCCATCAGGGCATAGCGGGCCAGGGGGTTGTAATGTTCCCAGCAAGCCAAGGCTCCCACCCGACCCACCGCCGTATCCATCACCTGTAAACCCGAACCATCCCCCTGACCCCAAACCATCCGCTCATGGTAAGTCGGCGTAATTTTGCGTCGTTTGAGCAGGAGCGTGCCATCGGCATCAAAAATGAGCTGGCTGTTATAGATCGAACCCGCATCCCGCTCATTGACCCCGAGCACAACCACCATGCCATGCTGACGGGCGGCTGCACTCACGGCATCTGTGGCGGGGCTGGGCACAACCACCGCCTCTTCGTAGAGGCGCATATGCTCCTTGCCCATCAGGACAGGAGGCTGGATAAACGAGAAGTAGGGGTAGTAGGGAACCAAGGTCTCGGGAAAGACAATCAGTTTCACGCCCTCTTGGGCGGCTTGGGCGATCGCCGCCACCACTTTTTGGATGGTTCCCTCACGGCTAAACAGCACGGGTGAAATTTGTGCTGCGGCCGCACGGACGGTTCGAGTGTAATCAAGCATGATGGTTGGGTCTACATCGTCCAGGTATCGAGAATAAAGGCTCCATCCTTGCGATGTAGGAGCACGATATCGAGAACATCTAAGGGATTAATCGGGGTAATGCCGGGAATCAGAGACGGTTCGCCATGACCGTACAGGGCTTGCAGGGCGAAACGGCAAGCGTAGACTTTACCACCCTCTTCCATGATTTTCACCAGTTGGTTGTTCATCGCCAGATGACCGGGGAAGGCTTCATCACCGAGCTTGGGAAAACCCCGTTGAACGCCCAACGTGACACCGGGACCATAGAGCAAAACAGAGGTTTCAAATCCTTTACGAATCAGGCGAGTTGCTTGGAGCAAATTCACCAGCCCGATCGAGCCTTCAAAGGCGACGGTGTGGAAGGTGACAAGGGCTTTCTCGCCGGGTTCAGCTTGCACATCCTCAAAGACTTTTTCTTCGTAGTTAACAAAAAAGTCACCGGTTTTGTGAGCAGGTGTCGTTACGTCTGGCATGGCTATTTCTTGAATGTTTCAGGTTGGGAATTGACTGAAATTGGCGATCGCCAATGTACCACTACCCTGATTCCAAGGCTCACCTCATCCTGCTCTCATGGGTTAAAGAGAAACAGTAAAAGAGCGAGACTCAATATCAGTCCAAAAATCCCCACGAAGAATCTCTAGCTAAATAATTTTGGAATCACTGCAATGGGTTCAGATTGATTTGCCCTGAACTGAACCTTAAAAGCTCTAGTTGCTTATTTTTTGTATCTAAAAATACAAAAATTCCAACGCTAGCTTGATGAATAGGGAGAGTTCAGAAAACTTATTGGCTTAGAGAATGGGTAATCACCTACCCTAGCGAAATGTATAGGTGAGGTTGAAATTTGTTCACAATCCGCTGGGTGAGAGTATTCGGCTGATACCTGCTCTAAATTGTGTGCCCTGAAAACAAAAGATGCGGTAGGGGAAGGTTTGAAACATCAGCGTGAACTTAACGCTAAAAAGCTTGCCCTGTCTAGAATCTAGACCGTGGCGGGCAAGATGCCCGCGCTACGGATCATTCGCGGCCAAACCGTTGCGCAGGTGGCCAGTGAGCTTGTCGAATCTGCGTTCCGCCTGCCAGGGTTGTTAATTCTCTCTGTCTGCGATTTGGAGATCCTATCTCAATAGCCCGCAGGGCTTAGGTTTGGTGCTTAAGTTCATGCCAATGGTTTCAAACCCTCTTTTACGTAGGATTCTTGGGTTTTGCAATGCAGGTTGAGTATGAGCAAGGATTCTGACTCTAGATCAGCTTTCTGTAATCTGTAATACCAAACCAATGAGACTAACACTAAATCAGCACAACTTGCTAAAATGCCACCACGGTTCAGACTGTTTACAAAAAAGATTAATCCCTTATGCCCGAAATTCGATTTCAAATTGAGTGGCCCGATGCCACTCAAGACACCTGCTATTCTCCCTCTTTGGTGGTGAAACAATATTTTGAAGCCCAAACCGAATATCCGCTTACAGATTTTGTGGCGCGATCGCGGGCCGCATTGCAAGAGGGGAGCGATCGTGTTAAGGCTAAATTTGGTCGTCCCTGTGGTCTGGCATTGGGCCAACTCCAACACATTGAGGAAAAATCGGTTCAATATACCAATGAACCCGATGCTAGGGTAAAAGTTGTGGGCTTTTTAGAATGATGCTAATTAACCTGAGTTCTGGATAAGCAGACACTGCGTAAGACTCTGAAACTTAGCAGAATTAAAAATACTGGCTCCGGTATTGCCGGAGTCTGAGGGGGCAATTTCCCCCTCAGCGGGAGGTGTCGGGGGGCGAGTCCCCTGACAACCGGGTTTGGCATTGAGATTTCGAGGCTTTGAGGAGTGCGATAGTTTCGCTTAACTGAAACACAGGTTAATAGTTTTTTGTCTTGTACTCAGCTATCAGGCTTGTTGACCCTCCTCCAACCACCCATGACGCATTAACTCATACACCGCTTGCACTCGGGTTTTTACCTTCAATTTAGTCAAGGTATTGTTGATATGAAACTTGACCGTACTTTCGCTGATGTAGAGTTCGCCAGCAATGTCGCGATCGCGCAACCCTTTAACCAAGAGTCCCATCACCTCCTGCTCCCGAGTGGAGAGCATTTTTTGGGTGGGGGCATCCGCTGCGATATTCCATAGCTCCCCCTGCATTACCGTTTCAACCGCCTCTCGTAATTGCCCCGGCGTAACCGCCAGATTCAGCACCGCCTTAATCCCCTGAGGCAAAACTGCTTGTTGGGTCTGGGTTTGCACCCATAATACCAATTGGCTCTCCTGCACCCAACTCACCTGATCCGTAATCAGGGGCACGGTGCGATCGGGCGTCGCCCAGAGCCGCAAACCTGCCGTCGCGACCATCTGGGTAAACGCCCCTTGCAACAGCGCTGACTGACATTGCACCCGGATGGGACGTTCTGCCGTCACCCCTTGATACGGAAGCTTTAGTCGAATCTGTAAAACCTTATGGGGGCGATCCAGAACAGTTTCGAGCGCTCCGCCGAGGCAGGCACTGGCAAACAACAGGGGGCTGAATTCTGTTTCAAGAATATTTGTTTCAAGACTTTTGGCTTTCAGTTCGTCCCCTGAGTCTGGCGGTTCTTCCATAACATCAGGCGCAGGGACGATCGCGCTCAAAACCACAGACTCCGAATCATAGGTTAACCCACAGGTCATACAACCCAAGCGTTGAATCAACTCTGCAAGCTGGAGAAACAGATAATGAACGGAAAACGGCAGGGCCCGCTCTGTCCCCACTAACCGGAGCGGCACTGCCTTGAGCAAACGCGCCAGTTGATCCGAAAGCAGGACCGATGGCAGCGTCTGCGCGACAGGCGTCTGCACACCCGCAGGGTGCTGCCGGGCCTGGAATTCTAGGGCACAGCCCAACGCTACAGTTACAGTAGAGCAAAGACTCAGGAGCACCTCTAAAAATTCTGGCTCCAGAGGGTCACACCGAAACACGGCAAGTACGCCCACCACTTGATCTGCTGTTGCCAGTGGATAGCCTGCAAACCCCTGAATCTGGTTGCGAATCGCCCAGTCCCGATCCTTGACCCACGGCTCATTGGGGAGATTATTGCTTAAAAATGAAACCCGATTCTGGGCAATTTTCCCCACCTTGAATGCCCCCATGGGCACACGGGCAAATTCGCCATTGGTGCGGGTATGGAGCCCCGCCGAGGCCATCAGCTTGAGATGGGTTCGCTCCGGCTCCACTAGCCAAATCCGGGCCAGGGCACAGTTAAATTGCTCAACCAACCCCTGCGTGATCCGAGTGGCGATCGCCTTCGCCTCCAAACAGCCATAAATGCTCTGGGCAAGCTGATTGGCCTGCTGCAAATCAAAGAGCAGTCGGGGTGCATTAAGGGTCTGGGTGAATGAATCGGTCACAGGTGGGGGTTTTCTCTTTTCTCAGGACTTACGTATTTGCACCGATTGGCAGAGCTAACGAGATCCCACCGGCTGCGCCGACCCCCTAACTTGCGGGAAGCCGCAAAGCGTCTAAGTAAGGGGGGTCTACAGTCAAATCTTGCTTAAGCAAGTCATCCCAGCCGCTTGCGGCGTCACCCCCCTTACCAAGGGGAGAAGGGGGGATCTCGGGTCTAGATATGCAATGCACAAGTCCTCTCTCCATTCAGATGCAGATCGCCCAATCATTCTGTACCCAATGCCACAAAGCGGAACCTGATTTAACCCTTAGCCTGAGTTCTGGATAAGCAGACATCGCGCAAGACTTTAGAACCTCAGCAGAATCAACAATACGGGCTCCGATATTGCCGGAGTCTGAGAGGGCAATCTCCCCCTCAGCGGGAGGTGTCGGGGGGCTGGACCCCTGACAACCGGGTTTGACATCGAGATTTCAAGGTTTTGAGGAACACGATCGTTTCGCTTAACCGAAACTCAGGTCCCTTAACTGACCTATTGAAATCGCTAGGGCAGTGCCAGGACAACCCAACTCGTTTTCCGTGTTAGCGATCGCACCTATGTATAGCACCAAACCCCAACATTTTGTATCTCAGCATACAAGATCCCCTTCAAGCCCCCCCTAACCTGAGTCGTATTGCAGGGATGTAAAGACGCCCTCAAGTTTCGAGCAACACGTTCCAACAACACTCACCTCTATATTTTTTAAACAGAACGATGACCACCCATTATTCCGTTGCCATCATTGGTGGGGGGCAAGCCGGCCTCTCGATGAGTTATTGCCTCCAAGCGCAGAGCATTGATCATATTATTTTCGAGAAGCATGAGATTGGGTATTCCTGGCGATCGCTACGGTGGGATTCCTTTTGTTTAGTAACGCCGAATTGGCAATGCACCCTGCCGGGCTATCACTACCCCGGCAATGATCCCGAAGGGTTTATGCAGCGGGATGAAATTGTGCAATACATCAAAGACTATGCTGCATCCTTTAATCCGCCCATTAAAGAAGGGGTTGAGGTGACCCGCTTGCAGCAGCGAGAGGACGAACGGATTTATGAACTGAGCACCACCATTGGCGAGTTCACGGCCGACCAAGTGGTCATTGCCACCGGCGGCTACCATCGCCCGAAAATCCCGGCTTTGCGGGAGCGGTTTGCACCAGACGTGCAGCAGATTCACTCCTCACAATATAAAAATCCAGCGTCACTGCCGGACAAGCCTATCTTGATCGTCGGCACGGGTCAGTCGGGCTGCCAGATCGCCGAAGATTTACACCTCGCCGGGAAGCAAGTGTATCTTTGCGTTGGCGGTGCGCCGCGATCGCCCCGGCAATATCGCGGTAAGGATGTGGTCGCCTGGCTCGATGAATTGGGCTATTACGATCTCTCGATCGATCATTACGAAGACAAGCAAAAAGTCCGCCACAAAACTAATCATTACGTTACTGGACGCGGTGGTGGCCGAGAAATTGACTTGCGCCATTTTGCGCTTCAGGGCATGAAACTTTATGGACGGTTGGCGGATGTGCAGGACACCACACTGCATTTCAAGTCTGACCTCAAACAGAACCTTAATGCGGCGGATGCTGTGGCCCAGAGTATTAAACAAACCATTGATAATTTTATTGAAAAGAATAATATCGACGCACCGCTTGAGTCCGCCTATGAACCCGCCTGGGAACCGGTAGCTGAAATTACTGAACTCGACTACTCAGCCGCCGAGATTGGCACCGTGATCTGGTGTACGGGCTACACGTCTAATTACGAATGGATTAAAATCCCGGTCTTTGATGGCACGGGCTATCCGGGTCACGATCGCGGCATCACGCCGATTCATGGACTCTATTTCTTGGGTTTGCCCTGGCTCTATACCTGGGGTTCGGGTCGTTTTTCGGGTATTGCGCGGGATGCCGCGTATTTGGCGGATTCGATTGTCGCCAAGCAGCGGGTGCAGAGTGCGAGTAATTCGGCGGTGGTGAATCAGGTGGCGTTGGGATCTTGATCGGGCGATCGGAATGGCAAGTTTGCAATCTGGTTTTGAAATTCTTGATCCCAACGCTGCTAATCCAACAGTTGTAGCGTACCGAATACTTGTAATCTTATTCAACTCTTCAGAGTATTTGACACATCCAAACGCTTGGGATTTGTACATTGAATCCTGACTTTGCGTAAGCCCGTCGTGCTGGTTCATGGCTAGGATCGCCTCCAGTGGCGACTGTTGCTACCTGCATTCCACATCGCTTCATTTGATTGATAGCGAATTTATACATTTCCGTGCCGATACCTTGTCCAGAATGATCCGGATGGACTGCATTGAGCCCAACTTCCCCTACCTTCGAATCAGAGTCCATCCGAATTGAGACAAAGCCCACTACTTCATCTGATAATTCAACGACATATACTTGCCAAACCGTCTCTGTCAAAAACATATCGCTTAATAATTGTCCTTGTTGACTATCTTCAGGTTCTTGAGCCAAAAAGTATATTTGATCACCGAGGATGCTTCGGAAAGAATCAAAAACAGGTTCAAAGGCTTTCTGTCGAATTTCTTCTAAAATAGGAAGATCAGATTGGGTTGACTGACGGAAGTTTATTTTATCGCTCATTTTTTTTTCGAATCACGAAAAATCTCACAATGACTCATCTATTCTCTCTTATATGATGACCTGTATATAGCGAATTTTATAAGTATGAGGTGCGATTTTTGTTCTGTATGCCTATCCCAGCAAGGGATAGGGGGATTTGACTATATCCTTTGCTTTCGCAATCCGCTACATGGAATTTACTAAGACTTCATTATCTATTTCAGTAATGCCTCAATTGTAGCGAGAGAAAATATATTCATGATTGATCAAATTTAGTAACCCATGCGAATTGCCCTCCTCACCTATTCCACCAAACCCCGTGGTGGTGTCATCCACACCATGGAACTCGCCGAAGCCCTCCATCGCCTGGGTCAAGACGTTTGCATCTTTGCCTTAAATAAAGACGGCGGTCAGTTTTGCCGTCTGCTGCAATGTAACTCTCGTCTGGTGCCCACCCAGCCGCCCGGTCCCACAACCGATCGCCTTGTCCAACAACGCATCCAGGAATATGTGGATTACTTTCAGGCGCACCCGGAACCCTACAATATCTATCACGCCCAAGACTGCATCAGTGCCAACGCCCTGGTGATGCTGCGTAACCAGGGCTACCCCATCCCCCAGATCATCCGCACCGTCCACCATATCGACAGCTACAACAGCCCCTACCTCCAAGACTGCCAAGACAAATCGATCCGGCTGCCCGATCGCTGCCTCTGTGTGAGTCGATATTGGCAACAGGAACTCCAACGGCAGTACAGCATCGATGCGCCGCTGGTTTTCAATGGGGTGGATGCGAGTCGGTATGGGGCAGCGCCGGATGGAACCGAAGCCCGACTTAAGGCACGTTTGGGGATCATTGGCGCTCCTGTGTTTCTCACGGTTGGCGGGGTTGAGCCGCGTAAAAATTCGATTCGACTTGTGCAAGCCTTTGCCCAGGTGCGTGAGACCTTGCCCCAGGCTCAGTTAGTCATTGCAGGAGGCATGACATTGTTTGATTATTCAGATTATCGCGAGGCGTTTTTTGCTGAGGCTGAACGGTTGGGAATTGAGGTGGGCAAGGCGTTATTGTTGTCGGGGGTAATTGAAGATCATGAGATGCCAACGCTGTATCGTTCGGCGGATGCGTTTGTGTTTCCCTCCGTCAAAGAAGGCTGGGGCTTGGTGGTGATGGAGGCGATCGCTGCCCAACTTCCTGTCCTCACGGCTGATCGCCCCCCCTTTACGGAGTTTTTAACCCCTAAGCAGGCGTTGCTGGTGGATGTGGAGGATGTGGCGGACATTGCTCAGGGAATGCGGCAGATTCTGAAACCAGAGATTGGGCGATCGCTCATTCAAAATAGTCAATCGATCCTGAAGCAATACACCTGGGAGAATTCCGCTAAAATGCACCTGAAAGTGTATGAGAGGTTGGGATATTAGCGTATAACAATGCCCGACTCAAAAAGTCTCAGGGTTTCAATGAGGATTAAATTATCCAAGCAGAGGCGCTTGATACCCAATTTTTCGCATCGTTTTCGATACAAATCCCATGACTGATAATCAGCTTATTGAAATCCCAAGCGAGCATTCTCTGGACGGATGCTTTTGCTTTTTTTCGATCGCGGATGGTCAACCTTAAGTCTTTAGGCACACCACCATAAGGCGCGAGTACCCCATTGATTCTTTTCACACCCCGCCAAAACCGATTTTCTAGACTAGGGTCATGGTTTTGGATGAGATCGGTCAGGATAAGTGTCTTAGAAGATTTATGAAAAAATACAACTTCCGGTAATATCTTGCTGCCCTGAAAAATAAATTCTCGATATCAGATGCCCAATCCGCTTCTGCATGATCTTGGAGAATGCCTGCAAAATCCAAGTCTTTCCGTCTTGTTTCTAACCCTGGTGCTGCCCATAGTTTTGCTTTGGGGTATTCTTGTGACCAATTGCCAACAAATAAATGATGCAATAGGTTGGGCGCAACAATATGCTCGACCGTACCAAGGCGGTTAATCTGTGCCACTCGCTCAGGGGTGATTGCGATTGGAGAATGTAACCACAATGAATCATTTGCAAGACGAGCGATTGTCATCCGGGTCGAAAAAGGAATGGATAGCATTTTCACCCGCTCCCCTGCCATAATCCAAATATTATCTCCGAATTCATCTAGGCTCATGGTTTTCTCTTGCAAAGCACAACTATAGCAAGAAGAAAGGCGTAAGGTGGGCAAATCTCTGTTATTCACTCACACAAGTAGCCGCTCATTGTTTGCCCACCTTACCGTGGTCTCTATTCAGGTATACAACTGAGCAATAGACAGCGTCACCTCACCCGTATTGTCCTCAACATAAGAATCAAAAAACAGCGCATTCACGATGCAAGATTCCACCACCGTCAGGGTCAGGCTATCTTCATAACCATTGAGACTCGACCAAGTCGCCGGGACTTGACATCGGGTTTTGTGATTGATCACCGAGCCGCCATAGATCCAGAGCAGCACCGTCGGTTGCGCCCAACTGCGGGGTGCGTTGTCATTAAAGCCGCCTGTCTTGATCCGAATAACATAGGTTCCCGGTTCTAAACGCTCAGAAGCAGCCTGGTTCTGGAGTGCCTCCATCCGAGATGGTGAGAGCACAAAACAATGGCGACGGCTCTCGACGGTGAGGTGTTGCACTTCGCAGTCCGTCCGCAGTGTTACTGCTCCTGCTGGATCAGGTTTGGATGGGGGGGTTGGCTTGGCGGTTGTCGCATCCTTGTCACCTCCCAGGGCTGCTGCTGCAGCGCCCAGACCCGCAGCAGCCACCAAGCCCGCACCCGCCGCAATCGCGCCAGCACCCCCTGCTCCGGTTGGTGTGGGGGTAGGTTCAGCGGGGTCTGCTGCTGGACTTGTGGTTTCTGCATCCGCTCCTGGCGTCGGGGTAGTCGTCGGTTTCGTTGGCTCGCTAGTCGGTGTTGCTTCTGGTTTCTTGGTAGCTGCGGCGGCTGCGGCGAGTCCTGCTGCCCCAGCGGCGAGTCCTGCCCCAGCGGCTAAAGCGCCTAAACCTGACCCAGTGCCTGTGGCAGGTTTGCTGGGTTCAGCGCCCTCACTAGCGCCACTGGTGGCACTCGAATCGGTTGCTGGAGGTGCAGCGGGGGTCTCAGGTGTAGGAGGTTGACCGGGTTTAGCACCGGAGGCGGCGAGTCCAGCAGCAGCCAGTCCTGCGCCTGCGGCGGCTGCTCCCAAAGCTGCGGCTCCTGCAGCATCTGAGCCTGAGCCTGTTCCTGCGCCTGCCGCTGCAGCACCTGCGCCTGTACCTACACCTGCCGCTGCACCTGCCGCTACACCTGCTGCGCCTAAAGCGGCTGCACCTGCACCGGAGGGGGTATTAGCGGGTGGAGAAGTGGGGGCCGCTGGACTGGCGGGTGTAGTGGGGGGCGGTGTTGTGCCTGAACCCGAAGCGGCTCCGGCTGAGGGGGTTGAGGTGCCGCTCTTGGGATGATTACGCCCCCACAGCCCGGCCAAGAACAAGCCAATTAGGGGAATGGCCAGCAAGCCAAGCAGCCACCAGGGAAAGGCGTTGTCATTGTTCTTCTGCTGGGCAGTGGCGCGATCGCCCCCTGTCTCTGCATCGGCGATCTGCTCATCGGTCGCTGAATCCGACCCTTGTCCTGCCCCGGCGGTAGTGGCGTCTGATGCGGGGCCATCGGGGTCATCAGCGGAACTGGCGGAATCTGCTGAGGAACTTGCGGCGGCATTGTCTGCTGTTTCGGAGCTTTCACCCGTTGCTGAATCAGCGATTGCTGAAGGGTCTGTTTTGGAGCTTTCACCTGTTGCCGAATCAGCGGTTGCTGAAGGGTCTGTTTCGGAGCTTTCACCCGTTGCCGAATCCTCTGCTTCCGGATTATTGGTTGCAGAAGACGCAGCCGAGTTGGTGGCTCCGGCTGACCCGGTGGCGGCGATCGCCGCCGCCACTGCCGCTTGAACCGCCTCTGCGTCTGCGTCTTGCGCGTCCGTGATCGCCGCTTGGCCCGGTGCCGATGTGGCGAGCCCGAGAAAAGCCAATGTCTGTGCAGCATCATCCCCCGCCCGATACACATAGCCCCGGGGTTGGGAATAGGGATAACGGGGATCATCCGGCAGGGTTTTGTGCATCGGCACAATGTTTACTGTGTCGAGACCGATGACCTGATCGGCGATTGCATAGCCCACACCATCATCGTCTAGCGCCGCAATCATTGCGGCGGTGTCATCTTTGCCCAGGCGAATGGCGGTGGAGCCGGTGGCAAAGGGGGCGGTTTGAAACACCTTGTAGGTGCCGAGCGATCGCCGCGTGTCACTGGTATCGGGACGATCCACCAAGCGAATCGGGCCCGGTTCCCCGCCCACTTCTGACCAATCGGTGATTTCGCCGCGAAAGATTTGGGCAAACTGGGTAAAGGACAAATCTCCCGTGAAGGGATTGTCTGGCCCCACCACAATGGCAATTTTTTCCCGATTGATCAAAAGTGTTTCTAAGCCTTGATCCTGTTCCTCTGGGGTTAGGGGGCGGGCGATCGCCGCCAGATCAATCTCGCCATCCACCAGCCGGGCGATCGCCCCATCACTATCACTGACCGACAATTGCACTTGGCTATCCGGATAGCGGGCCTCAAACGCCGCTTTGAGGGCTTGGTTGAGCAGGATCATGCTGCTCGAACCATCAATCACCAAGCTCGTGTCCGTCGGTAAGTCCGCGGGTAGGGGAAACGAGGCTTGGGCATTGGCAACTCGGCCCACGTGAGACAGCTCAAGAAAATGAAGTGATTCTGACCCACTCACCAGGAGCAGTAGAGCTGCCGAAATTGGCAGGGCTAGGTGTTTAAACATGGCACTGAAACGAATAGCAAGAAAAAATATTAGTGGTCACGCCTGGGCTGTTCACTTTATGGGATGTTCTGCCAAAAACTTTCATATCGATTTCGTGCTGGCAGGCGGGACGCCTGCGCTACGGTTAGTCTGGCTTTAAATCTTGTAGCGCGGGCATCTTGCCCGCCACGATTTGGATATGAATTTGAACAGCTTGAAAATTGGCAGAATAAACAACCCAGGTCATGCCCTTTAACGCTGGTGCGGTGCGGGGCAACCTCAGAACGATCGCCCCGACACCCCTTGGAACAGGTGGTCTACAGCTTCACCACAGACAGAAGCACTTCACCTTGATTGTCTTCGGTAAAGGTGTCGAAGAAAAAGGCACAAAGGGTTGCAGGCTCTAACACCTCTAGGGTGAGGGTATCGTCGTAGCCGTTCAGGGTTGACCAGGTGCAGGGAACGGGCTGATTTGTCTTGAGATTTTTAAACAAGCCGCCGTAGATCCACAGCATCACCAACGGTTCGCCGATTTGCTCATTCCCCTGCATGTAGTCAAAAGAGCCTGCACGAATGCGCACGACATAGATTCCTGCCTCGAGTTGAGTCGAGACCGAAACCTGCTGCTCAATCTGCTGCATGTCTTCGGGGCTGAGACGATAGCAATTCTGCTGACTATGTACCCTGAGTTCGGTCAGTTTACAGCCTTCCATAGGTTGAATATGTTGGGTTGAATGAAGAACAATTGCAATATACCGGAATTCCCGCTAGAGGAAGACCCCCCGACCCGCAGACTTTAAATCAGTTTGGACGCAATGACGTCGATGCAGCGATCGCCCCACCCTCAAATGGGCAAGTCCTGACAAAAGCAAAGTCCCGCACTGATATGGCGGTTTTCATCAGCATGGGGTACGTTAATCCCCCTCAATCCCCCTTTGAAAGGGGGAAGTGGTGTTCTCATACTTTCGCAAAAGGCGATAACGTCATGGATTACAGAATTGTCTTGAGCACAGCACCCAACCCCTCGTGTGCCGTTCGGGAGATCCCACACGAAATCGTCTCAGGCGGATGTGTAGAATCTCTCAAGCGCTGGGCGAGCAACGCGATACAGCTGCCGAGCGCTGCGGTCTTCACTCCCTTTCTAAAACACAATGCAAACTCTCCATTCGCCTGGCGCACTGGTGGGCGATCGCTACACGGTTCAAGGCAAGCTCGGACAAGGTGCCATTGGCACCACCTATGCCGCCGTGGATATTCACACCCAACAGGCCGTTGCCCTCAAAGCCGTTTCACTCAGCGAAACCCAGGACTGGAAAGTCCTGGAAATGTTTGAGCGCGAAGCCGAGACCCTGGCCCAACTCTCCCATCCTTGCATCCCCAACTATTTGGGCTGCTTTCATATCGATACGCCCCGCGATCGCTATTTCTACCTGGTTCAAGAACGGATTTTTGGCTACTCCCTGGAGACCTTGATTCGGGATCGGGGCTGGCGACCCGATGAAGCCCATGTCCAGGCGATCGCCCTCCAAGTGCTGAGTATTTTGGACTATCTCCATTCTCACCACCCCCCGGTCATTCACCGCGATATTAAGCCTCATAATTTGATTCGGACGGATGAGGGCGAGATTGTGCTGGTGGATTTTGGCGCAGTGCAGGAGGCGTTTCGTCACACGATCAGCCGGGGCGGTACGTTTATCGGCACGGTGGACTATATGCCCCCAGAACAGTTTCGCGGTGAGGCGACCTTTGCTTCAGATCTGTATAGCCTTGGTGTCACCTTGCTCGACCTGCTCACGGGCTCCAGCACCATCGCAGAACTCCCTGCCAAGCGCCTCAAGCTGGAGTTTCGCGAGGCGATCAATATCTCAACCGCGTTTGCCAATTGGCTCGATCGCCTGATCGAACCCACCGCTGAAGATCGGTTTCAATCCAGTCAAAGCGCCAAGCGAGCCTTGCTAGAGCCCAGTGCATTGGCGTGCCAGATCCACCCTCCCCAACCGGGCTTTGAGCCCTTGTATGGTCTGGAGCCTGAATATGCAGCGGATTCGCCGCTCCTCCTCGGGAGCCGTATTCAACTGTACAAAACCGATGACTATTTTGAGATTGTTATTCCCCCTGTTTTAGATACGGCAATTCAATTTACCTGTTGCCTTATTCTGATTGGGTTTTTGGGTATTTTCTGGGCATCAATTGGCGCAGATATAATACTGCATATCATGATAGTTCTCTTCTTTTTGATACTGTTTTCAATTGTAGACAAATGTCGATTTATCTGGTCACTCTGTGGGTACTTCGCTTTACGAATCGATCCCGACCACTTCCAGCTCTATTGGCGTTATCTGGGTTTAGAGCATACCATCCTCAGGAACACGAATAAACTAGTGAAATTCTGGATCGAGCAAGAAAATCGCGATTTAATCTCCATCAATGGCTGTGCGTTCTTATTCAGTTGTCATCGTAACCCTCTGGTTTTTGGAACTTGGCTCAAGCGATATGAGCAGGACTTCATTATTGCGGAAATCAGTAATTTCCTGAATAATCTGATGTCTCAACCAGAGAGCGATTGCCCATAATCGCATCAATTTTCACGACAATTCCAGAACAATGCACAATCTCCATTCATCCGGCGCATTGGTGGGCGATCGCTACACAGTTCAAGGCAAACTTGGGCAAGGGGCAGTGGGCACCACCTATGCGGCTGTGGATATTCATACGCAGCAAGCCGTTGCTCTCAAAGCGGTTTCCCTCAGTGAAACCCAGGACTGGAAAGTGCTGGAAATGTTTGAGCGTGAAGCCCAAACCCTGGCTCAGCTTTCACATCCTTGTATTCCCCAATACCTGGGTTGCTTTTATATTGATACGCCCCGCGATCGCTATTTCTATCTGGTTCAAGAACGGATTTTGGGTCACTCCCTGGAAACCTTAATTCGACAGCGGGGCTGGCGGCCGGACGAAGCCGAGGTTCAGGCGATCGCCCTCCAAGTGCTCGAAATTTTGGCTTATCTCCATTCCCACGATCCGCCGGTGATTCATCGGGATATTAAGCCCCACAACCTAATTCGGACAGAGGATAGCGAGATTGTTTTGGTGGATTTTGGTGCAGTGCAAGAAGCATTTCGTCACACGCTGAGTCGAGGTGGAACTTTCATCGGCACGATCGATTATATGCCGCCGGAACAGTTTCGGGGTGAAGCGACATTTGCCTCGGATTTGTATAGTCTTGGCGTCACGCTGCTCGACCTGCTCACCGGCCCCAATACGATCGCCGAGTTACCTGCCAAGCGCCTTAAGCTCGATTTTCGGGAAGCTGTTAATATCTCAACCATGTTTGCCAATTGGCTCGATCGCCTGATCGAGCCCACCGCTGAAGATCGGTTTCAATCGAGTCAAGCTGCGAAGCAAGTATTGCTTAAGCCTCGTAAATTGGCTCAAAAAAGAAAACGAATAAAACCCGATTTGTTGCCCTTATATGAGCTTGAGTCTAAACCGGAATCAGATGCTCAGCTTTTGATTGTAAGTCGCATTCAACTGTGTAAAAACGAAAAGTATATTGAGGTTGTTATTCCGCCTGTTATGAGTGCAGACTTTAAATCGTTGGCTTGCCTTTTTTTGGGTGTTTTTACAAGCATGGTTGGATTGTTTACTTGGATTAAGATTCTGCCAAGTGTATCATCGATTTCACTGCTTATCCTCTTCGCTGCGTTTGCTTATATTATGGTGAATTTTTGTCTTTTTGTTATGTCGATATTTGGCTATTTTTCTTTGCTTATCAATGCAGAATATTGTCGGCTGTATTGGCGTTGCTTTTGTTTTAATGACACGATTTACAGAAGCAGAAAAAAGCTCATTAAGGCCGGGATTGACCAGCATAGTATAATTCTGCTTTTTAGTGGAAACTATAATCCCCTTATTCTTGGAGCTTGGCTCAAAAAAAATGAGCGGGATTTTACTGTTGCTGAGGTGAATCGTTTTCTGTATCAATTGAAGGTTCAATCGAGACGCGATCGGCGTTACTTACGCTAATCGTTGTGCCCTGACCCAGTGGCGTAAGGCACGTACCATCGCATTATCATCTTGTTCTGTAGCAGCTTGCTCAAGCCATTGACCAACGATATCCACTGTAACCAAGGGAAAAGTAGGTGAATGGTCGCAGCGCACATATTCAGATGCTGACCCCTCCGTAACCAGTTGATAAAATTGAATTGCGGTTTGGGTCGCTCGCCATACTTCAGCCACACCAAGATCTTGATAGATTTTAAACCGACGACTCGAAGAGCTATGGATATCCACTTCAATGATCAGATCAGGGGGTGGATCGATCGCGAGATCAATTTTCTTACCCCGAACTTGGGCAGCATTTTGAATATAAAATCCGGCATCTGGCTCTGCACCTTTTTGCAAGTCTTCACGGTCGAAAGTGACAGAACCCACACCCCGAATCGGCAATTCAAATTCTTCGGTCAGGGCAGCTATAATCCGTTCGAACAGATGCTTATTAATCTCATGAATATTGGAGGACATAATGATTTCTAAGATGCCGCGATCGTAGACTAGACGAGTCGATCGCCCATCCCCTAAGTCTGTTAATAGCGCCTGATAGGTAGACCAGCTCACGTGGGGCAACACCATATGTTGAGTGGGTTGTGATTGGGGATCTGGGTTGGCGAGATTATTTGGGGTGAGGGTGGGCGATCGTGTCATGAAGACCTCGTTGCGTTAAAAGAGAGAATGTACATTGTTACTCTTTCTTGTCTAACGATATGGTATTTCAGGGTTGACTGAACACCACAGCTTTCGCCTGACTGCGCTGATGACGCTTCACCATCAGACTAATCCAACGCTGCCAGGCTTGGAGCGCTTCAGCTTGGGGCTCCGTTTGTTGCCAAGCCGGGCGATCGCTGATGCGATCGCACCATTGCCCCAAGGTTTGATGATGCTGAAAATCAACACCCAACCGTCGAATCAGCGGCAAGGCAGCGCCGACAGTAATATCGGCCAGCGAGAGGCGATCGCCCCCAAAATAGTCTGCATCGCCCAACTGCTCTGCGAGAAAGGTAAACACCGTCTCGACCTGTTGCAGGGTTGTCGCATCCGTTGGGGTGTCCGCATCCGTGAGAAAAACCAGTTGGGGCAATTTCGGCATCAGTTCATTGGCAATGACCAGTTGCACCATTTTCATGCGGGCGATCGCCGCCGGTTCGGTCGGCGAGAGCGGCCGCGCAGGAAACTTCGCCTCCAAATAATCCAAGATCGCCAAAGACTCAATCAGCCGTAGCGCCTGATCAACCAGGGCTGGCACATGATGGAAGGGATGAATAGCCAGGTAGTCTGGCTTGAGATTCTCTTGGGTTCTTAAATCGACAAGTCGCGGCTCAAAGGGAATCTCCTTTTCCAGGAGCGCCAGCCAAACGCGTCGAGCAATGGGGGAGAGGGGATGGTAATAGAACGTAAGCATGATAGTTGAAATGAATTAATAAAGGAGACCGATCGGTCGGTAATGAGCTAAATAAAAAGGAATGTCTTCTAAGAAACAAATCTTGGATGAGTCCATAAAACCCCGAACCCACCCCGGTCGTCGCTACGCGAGACCGCCCCTCCCGAGAGGGGATATCTGGATTAAAATCTCCTCTTGGGAGGAGTACCCTCGACCGAGGGGGGAGGTGGGTCGGCCCACTTCGCTTCTTGGAGAAACATTAGAGCGTTAGGACGTATCAGCCGTCAGCACTAAGCTATCGATGTAGCAATCAAGGTGGAGTTGGGCATGGTGCAGGGGGGTGCGATCGCCCTCCAAGCGAGCCAGGGCCAGCGCCCCCTCCAGCACAGCGATCACGATCGTTGCCACCGCATTAGGGTCAGTCTCGGCTCTCAGCTCGCCCCGCGTCACCGCCCGTTGCACAATCTGCTTAATCAAGCTACGCCATGTTCCCATGGCAAGTCGAGCTTTTTCCCGCAGTAAAGGATGGGCATCATCGCTATCGATCGTTGTATTCATCAGCGGACAGCCGCCCCAGGCAGAGATCTCCTCAAAACCATCGGTAAAGGCATGAACCATGGCTTTGAGGCGTTGGTCACTCCGGCGTTGGCTGCGGATCGCGGCCCACTGTCGTTGGCTGGCCAGCCGCACATTGTAGTCAAAGGCGGCGATCGCCAATTCATCCTTACTGGCAAAGTGGTTGTAAATCCCCCCTTTCTTTAAGTCGGTGGCCGCCATCACTTCTGAGAGGGAAACCCCTGCATAGCCCTTTTGGTTAAAGAGCTTTGCGGCTTGTTCAATAATGCGATCGCGGGTGCGTTCAGCTTTGGACATTACCAATAAAGACCGATCGGTCTCTATTAGAGTAGCAGATAAAAGCGATCGCGAGAACAGCACCGCCTCAGCACCCTTGGTTAACCTGATACCAGATCCGAATTGTGTACCCCAAAAACAAAAGATGCGGTAGGGGAGGGTTTGAAACCCTCCCTTACGTGGAATTTTTGGGTTTTGCAATGCGGATTTAATATGAATTCTGGATTACGCAAGACGCTGAAGCTCAGCAGAATCAACAATACTGGCTCCGATATTGCCGGAGTCTGAGGGGGCAATTTCCCCCTCAGCGGGAGGTGTCGGGGGGCTGGCCCCCTGACAACCGGGTTTGACATTGAGGTTTTAGTACTTTGAGGAATGCGATAGCCTCGCTTAACCAAAACATTTTGTTAATCCTCCGCCGCCAGCGCCACCACAAACTCCTCGCCATTCACCACAACGCGATCGCCCGCCCGGAGCTTCTTACCCCGGCGCGTTTCCGTTTCCCCATTCACGGTCACGATGCCATCCTGAATCATCAACTTCGCCTGCCCGCCTGTGGCCACAACACCGGAAAGTTTCAAAAATTGGTCAAGCTTAATAAAATCCGTCATCACAGGGTTCAGAGAAGGGGCAGGCTGCATTCTAGTTCATTTTGCCTCCTTAACTGTCCTTAACAATCCCCATGCCAATTTCAGCAACCAAATTCTACACTGGTTCACATTCAAGCCAATGGCTATTTTGCAATCAAGCATCGGAGGATTATTCACCCCATGACCTTACAACTCGGTGATACCGTTCCTGACTTTACCCAAGCCTCCACCGCAGGCGAAATCTCCTTCTACGACTGGGCCGGCGATAGCTGGGTCGTACTCTTTTCGCACCCAGCAGACTACACCCCCGTCTGCACCACAGAACTCGGGGAAGTGGCCCGTCGCAAAGCGGACTTTGAAGCTCGCAATACTAAAGTGATTGCTTTGAGCGTTGACGATGTGGCCTCGCACAATGGCTGGGTCAACGACATCAACGAAACCCAGAGCACGACAGTCAACTACCCAATTCTGGCAGATGTGGATAAGAAGGTCTCTGACCTCTACGGTATGATTCACCCCAATGCCAATGCCAAGGTGACGGTGCGATCGGTTTTTATTATTGACCCTGTTAAGAAGCTGCGCTTGACGATTACCTACCCCCCCGCCACCGGACGCAACTTCGATGAAATCATTCGGGTTCTCGACTCCTTACAGCTCACGGACTACCATCAGGTGGCAACGCCTGTGAACTGGAAAGATGGCGAGGACTGTGTGGTGGTGCCCTCAATTTCCACTGAAGATGCCAAGGTGAAATTTCCTAAAGGGGTTAAGGAAGTTAAGCCCTATTTGCGGATGACGCCCCAACCGAATAAGTAGAATCCTGTGAGCACTGAACTTTTTATCCAAGCCTTTGAAAATGGGGAATCCCAAGCACTTCGGACACAGGATGTTCTGAGCTGTTTTGAGGGCTTTATTGCGGAACGGGGCGATCGCTGGATCAAGGTTAGGTTCAGCCCCGCAGATAGTTCAGTGCTCTACTTTGATGTTAATGAAGATACAGATCGCTGCATCATGGTGAGTTGCCCTTGTGCAGATTTATAGCTCGCCCGGTGTTGGTATCGCGTTATGGGTCTCGGTCATTGCGTCCTCTTTGGCTCAGGCGTCAACAGGTCAATTGTCCTCTCAACCGAATCGGCGACGCAGATGCCACTGTGTCATGTTATGGCAGAGCTATGACACGAAGAAAAGCACAACACGAAACACGATGCTCTTCCCCCCAAAAGCTGACTATACTTGAGGAAGAGAGTCGAGAGACAAACATATGGGGAACCTCGATTAATTGCTATTTTGGCGATTTCCGAGAGCTGAAACCACGAGGATTCGTTCTGCTTCAGCTCAAGATCTGGATTTTTCGAGGTTCCCATAGGCTTATTGGAGATTGAATCGATCAAGTCAGAAGACACCAATATATTGTCCGGACTCTAGTCAATAACACCGAATTTTTTGGGCTTTGGAGGGATCGGCATTATGTTAAAAGAACTGAGCACTTTACTGATTACATTAGGAGCCACAATCTTACCCATTACGCAAGCTCAAGCGCTCCAGCTTGTCAATTTAACGCAGTGGAACATCACAGCGGGTGGAAATGGTCATTTCTATGGTTTGACAGATGTAGGTTCGTCATGGACTGAGGCAGAATTATTTGCCAATTCGCTGGGAGGGCATTTGGTCAGTATTGATAATGCAATTGAAAACGAGTTTCTCCGCACAGAATTCTTAACAGGTTTGGGGAATTCTGAAGACTTTTGGATTGGCTTATACAGTCCGGTAGGAGATTTTACTGATCCCGGTACATGGTCTTGGGTGAGTGGTTCAACATCCACCTATCGAAATTGGCGACCTGCTCAACCTGATTTTGGCTTTGGGGATGATCGCTATGCAGCGATTAACTTCATCGGCAATGGTTCAGGGCAATGGGATAACTATCCAGATTCAGCATTTCGAACTCCCAGAGCGATTGTCGAATTTTCTCAAAGTCCGACTTCAGTTCCTGAACCTTTGAGCATTGTCGGAATTACTTCAGTTTTAGGGTTTAGTTTATTCCTCAAACGACATTCCCAAAACTAAGTATTTAACGTGAGTTTCGGTTAAGCGAAGCGATCGTATTCCTCAAAGTACTGAAATCTCGATGCCAAACCCGGTTGTCAGGGGCCCAGCCCCCCAACACCTCCCGCTGAGGGGGAGAGGGCTACCGATCAACTCCGGCAATACCGGAGCCAGTATTGTTGATTTTGCTGAGTTTCGACCGTCTTGCGCAATGTCTGCTTATCCAGAACTCACGTTATTTAGTGAGGCTTGCTAATGGCTCATTAAGCCCAATTGGGAGGGTTTGAAACCCTTCCTCTCAGGGTTGATGCAGCAAACCCTCAATCCTCAATCCTTTCCCACGGGCAAACATGCTCCTCCAGCTCGATGAAGTCATCTCGCTCCTGTTCATCGATCGCCGCTACAGAAAGTTCTGATTCAATCTCTACTTCGGGAATGTTTGGACAAGCCGCCGTTAACCCCTCGGTTTGGGTCTCGAAATCCGACCGGGCAGCAACGCTGACCGTAACGGCCGAGGACTCAACAAGCACGAACTCGTAAGCACCGATATCCACCGTTCCGTTAAAGATGCGCACTTCGCCCCGTTGGTCAGTGGTGGTGGTTACGAGGGTATTATTACCACTGTCGAGGGCTGGGCTCCCGGTTGGCAGGGCATGGGTTTGGGTTGAGCCACCGTTGTTCGCCAAGGGTTGCAGCAGTGGATCTTGTCCCAAGATGTTATTGCTGCCGCTGATCGTTGCGCCGCTGGAATCAAGGATCAGGCTGGCGTTAACGATGAACGTGCCAAAGAGGTCGGGGCCAGTAGCACCTGTGCTGTTATTGGCGACGATCGTGTTGTTTAGGCGACTGGGATTACTCGCATAGATTCCGCCACCATTCCCGTTGGCTGAGTTGAAGGCGATCGTAGAGTGGGTTGCCGTCACCGCCCCATCGCTGGAAATCGCGCCACCGTTACTATTTGCCGAATTGCCTGAAACCGTGGAATTGGTCAGCGTCGCCGCTCCATTACTCGAAATCCCGCCACCCGCAGCATTAGCCGAATTGCCCGAAACCGTGGAGTCGGTCAGGGTTACATCTCCATTGCCAAAAATCCCGCCACCCGCAGCATTAGACGAGTTACCCGAAACCGTGGAATTGGTCAGCGTCACCGCTCCTACACTCGCAATCCCCCCGCCAGCACGATTTGCCGAATTACCCGAAACCGTGGAATTGGTCACTGTTACGGCATTAAAGCTCAAAATACCGCCCCCATAGCTATTTGCCGAATTACCCGAAACCGTCGAATTGGTTACTGTTGTGGCGCCATAGCTCGCAATTCCGCCGCCCTGATTGCTGCCCGATGAATTGCCTGAAACCGTGGAGTTGGTCACCGTCACGGCTCCAAAGCTGAAAATTCCGCCCCCCTGAGCATTTGCGGAATTGCCCGAAACCGTAGAGTTGATCACCGTTACCGCCGCCCCAGCAACATCGCCGTTAATCCCCCCACCATTACCACTGGCCGAATTGTTCGAAACCGTGGAGTTGGTCACCGTCACGGCTCCATTGCTATTAATGCCGCCCCCCCGGTAAGCCGAATTGTTCGAAACCGTGGCGTTGGTCAGGGTTACTGCTCCATTGCTGCTAATCCCGCCACCTCGATTACCGGCCGAATTGCCTGAAACTGTGGAATTGGTCAGTGTCAATATCCCCGTACCCGTATGGTAAATCCCACCGCCTCTTCCTGTGGATGAACCATTGCGAATCGTCAGGTTTTGAATCGTGGCGTTATTCGCAGAGATATTGAAAATGCGATCGCCTCCACCACCCTCCACGATGACCGTCTGGCCAGAACCATTTACCGTCAAATTATCAACAGTCCAATTGATAGCTGAAGACAGACTGATTGTGCCCGAAAAGCTGAATACAATGTCATCCCCTGCCGTTGGTGCGCTGCCAAATCCCCCGCCAGAACCCTCTAATGCGTCTCGAAGTGTAAACGCACCGGAATTTGACGGGGAAGTCACAGTGCGAGTCGCTAACTTGCCGTCCCAGTTGGCCAAGGTTTCGCTCGTAAACGGACTCTGCAACTCAATCTTGCCCGTACTTTGTTCTAGAACCCAATCCCCCCCATAGTTTACACTCCCCGTCGCATTGGTCGAAGCCGCCACATCCAGCCCCGTTCCCGTCGCCAAGTTCGCCAGCAACGCCTCACCCGTCTCGCCCAACGCTGTGAAGCAACTGTAGAGCAGCAGATCGGCACTTTCTGTAAAGGCGCTTGACCATTCGGCGAGCTGCGCTTGATAGTCCTGAACCGTCTCATGGGTAATCCAGGTATTACCGAGCCAGAAATTGCCTTCATTCCCCTCAGCCGTGATGCTCATCCCAGCCAACGGTTTATCAATTCGGTCAAGGGTGTCACTGATGGCTGCAATTCCGTCTTCCGTTCTCTCCACCAGCGTTGCAATGGTTCCTTGGGCTCCTCCAAACAACAAATCCTGGGCATTATCTGCACGGGCATCAATGATGCTGAGGATGATTTGTCCATTCGTTTCAGGAAAACGCACCACCGTTGTGTCGCCTTGGAGCAATTCGTAATTTGTCGGCATCACCTGCCCCGCTGCATAGAGGTCAACCTGCTCTGCGACAATCCCGCCCTCTATCACCGCATTACCCAACGGTGCATCGATCGTTTTGGCATTGAAATTCCCCGACGTACCCGCGAGTAAGCTCGGCAACGCCAACGGCTCAATCCCATTGTTCAGAACAGTCTCAGCCACTTCCAAACTCAACAAACTTCCCGGCTGGTTCAACAAAACCCGTCGCTCCCCCGGAATCGCCGCCACCGTCGCCATGCCCCCCGGAGCCAAAATCTGTCCCAGATTCACCACCGTTCCTCCGCTCAGATGGATCGACTTCCCCTTGAGCACTTCCAATGTTCCCGCATTGATCAACCCACCTGGTTGTCCCTGCAAAAAGCCCAAATCGTTTGGGCTACCCCGCAGGGCATGGTAGTTATTTACGCCAACCGAGTTAAAACACCCCCCCTCAAAGCAAATCTGATCCGCCGTTGTCGCAAAGAAGTCTCCACCGATGTTCAAACTTGCATTCGCGCCAAGCACAATCCCCACCGGGTTTATCAAATACAGATTTGGATTTGCCTGAATCAACCCATCAATCATCGAGGCATTCCCCCCTGTCACCCGCCCAAAAATATTACTGACATCCGGACTGCTCAGAAAATTAGCGATCTCACCCGCGCTTAAGCCAAAGTCCTGAAATGAATGGAAGAGGTTTGTCCCCGCTTGGGTTCCGCCTTGGATATGGTAGGTGTTGCCATCAATCTGGATGAGTGTCCCGGTGCCATCGGGAGCGGCGATGATGCTCTGGGCGTAGAGGGGTTGAAGGAGACAAAGACTCAGGGGGAGCGTAGCGAGTAGCGCGGTTTTCAACATGAGCCGATGTTTAGGATGGGCTAATTTTAAGAGGAGGGCGAAGGTGGTTTCATTATGGCTAACATCCTCAGGCAGGCAAGCTTAAGGCTTAAGAAAGATGTTGTTATTGATGCAATGTGTAGAGGGGCGATCGCGCCCCATAATCCCAGTCATGACCCTGACAGAACGCAACGCTTCAAACAATGAACAAAATAATTACCGTTGGCTTATTGGCATTTTTAGGGATAATCTCTCCCCGTCAGGGGGTTGCCAATCCGCTAGCAGAAACCGTACCGGGTTGGAGCCCTTGGCGGCAGGAGACAGATGACGTAACGGTTACGTATCAGGCGGGCCCGTTCTCGAATGGGGATGCCTTAGCGCTCAGTAGCTGGGGATTGTATTGTACTGAACAGGCTCAGGCGATTAATCGCGAAGCGAGCTATTGGTTTCGCTTTGATCACTTGATCCAACAGTTGGGGACTGGCTATGTTGAGAACGGCTGTTTGATTAATGGTGAAATGTACACCTCGGGGCCATTGGTTGCGGTTAATGTGGCTTTGAACAATCAAGCGTGTCTACAGGTCAATGCTGATATTGGTAATGGGCTGGTACTGCGCAAAGAACCGAGCACCAGCAGCGAGGTGCTCGGAATCTTGCCCAACGGCACAACTGTTGGTGTAGAGTCGCTCCCTCACGCCATCTATACGGATCAAACCGGACGGCAATGGCTCAGGGTTGATCAGCCCCAGTTTGGCTGGGTTTCAGCGGCTGCTCGGGCAGGAGCATATATTAATTTACAACGGTGTTCTTGATTGCGATCGCGATCGCAATTCGACTCCGCTCACTGCATCGCCTGCCCGCAACCATTTCTGCACATTGCGAATCCACCCGACTACTGGAGATTCTCCGGGGAAGTCATGGCATTCACCCCGAACGAGGCGCTAACGTAGAGACAATAGAAGTACACAGAAGTTAACGATCGCCATGACCCAGAACCCGCTTCTCATCGGCGAAGGGCTGCCCCCCTTTGCAGACATCACCCCGGAACAGGTCGTTCCTGCTGTTGAACAACTCTTGGCAGACCTGCAAGCCGCTCAAGCCCAACTTGAGGCTGACCTGACCCCCACTTGGGAGGGCTTGATGACCCCTCTGACGGCGATCGGCGAGAAGTTCGGCTGGACCTGGGGTGTGATTGGCCACCTCATGGGGGTCAAAAACAGCCCCGAACTCCGCGCCGCCTACGAACAGGTGCAACCCGAGTTGGTAAAATTCAGCAGCCAACTGAGCCAGAGCGAAGCCTTTTACCAGGGGTTTAAGGCCATGCGCGAAAGTGAGCAGTGGGAGAGCTTTACGACCGCTCAGCAACGGGCGATTGAAGCCGAACTTCAGGGCGCAGAGCTTTCCGGCGTCGGACTCCAGGGGGAAGCCAAGGAACGCTTTAATGCGATCCAGTTAGAGCTGGCCGAACTGGGCACGAATTTTTCTAACCATGTCCTCGATGCCACCAAGGCCTTTGAACTCAAGCTGACAGATGTGGCCCAGGTGGCAGGAATGCCCGAGAGCTGGCTGAGCCTCGCCGCCCAAACCGCCCAGCAAAAAGGCGATGCCCAGGCAACGACCGAAGCGGGCCCTTGGGTTGTGACGCTCGACTACCCTAGCTTTGGCCCCTTCCTGCGCCATTGCCGCGTGCGAGAGCTACGGGAGCAGGTTTATCGAGCCTTTACCCGTCGGGCATCGAGCGGAGAGCTCGACAACAACCCGCTAATCAGCCGGATTCTAGAGTTGCGCCAGGAGCGGGCCAAGCTGCTGGGCTTTGAGAGTTATGCCCAGTTGAGTTTGGCTCGCAAGATGGCCCCAGATGTGGCCACGGTGGAGAAGCTGCTCGAAGAACTGCGGGCGGTGAGCTATCCCGCTGCCCAACAAGAGATAGCCGAGCTGAAGGCGTTTGCCAAAAGCCAAGATCCGCAATGCCAAGCGCTGCAACTCTGGGATGTGAGTTACTGGTCGGAGCAGCAGCGCAAAGCCAAGTTTGACCTCGATAGTGAGGCCCTGCGTCCCTACTTCCCGTTGGATCAGGTGCTGGCAGGGCTCTTTGGTCTGGCCCAACGCCTATTTGAGGTCACCATTACGCCAGCCGATGACCAAGCCCCCGTGTGGCATGAGGATGTGCGCTACTTCCAGGTGAGGAATGCCCAAGGGGCGGCGATCGCTTACTTCTACCTCGACCCCTACAGCCGCCCCGCCGAAAAACGCGGTGGTGCCTGGATGGATGATTGCGTGGGTCGGGCTAAATTTACGATCGCCGGCCAAAGCCAAACCCGCCTGCCCGTCGCTTATCTCATCTGTAACCAGATGCCACCCGTGGCCGACCGACCCAGCCTGATGAGCTTTGATGAGGTAGAAACCCTCTTCCATGAATTTGGCCATGGCTTGCAGCATATGCTCACCCAGGTAGACTACCCCGAAGTCTCGGGCATTCGCAATGTGGAATGGGATGCGGTGGAACTGCCCAGCCAATTTATGGAGAACTGGTGCTACGAGCGCCAGACCCTCTTTGGTATGGCAAAGCATTACGCCACGGGCGAAACGCTCCCCGAGGCGGAATACCAGAAGCTCTTGGCCGCTCGCACCTATATGAGTGGTTCGGGCATGTTGCGTCAGTTGCTCTTTAGCTTGCTGGATCTGGAGTTGCACCATCGCTACCAACCCAGCGGCACGGAAACGCCGCATCAGGTGCGCGATCGCATCGCCCAAACCACCACCGTCCTCCCCCCCCTGCCAGACGATCAATTCCTCTGCGCCTTTGGCCATATCTTCGCTGGGGGCTATGCAGCGGGCTACTACAGCTACAAGTGGGCGGAAGTCCTCAGTGCTGATGCCTTTGCCGCCTTTGAAGAAGCGGGCTTAGAAGATGAAGCGGCATTAGTCAGTGTCGGTCAACGCTTCCGGGATACGGTGCTGGCCCTCGGCGGTAGCGAACACCCGATGACGGTGTTTAAGACCTTCCGGGGCCGGGAGCCGGATACCCAGGCGCTGTTGCGGCACAATGGGTTAGTTTCGAGCCAATCCTAAACTGTCGGTTAGTGTTAAGCCCAGCAAAACCCAACACAATCACTGTATTTAGGACTTACGCATTTCGATACACAACCCCGAGATCCCCCCTTCCCCCCTTAGTAAGGGGGGTGACGCCGCAAGCGGCTGGGATAACTCTTTAGAAGATTCGGACTTGAATCTTCTAAACCCCCTTACCAAGGGGGTCGGCGCAGCCGGGGGGATCTCGCAAGTTCGACGCATTTGTGAAAATTTCGTAAGTTCTACTCTCGCCGCTATCAGAGATTTAAAAACACAACAAAATCGCCTTTCATCTTTAAGATGAAAGGCGATTTTGCCATGGAATTTGACCCAACTATTGCTCAAACCAAGGGGAAAGTAACAGCCGTAGTTTTTCTAGATTAACCTCAACTACCAACCCCCCAATCCAGAGCAGCTCAAACACCGTCAACCCAAAGCGCGAGCCCCAAAAAGGGACTTCAGCTAGGTTTGTTCGCCGCTGATCCAACGTCGCCAAGATATCTTGAGGACTTTCGGGCCAAAAGAGATGGGCTAAAGGAATGGCAAAGGTGGGAATGGCCCAAGTGCGGGAGGCATCACGGCTCACACCGCTTTGCTCATTACTCAACCATGCCGAGGAGTCGGTATTGGGTGTAGAGTATTCCTTCGATATGCTGACGACCCAACGGGGTGAGAGTATAGTATCGCCGCTTGCTTCCGGGTTCGCTTTCGCCAACGAGAAGGCCTTTCTTCTCAAGGGAACGGAGAAGAGGATATAGCGTTCCGATCGTGATTTTAGTTTGCCGGTCGGTGCAATGCTCGATGTGGCTTTGAATTTCCAACCCATACGTGCGGCGATCGCCCACAGCAAAGAGAACGGTTTGTTCTCTGGGGTTGAGTTTTGATGATGGTTGGTCATAGTTATGCAGATGCTTCGGGGTAAATCCTTGCGGATCACCACGATTATCGATTTTTGGAGATAGTAAAGGTGTCATGACGGGTAGATAGAGTGGTAGATGGTAGCTCTTGTGGAATGGAAAAACAAATTCCAATGCACCAGACAATAATAGACAGACAATTTTCAAAGGCAAGAAACACCATTTTCTGCCTCTGAAACTTAATTGTGATGCTCAACGTTTCCTTGCAAATATCACACAGGATAGTGAACATCGTATCGGCCCAAATTTAAGATAACACAAATATAATAAAAAAGCAGTTATTGATTTTTATCGCAAACTCAAGAAGATGTGTAGAGGCTAGCTGCGTTGTCTTCCACGTGGGCATGGGCGGATGCGATCCTCCCCTACAGCGGCTTTGCGGCGATGGGGTAGGGGCGCAACGCTTGCGCCCTCGACCATAACATTCCTCGTTAAACCTTGCGATCCAACCGTAGGGGCTGGGTCTCCCTGCCCTGCGCCAGTCCCATGGTTTCTGTAAACCACTGTCTATGGGGGTCGGTTTGTCCTCGTGCTGTGATACACCTTAATGGGTGCATTCGAGCAGCAAGGGGTAAATCTCTCAAAACATTGGCGGTGTTGGGTTTCACTCCGTTCAACCCAACCTACTCCCATACATCTTTTTAGCTCTGCCATGGTGCTCAAATGAGTTGAGATCTTGCTCAAGCTAACGAGCCCTACAATAGAACCGAAGCCCCCCCACCAACGCCGATGACCCCTTTTGAAACGACACCCACAACGCTGCAAACCCTGAATCGCCAATTCCGGCAAGGGGCGACTGGGGCAGAACTTCGTCAACAACAAAACCAGCATTCCCCCCTAATCCCTAACCCTTCTCCCTAGGAGAAGGGCGTATTTCCTCTCCTCAGGGAGAGGATTCAGGTGAAGGGGTGCATAATTTTGGATGCACCCTCCGTATAAAGACAAGTACACCGATGCGGAGTTTTTCTGGGTGCATCCCAGTTTGGCCACCCTTACCCAAAATCCCTCTCCCAAGCTTGGGAGAGGGATTTTGAATCTTGTTCCCCTGCTTCCAAATTTGGGAGAAGGGGCTGGGGGATGAGGACAATACTGGCAAAAGTGGGATGCTCCCATTCTCTCTTTCCTGCTTGGGTGTTGTTGCTAACTCGGCAAGCGTTTAACGGTAATATCGCGTCTCTAGCCAAGCCCGCAGCGCCGTCTCACTTTTGGTGACAAAAGTCTCGCGGTTGACCGGATCATAGGCGTGATAATGTTCATCCCCCTCAGAGAAGGTTTCCGTCCAAATATGGGGTTCCTTCGGCATCACCAATGCCATGACCAGCTTGTGCCAGAGCGCCGCGAGTTGCTCACGGGTGCGGCTGCGCAACGGCTGCAAAGATGCTGCAGGTTGGCGGTAGGTTTGCTCTAGCTGTTGACGTTGTTGGATAAGTGTAAAGTCGGTCATGGTCAAGCACCTCCGGAAAACGATGGTTTGGGGTTGACAGTTATTACTTTAAAGAGCAGCTTGAATGGATTCAAAGCAGCGGGCCGATGATGACTATCGATAAAATCGATGAAGCCTGCATTGCATTGAGAACAGGGATGGAACAAAAATTCTGGAGCGACTGTAACTGTGGAGGAGCAGTTCCCACACCCAACCCATGAGTGGGGCAATCTAGATAACCTGAGTTTCGGTTAAGCCAAGAGCACGCAAACTTATAAAACGCAATGGAATCAACAATACTGGCTCCGATATTGCCGGAGTTGATCGGGAGCCCTCTCCCCCTCAGC
>JBCDEB010000058.1:0-38973 GCA_039180005.1 Cyanobacteria bacterium P01_G01_bin.54 | reverse complement strand
TTTACTTTGAAAATAGACAATGTTAATACTCTTGCACCAAGTAAATGAAGCTAGCGAGATCCCCCCGGCTACGCCGACCCCCTTGGTAAGGGGGTTTTCATCGTTGGGGGTGATAACCCGTCATGACTCGTTGGTATGAGGAGGAATTTATGGCGACTCAGAATGTAATCAATGATCTTTTAGACTCTGGGAGATTGACACCAGAGGAAGAGGACTATTTAAACGTTTTAGGTACTCTTATTTATGAGTATGAAGAAAAAAACGTCCCCATCTCTGACATTAGTGGCATTGAACTTCTTAAGGCTTTAGTTGATGAATTTGGTCTCAAGCAGAAAGATTTGGTGCCTGTTTTTAAAACAGAATCCATTGTTTCAGCAGTTTTAAACCGTAAGCGTAAACTGACATTGGAGCATATTGAAAAGCTGTCGGAACTATTTCATATCTCCCCTGCTGCTTTCTTCCCGCTATCTACTCGTGGTGTAGTATCTAAGCCTTAAACGTTAGCAATGGTTGCAATCGGGCCACCTCCGTCACCATCCCTGCCGCCACCTGAGCCGCAATGATCGGTTGAATCGGTTTGTAGGCAGCGGGTGCTTCCTCAAGGCGACGTTCTGAGCGGAGGGTGATGCAGTCTACCCCGGTTAACCCGACCGCTGCTTCCCCATGTTTCTGGGCTTGCTGGGCGATCGCAAACCGAGACTGGGCTCGACCTGCGCCATGGGAGGCGGACTGGAGAAATTTCGGCTGACCTTGCCCCAGCATGAGGTAGGACGAACTACCCATCGAGCCAGGAATAATCACAGGCTGCCCAGCCAAGGCGGGGCAAGCACCTTTGCGAGTAATCCAACCCTGTTCATCCGGCAAGGTGAGATTATGGGGCAGATCATAAACCAGGGGCGCGGCAACCTCTCCAAAGCATTGGCGCAGCCGCAGACGAAAAAGTTCGGCCAGCAACAGGCGATTGAGAAAACCGTAGTTGGCAGCGGTGGCTTCGGCTTGCAGATAGTCTTGCACCAGGTTGGGCTGGGACGCGTTGGAGAGCGCGAAGAGGTTAGCGGCGGGATAAGCAACGCCCTGGCTCCAGGCGGCTCGCGCCCGATCGCGCCACAAGCGGCCAATGTATTTCCCCACCGTGCGAGACCCCGAATGCACCATGAAGGCGAGTTGTCCTTCCCGAACGCCCCAAGCGTAGGCCGTAGCGCGATCGCTGATCTGCTCAACCCATTGCACTTCCACAAAGTGGTTGCCGCCGCCAATTGTGGCCAAGTCACCATCGCGAATCCAGCCCTCGCCCGTGACCAGCTCCTCCGGGCTCCAGCGAGGATGACCCGCGAGTGAGCCTTGGGCAAAGATGCGATCGCCCTCCAACCAGAGTTGAGACCAGTCGGTTTGGCGCAGACTCCCTTGGGGCTGTTGTTCAGCATTGGCTAGCCAGCCGAGGAGACCCTCGGCAAAGAGGGCGCGGAAATCAGCGGCTTTGAAGGCTAAATCGCGTGTTCCCAGGAAGTAATCCCCTTTCATTTGCTCCACAAAGCGATTGCGCTGGCTGAGGAAATCATCCACCGTCAGATCAGCCACATGGAGGCGCATCCCGCAGTTGATATCGGAACCCACTGCCACGGGAATCACCAGATCTTGGGTCTGGATCACCGAGCCGATCGCCACTCCGGCATCACCAGGATGAAAGTCGGGTGTGGCGCGGGTGGCGGTTACCTTGCCGCCGTCGGGGTGTTGGATCTGGGCAAGGGTGGCCAGTTGTTGGAGGGCTTTCCCTTCCACAGGCAGTCCGGCAGGGATCAGGACTTGGGCGGGGGGATGGTGGGCTGTTTGCCAGCGGACGGAATAGATATTGTTGTCGAAATGGACGTCTAGCCCCTGACGGGCAAGAGCACGCAGGAGTCGGGTTTGGTTTTTAGGTTGCGGCATGAACAAAACAGTCAGTTGTTGAGGACAACTGAAGATGTAGAGATGGGCTTGTTCAGCAGCCGCAGTAATGCGGAGGGGGTGAAGCGGTTCACCTGGATTTAAGGTAGCACGATTGAGAGGGGATTGTTTTAGGGCGCGTCATGAGTCTCGTGAATAATGCCGGTTAGGGAGACACGCTTCGCATGTTCGATCGATTGAGACAAAAAAGTCTCAATCGAGTTATCTTGGTCTCATGAGCAATCCAACTCCCACCAAAGCCCAGCAAGCTTTATTGCAAACCCTGACCCCTGTACTGGCCAGTCATCCCGGTGCATCCCTCAGCGAGATCGCCACCCAAGCAGGGGTGGGGCGAGCCACGCTATACCGTCACTTTGCGTCCCGTGAGGCGTTGGTGAAAGCGGTTGCCATGGAGGCGATCGCCGCCTTTGATCAAGCCTCTGCCGCAGTCGCAGCCCAGAACCTGAATGCGGGAGATGCCCTCCTGGCCTTTTTGCAAAATGTGATTCCCCTCGGCGATCGCTTCCACTTCCTCGCCATTGAGCCTGGGGCTTACCACGACGCCGAAGTTGCCGACGCCTATGACCGACAATTGCAAGAACTCAACGCCTTTATTGCCCAGCTCAAAGAAGAGGGTTTTATTGCTTTGGATGTCCCCACCGCTTGGGTCGCCACCGCGATCGACGCGCTGATTTGGTCAGCTTGGTCGGCAGTACAGGCGGGTGATGTTGCGCCTAATGATGCGGCAGCATTAGCTTATCGCACCTTGATTCGAGGGTTGGCTGCTCCCAGCTCGGAATTCGGAATTCGGAATTCGGAATTTTGAAGGCTTATCAGGGGGGGGGTGGGTTAGCTCGTTACGCGCTTCGAGACAGTTTCTTTACATTTGCCTGCGATGGACTTGAACACGTCTGAATCATGCCGATTGCCCATGATTCCTTTTTTCCCCAAACGCTCTGCCTTGCGCTGCTTGCTGTTGGTGAGCCTTGCCGTGATCACCACGATCGCTGGGAGCCAGCTCAGCATCGCCCAGAGCCAAGCACCGGCCCCCACCTACGCTCAAGATATCGCCCCCCTGCTCAACAGCAGTTGTATTGAATGCCACTACCCAGGCGGGATCGGCCCCTTTTCGTTGCGCACCTATGCCGATGTTAAAAACAATGCCAACCAGATTGCGGCTGCCACCGCCGATCGCTTTATGCCCCCCTGGCGGGCCCAAGCCGGCTGGGGCGAGTTTCAAAACGAGCGGCGCTTGAGTGAAACGGAGATTGCCACAATTCAGGCTTGGGCAGCAGCCGGTGCGCCAGCAGGGGACTTGGCGCAGCTCACGCCATCGCCCCCGATCCCGGATTCGGGCTGGCGCTTGGGAGAACCGGATCAAGTCTTCACAATGCCCCAAGCCTTTGATGTGCCTGCCGACGGTGAGGATATCTATCGCTACTTTGTTTTGGATGGGGCGCTGCTTGAAGATAAGACAGTGGTGGCGATCGACTTTCAACCGGGAGCCAAAGCGGTGGTGCACCATGCCAACTTTTTTGTGGATTACGAGGGTCGGGGGCGCAAGTTGACGGCGGCTGATCCGCTGCCGGGGTTCTCGACGCAGGAAACAGGCGGTTTTATGGACTATGACGGGGCCAGCGCGATCGGCGGTTGGGCTCCGGGTGTTGACCCCTATCAACTACCATCCGGGATCGGGGCATCTCTACGCCAGGGTGGGGAGATTGTGATTGAGATTCACTACCATCTCAAGGGTCAGGTGCAGCGCGATCGCAGCCGTCTGGGTCTCTATTACGCTAAGACCCCCGTGGAGAAATATATTGAAGGTCTCATCATCGGCACTCAAGATCTGGAAATTCCGGCGGGTGAGGCGAACTATTGGCGACAGTTTGGCATGGTGGTTCCAGCGGATATGGAACTGGTGGATATCTCCCCCCATATGCATTCTGTGGGGAAAGCAATGCAGGCGATCGCCACCCTGCCCAACGGCACTCAGCAGCCTTTAATCTGCATCCCCGATTGGGCTCTCGATTGGCAAAATACGTTTGTCTATCGTCAACCCGTCCGTCTTCCCGCTGGGAGTCGCATCGATGCCTGGTTCCGCTACGACAACTCAGCGGCGAATCCGGCGAATCCGAATCAGCCCCCCGTTAAGGTGCAATGGGGCTGGCAGTCCACGGATGAGATGAGTGAGATTTATCTCGGGGTTGTGCCGGAGGACTGGCACGATGGGCCCAAGATTTTGGCAGCGGCTCAGGCTTCATGGTGGCAATGGGCAACGCCTGGCCAGATTCCTGACCCTTGCTCATCCGTTGCAAATTAAACATTAATCCACCAAGAAATCATGAATGCTCAAATGTTCATTGAGTCATTATCCCCCCTGCCCCCCTTTGGAAGGAAGACTGATACCAAATCTGGATTGTATACACTCAGAAAAAAAGCGAAGACTGAGCCTGTCGAAGTCAGAGCGACCGGGCTCTCCCCGCTGGGGACGCTACGCGAACGACAAGCCTTGGACTGAGCTTGCCGAAGTCTCAGCCCTCATACCGGTTTTATTGACCCTCTACTTTTCAGATTTGGTATGAGTGTCTCCCCCCTTCCAAAGAGGGATTTAGGGGGATTAAGCGACATCATGCTCTATTGATAAGCCTCTCTCAAACCATGCCCCTTAAAAACATCAAATGGCCCGATCGCTCCCCAAAAAGTTCCGATTCGCTGGGCTCGAATTCCTCAACCGGAAAAATCAAATGGCGCACAATTATTGGTTTGGTTTTGATGTATATCGCTGTATTACTGAACTGGCAATGGATTTGGGGACTCCTCTCGCTCTATTGGATTCTGCCGGGTATTTATTCTGGCATGACCTATTTTGTTGAGCCCATTGAACGCCAAGAAAACCCCTTTTTATTTTGGCTGATTTCAATCACTTGGATCGCCTTCAGTATTGTGCTGTTGCTCCCCACAGGAGGTTAGCAAATGTCAGATCAACAACCAACATTTCTGCTGCCCAAGGAGGCTTATACCGCTCAGGATTGGTTCGATCGCGAGCAGGAGCTGATTTTTAGCAAAACTTGGCGGTTTGCGGGGTTTGTAGAAGATCTCTGCGATCCGGGGGACTATATTACGGTGCAAGCGGGGCTGAATAATATTCTGGTGCTGCTGGATGAACAGAAACAACTCCGAGCATTTCATAATGTTTGTCGGCATCGTGGCACGCAATTGCTAAGAGCCGCAGGTAAGAAAAAGCAATTTCTCACCTGTCCGTACCATGATTGGACCTATAACCTAGCAGGTGAACTGACGGGCGTACCTGACCGGAAACGTCAGTTTCCAGATTTAGATCTCAGTACCCTTTGTCTGCATCAAGCGGCGGTAGGGGTGTGGAAAGGGATGTTGTTTGTTCATCCTGACCCGGCGGCATCGTCGTTAAGCCAATGGTTTGGGCCGATTGAACCGTATTTGGGGCCGCATCAACCGGAGCTGTTGGTGGAATATGTCGCGGGACGGGAGCGCTATGAAATCAAAGCCAACTGGAAAATTGTCGTTGAGAACTATCTTGATGGTTATCATCTGGCTCATCTCCATGCTGCGACGCTGTTTATGTATGACCACCGCAAGCAACAGTCAGGCTTTGTGGGCAATCATGTTTATTTTTATGAGCCCTTAAGCCCAGACTATTTAGCAAATATCGAAAAGACTGCGCCGCTGCCGCTGATTGACCATGTCCCTAAAGATAAAATTGGCGCTTATACACCGATGCTGTTTCCGTCTTTGGGGTTGAATGGGGATGAATGTTCTTGGTCAACGTTTTTGGTGATTCCGGTGGCGTGCGATCGCTCAGTTGTCGAAGTCCGCACCAAAATCATGCCGATGTCAGATTGGCAATATCTACAGCAGCAATGGTCGTCTTGGCAACATTTTAAGAACCACAAGGGGCGCAAGTATCAAACTGAGGCGGTGGATGATCCCTTGGCGTCGGGGGATTTTACGCAGGAGGATATTTATGTCTGTGAGCAGCAGCAGAAGTCGCTTAAGTCACCGTATTTTTCGGTGGGGGCCATGGCTCAGGAGTTAGAGCGACCGATCTATCAATATCAGCGGCAGCTTTTGGGGTATCTTCAGGCGTAGGGTGTGTTAGGCGGTCAGAGTTTTGGAGTATCTGTGTTGGCTTTAATCCGCCGTAACGCACCAATGCGGGATGTTTTGGATTGGTGGTGGTACGTTACACAGAAAACAAGATCTTTCCAGTTGAATCAATATCTTTTTCTGCCAACATACCCTACTGCTAATGCTTTAGTTCTGAGAAAAGATCTGCTGCAAGTCCTGAAAACCACTGACAACTCTCAAGATCTCAATTTGTTGCTCAGAAACACGATAAAAAATAATGTGGTTCATCAGCAATAAACCACGCAAACCAGGCATGAGATGGGGATAGGATTTGCCAATATGAGGAAAACGCGCGAGATTTTTACATTTTTGATTGAATCCCTGAACGAAGCGATCGCCTGCTTCTAGACTCTGAGCCAAGAAATATTCGGAAATCTCATTGAGGTCACGGCTAGCAGGAACCGTGATTTTGAGTTCTTTCATGAGTTGGCTGCTTTGGCTGCGGCAACTTTGGCTTGCAACTGAGCGATTACTGTGTCCGCTGCAAGTAATTCACCCTTTTCAGCAGCACGAACTCCGACTTCGAGCTGGCGGCGGGTTTGGTCGAGCCAAGCGAGATAGTCTGGGGTATCGGGAGCATCCTCAGGGGCAATTTGATCGGCGAGGGAGAGTAATGCAGCATCAAGGGCGATTTCTAGGGAGGGGTAGCCGCCTTGTTGGGAGAGGGTTTGCAGGATTTGGGTTTGTTGGGGGTTGAGGGTGATTTGCATGGGGGAGATTGGGAATGTGAGCTTAATGGTCGCGAGTGGTTTTAAATTGTCAGAAAGATTATTTTAGTGTTCGCTTTGAGATAGTCGATTGGGTAATCTCCAGCCCTTTCTCATCCCAGAGTGCAGAGAGGGGAAGGGTTTGATCGGTTTTAGCTTCGTGCCAAGCTTGGCGCAAGCTTTCTAGTACAACGGATTTAGGTTCATCATCCGGATCGTCTTCGAGCAAGACAATGACGCGAACCCGTTGTTGGGCGGGGAGATTGAGGGGCTGGGTGGGGTGTAGGTTTCCTTGGGCGTCAACAATGGCGGCGACTTCGAGGGCTTCCATGATCCATCTTTGAGAGCGTTGCCATGATCATAGCGTGATGGGTTTGGCTGGAGATGTGCCTAAAGGTTGTGTTGCGGTTACTTGCCGTTGAGACTAACCTACGGCTCTAACTCCCCATAAAGATGTGGCTGACGCCGCTGGAGTTCTGCCCAGGGCAATAGCAGATTCTCCTCGATTTCGGTGCGGCACTCATTAGTAACTGCCCCTTCAATTTTCATCAACTCAACTATGAACTTATTGACCTCATAGTAATGCTTTAGTTGTTTTTTCTGATTATCAGTAAATTGCCAATTATGACCAATATTACGATGTTCAAGCATTACTTTACGAAGTTTTTTGATCCATTGTTTTCCATGCACTGACCACCAGTTTTGAATATCTTCTGTGCGACTGAACTTTGGTAACTCCTCCTTAAGCTGAAATACGTGTGGAACTAGATTAGATGAACTGTAGAGGGGATAGGATAAAAAGATCTCAAAAGCATAGTCGAGTTTGAGAGCACGCTCAAGATGATAAGCATGACTGAGAGCATGGGCATGATCGAGTACACGGTCAAGAGCGCGGTCACAAGCGAGTTCGAGAGCGTGATCGTGGTCGAAAGTATGATCAAGAACTTGAATGAAATCAAGGCGGCGAACATTGCCATGGAAAAGGTCGAGAATACGGATGAAGTCAAACAGACAAGCGAAGTTACGGTCGAGGCTGCGGACAAAGTCAAGGAAGCAGTCAAGCTCAAGGACATGATCCAAATTGAGGATATGGTCGCAGGTAAGAACGTAGTAGAATACTCGAATTGCTACAAATCTATAGTTTCTGTTTACAGACTTCGATTTTTCACACAACCAAGCTAAGAAATTTTGAATGGTTACTTCCTGCACAATAAATTGATTAGTTGCTCGATTGATCAAGCGAAGTAATCGATCGGCAGGTTGTTGAGATTTTACTAGTTGTTCTACCACCTTCTGCCACTGCTGATCCGCAATCTTTTCAGCGAGCTTTTGAGTCGGTAACCGAGTCAGCCACCGAAAAGTAAAATGCTCTTGAAAGGTAAGGTGAGAAAACGACCATAGCTCATCAGCCCGCTCAACAAGCAGACCATGTTGAGCCTCAATCGCTTTTAGCACAGAAAGCCCCTCTTTTGACTTGCTCAATTTTAACTTTCGAGAAATTTGCTTGACTATTTCATCTTGCTCAAACAGAACAAAGTTCTTGGGATTTTTGAATTTATATGCTGCAATTTCAGCAAGCAATTCCTCTTTATTATCAATGCTCAATTTACGATATGTTTCAGTTCCAACTTCCCAACCCTCGATTTCTTTATCATCATTCCAGCGACTCAGTAGTAAGTTTATTCCTTTACTGTAGAGCCACCCTCTATTGGTTGATATTTCCCCTTGATCTTGTAAAACCAAACACATTAAACTTAATAATACTGGGGTCGCAGTTAATTCTTTTAAGTCGGGCTGATCAGTTATCGAAGCTTGAATCTTTCCCCACTGCTCTTTTATTTCAGATTCAGAATATCTATTTGCTGTGAACCATTTCCAAACAAAATTCCTAACTTGCTTTGGATTAAAGTCTGCCACTTCTACTGAGGTAAAACCAGTTGGAGCTTTTTTTATTATCTGAGTACGACAAGTTAGTATGATTCGATTCCCCTTAGAGTACTCCCGAGCAATTTGATTAACTTGAATTTGTAAATCACGTCTAATCTCATCAGTTGAAATCTCATCTAGTCCATCCATTAGAAGAAGAATTCTACCCTGCTCCAAGAGGTTCAATATCCTTTCTGAACTCAACTCAAGTTGTTCAGAGATAATATTAACCAGATTCCATCTCTTTCTTTTCCTTCTCTGCAAACTCTCCTTCTCTAGTAGATCTAAAAATCTATCTATCCTTACCGAAAACTCCTGATCGAGAATATCAATCAGAACTCGACCACGCTTCTCTAACTTTCGAATATTTTTCTCTTTCAACAACTCTGTTACATCCTTATTCAATATTTCTTTTGTCTTCAAGATAGATTCCTTGAAAGAGGTATAAAGTAGCTTCAATTGTTGTTTTTTATCTTCCGGACTCTGACCTTTGTTTCTTGTTTTTTGAATATCATCCTCTCTCAATAATTCAAACATATTTATTGCATTCTTACCTAAGATGTCTTTCGTTTTCAAGAAGAATTCTTCAAGAGAGTCATAGAGTAGCTTTGTCTTTTTTCTTTCTTTCGCCTCTTCTTGTACATTGACATTCCGTAACTCAATCAATGTAGCAATCTTCTCAGATTGAAATTTCCCCCTACACCAATTAATAGCCAACTGCTTCAGGAATGTTGTCTTTCCAGAGCCTGGCTTACCCAAAATAATGAGCTTGGAATTATTGTCTGCAGTTTCGAAGCCCGGATTACGTTGAATTCGTTTTCCCAATGCCAGACGATCATTCTCAATATCAAAATTATCCAAAAGGCTATCTGGTGTATTGAAATATTTACTTTCAGGTTTCTCTAGTAGCCATACATCAACATAAAGCTGGTCAACATCAATCTCTTGACCACTTAGTAAATACATCCGGCTATGCTGCTCTAAAATTTTCTGACGACAACGCTCTCTAACTTGATCAATAAAGTCTTCATCAAGCGGAGATACTAAAAAATCGCAACTATTGAAAGCTGTATTGTTATCTGATAGCGGAGGCATTAAAGGATTATCTCTCGACTCTCCTACTAGCTTGATACCTTTACCTGATGCAACTTCCCAATCAATTTCAAGAAGGTTGCATAAATCAACAAATGTTGTACGACCAATACTTTTCCTGGCACTAAACTTTTTAACCGTTGCAATACCGATATCACTTTTTTTGGATAGCTTCTCAAGTGTCCATGCTCGCTTTGTCAAAGCATACTCAAGGAGCTGTTTACCTTTAGAAGAGAGTTCCATCGCGTAAAGACAATAGGCTTTCTGCAATTTTACTCGATTGACTCTACACTTATCCCCAATAATGCTGTATTCATACCAAACTTATACCCTATTCCCAACTCATGCCCAGATTATACGAAAAATCGCCCAAACCCATACAGGATAAGGGCTGAACTTTCCAGACAGGTTGGCGAAGATGAATTCATGACCCATAGGCAGGAACTAAACTCATGAAGACTTCTCTTCTTCGCTTCACCCTCGCTATCACCATCACCGCGATCGCCGCCAGCCTCTATCTCGCCACCCTAGACAACCCCACCGACATCCAAAAACAACTCAGTGGAACGACAAACGCGATCGCCATCGCGGGCACAACTGCCATCTTCGGGCTACTGGATGATGCTCAAGATGAATAGTGAATCGGAATACGATAGAGGCAATCCCCCCGTGGTTGCCCTAAACCCTGTAGGGGTAGGCACGGGGGCGCTACCCCTACAAGAAATCAAAGTTTTAGAGTCGATGCAATCTAAGACCCCCCTGGATGGGGTGTCCGAATCTTCTTCAACTGCTCCAACGCCCATTGCGCCGTCTCCTGCACATCCGCATCCGTATCATCCGTTGCATAGTAAATAAGCTGCGAAAGCTGCGAGAGCAACGCATAGATCCGCGACACATCCCGGATCGCATTCTTGCGCACCTGCGCATTCTCATCCTGCAACGACAACGCCAACGCCCGATTAATCGGCTTGAGCGTCCGTACGCCAATCTGCGAGAGCGCCTCCAACACCAAACTCTGCTGTTGCGAATCCGAATCGAGCAATAAATTCAACAACGGTTGCACCGCCCGCGAATCCCCCTTTTGGGCCAACTCCCAAATCGCCTGTCGCCGCTCCTCCGGACGCGGCGATCGCAACTCCCGAATCAACTCCTCCACCACATCCGCCTTCGGTAGCGGCTCCGGCACAGGCTGTACGGCCAATGCCGCAGACTGGGGCGGGACTTGCCCATTTTGCATCGCGCCCTTTTGCAGGGGGGTCTTCTGAGGGGTCAGCGCCGTTGGGGTGGGTGCAGCGGCTGGGGGCTGCCCCTTCACATCCCGAATCACTTTAGCCGTGCTGGATGTATCCGCCTGGGTCACCGTCGGGTCGCCGGGTTTCCCGTTGAGCGGGGTCGCCGCTGGGCTCTCCGTCCAGACATCCGTTTGCAGTGAGGAGGGCGTCTGGAGCGCAGGGGGGGGCTCGGGTTCAGTGGGGGTGGGAGCGGGAGGCGGATCGGCTGCGGGAGGGGGCGAATCTTGCAGGGGGGCGATCGCCTCAAGTTTGGGCGGCGCAACGGGCTGCAAGGCGTGAATGGGCGATAGTTGCAACGGTTGGCGGGTCAAGGCGGGTGGGGGCGTGGTCGCGGTCGCGGGATCTTCCGGTTCGGGCGCTGGGGGTGCAGGGGAATGGGACGCTGGCGTTGGGACAGGGTCAGGGGCGATCGCCCCCAGCACAGAAGAGCCCGGTACAAACGACGGCTGGGCTGGGTCAAGAGGGGGATGCGGGGTGAGCGGCGGTTCCGGTTGACCTTCCCCCATCACAGCATCCGGGATAAGCGGGGGTTCCGGCGCATCATCCCCAGTTTCGGCATCCCTTTCATCGTCTTTTTCATACAGTTCATCTCGAATTGCCGGGTCTCGATTAATAAACCGAAATAAAAAGTAGGTTCCCCCGGCTAGGATCACGAAACCCACGACACCGACAGCGCCCACCAGCAAATATTTCTTGAACTTTTGCCGTCGTTGTTGTTTCTCTTGCTCGGCTTTTTCGGCAGCGGCTTGAGCGGCTTTTTCAACCTGTTCAAGCAGTACATCATAGGTCTGGATGTCTAGGCTGCCCGTGGGTTCAAGCTCGTGCTGGCTTTGGAACTGGGCGACGGCCTGTTCGGTCGCTTCATCGAAGCTGCCCGTGACCTCACCGTCGTAGACTTCGACCCGCTGGAGCAGGGTCTGGAGTTCTTCGACTACCTCTCCCTCCATGCCCCGGGTGATGGCGGGCAAGGCCTCCCCAGCGGCGTCGGTTTCGGCTTGGGCAATTGTGGCCGGAGCGGCTGGGGTGACAAGCGGCTGTGCGAGGGGGGCAGCCATTGCATTTTGGGCAACGCCAAAGGCGATCGCCCGCTGTCCCGGTTCAGGCGCAATCGCCCCACTGGTCAGACCCGCCAACAAGCCCAGCACAATTCCAGTTCGGCGCAGTTGAAAAGAGGTCGGCATACGTCACCACAATAGTGTCAGTCCCAGCAAAGCGATTCCGTGCAAACGGTTGGCAGAAGTTGCCGAACCCCTATGAAAATAAGCATCATTCGTATATGAGGACTGTCTTCAAAGTGAACCATCCTCTTGGGGTTCAGAATTCGAAATTCTGAATTCCGAATTCCGAAGCTGATTATTCTGTTTCTACCTTAACAGGCGCAGTCGCGCTCGATCCGGATGACTGGGGGTCGGGCTCGGGCTGTCCCCATTGACGAAGGCGATCGCGTTGATTGATGAGCACAATGCTCACCAGGGTTAGCAAGACACCGGGCCATTGCACAGCATTGAGAACTTCACCCAGGAGCAGGGCGCTGAAGAGCAGCGCAAAGACAGGGGTTAAGAAGGTCAGTGCTGTAAAGCTGGTGAGGTTCCCCTGGGCTGCAATGTAGAAGAACACCCCGTAGGCGATCGCACTGCCCAGAATCGTCGCATAGCCGAGTTCTAACCAGCCCAACCCATCGATCGCCTGCCATTGCCCCGTCTCCCAAAGGGCGGAGAGTCCCCAGAGGGGTAGCCCACCCAAAATCATATGCCACCCGGTGGCCACCACCGGGTCAGCATGACGGCTGACGTAGCGAATAGTGACGGTGCCGGTGGCCATGGCAAGGGCGGCTAAGAGCATCCACCATTGGCCATTGGCCAGTAGGGCCGAACCATCCCAGGCGATCGCCACGTTTTGATGCTGCCACCAGCCCAACCACCAGTCGCTGGGCAGGCCGATCAGGCTAATGCCGAGGATACCCACAAGCAGACCCAGCCAACCCCAGCCACCAATGCGCTCGGCAAAAAGCCAACTGGAGAGCAGGGCGATCGCGAGCGGTTGCGAATCGATCATCACCGAGCCGAGACCCGCGCCGGTGCGGACCAGCCCTTCCGCCAGAAAGCCCTGAAACATCAGGGCATCCAAGAGGGCAAAGAGCCCAATCCAGGCCCAAGCCCGCCCCGTTCGGGGTTGGGGCAAGCCCAAGCCGGCCGCCACCAACAAGATCAAGATCCCCGCCGGAACCAGACGCACTCCCGCCAAGAAGAGGGGCGTTGTCTGGGTCAAAACCCCTTTCATTGCCACCATTGCCGTGCCCCATAGGAAAAAGGGACTCACCATCAACAGCGGCCAGCCGATCGTGCGGTAGAGTGGGCGATGCGCTACAGCGGGAGATGCAGGATTGGGTTCAGCCATACGGGTGGAGAGGGGGTGGAGAAGCTTGACGCTGAGTCTCTCTTCATTCTAGGATGGAGAGCCCTTCGCCGAGCGAGCCTTTGCACCCGCTGCTTACAATATCTTTTAATGTTTTCATAACCCATACTGGACTTAGAATAAGGAACGCGATTCAGGACGTCTTACAAGTTTTCCCCAGTTTGTCCACGCAATGTCAAGTATTGTGTGAGGGGATGTTAATAAGGTTAAAACCCTTGCCAAGGCTCGATCTGAATACAGATGAAATCAGATTTTAGGGGTAAACCCCCTCAAGGGCTGTGGAAAACGAATGGTCTTTTCCCACAGGTTTTCCACATGTGAGACGGCTGAGTCGGCTACCCTGTCCGACCCCTTGCGTGGCATAATCCAGACAATTAATGAGGGACGTCCTCCCCCGACCCTGGCTTGTTGCTCAATTTTCTAGAGCCCAAGAATTTTCTGTTAGCCTAAAGGAGCGTGTAACAAAACGATACATTTAGCCGTGGTGATTCACCACAGATCATAACAATGGCTTTCAATTCTGTAGCAGCGCCCTGTCCACCCTGCCCGTCTGCTTATGATGTCCACACGCTGACTCAGGTCTGGCAAGGCCTCAATGCCCAGAGCTGTCCTGCCACCTATAACTTTCACATGCACACCTGCTGCTCGGATGGGCAACTCACTCCTGAAGCACTGATGGAGCAAGCGCTGCAAATTGGCTTAAAGGGGATGGCAATTACCGATCATCACTCGGTACAGGGCTATCAGCGAGCGGCTCGCTGGTTGAGCGAGCAGTTTCCCTACCCCCAGAAGCCGCACCTCTGGACCGGGATTGAAATTACCAGTGCGCTCAATGGCGTGAACGTGCATATCTTGGGCTATGGCTTTGAGCCTCGACAAGGCGCGATCGCCCGCTATTTAACGGGAAAATCTCCTAAAGGCGCAGCGGCGCAAGCAGCAACCGTGATTCAAGCCATTCAACAGGCGGGCGGGTTAGCGGTGCTGGCCCATCCGGCTCGCTATCGTCGGCCCTATGCCGAACTGATTCCGGCGGCAGCGGCGATCGGCATTAACGGCATTGAGACTTACTATGCCTACCGCAGGGAAAAACCCTGGCAACCCACTCCTGAGATCACACCGGGCGTTGAGGCGCTTGTTGCCGAACTGGGGTTACTGCGCACCTGTGGCACGGATACTCATGGCTTGAACTTGCGGTTGCGTATTTGAGCCTGTTTCTCGGCCTGACGGGCTTGCTTGGCTTTTTTTAACCGTTTTTTTCGGGAGTCAAAGTGGTCGGCTAAGACATGGCTCATGGCCCCCAGTTCTAGACCGACGAAGACCGCAAAGAAGCGATCGCCGTGTTCCCTCAAGGTGGCGAAGATGCCCTGACCCACGGCCTGCCAGTTCCAGGTAAAGCCAAAGAGGAGTTGGGCGATCGCCACCCCCACAACACCGTTCAAGAGACAAAAACTCAGGAAATACACCAGCCGAAGGCAAGTGCCCACCATAAAGCCATGGGAGAGCCGGGAGCGATGGCGAATGCTGCGCTGGTAGGGCAACCACAGCCAGCGCAGCCAACCCCAGCGCTTGTATTGCAGGGAATAGATATCAAGATCGGGGCCAAACATCAGGCCGCCGAAGAGATACATGCCACTAATGATCAGCGCTAAGGTTGCGTTACGGGTACAAAAGAGCGCCAATACAACGATGCCCGGCAAGCTCCAGAGCGTGATGCGATCGTGGGTCTTGCCAGCGGGCATTAGCGGGAAATGGGGGGAATATGTTAGGATGAGCCCTCGGAATAATTCACCCGTCGGGCGATTAGCTCAGTTGGTAGAGCGCCTGCCTTACAAGCAGGATGTCACTGGTTCGAGTCCAGTATCGCCCATTTTAGTCGAATTACAGCCCTCCCTCGGCTGCAACTGGGTTGGTCAAATTGCCGATCCCCTCAATTTCAATGCGGATGCGATCGCCCCCTTGTACCGCCCCGACTCCCTGAGGCGTCCCGGTTAAAATCACATCGCCGGGCAAGAGCGTCATCACCTGCGAGATATAGGCCACCAACTCCGCCGGGCCAAAAACCATCTGATCCACCGTTGCCGACTGGCGGGGCTCCGTCTCATCGTTGACATAGGTCTGGAGTTGGGCACTGGGGCTAATTTCCCGGACAATCCAGGGCCCGAGCGGACAGAAGGTGTCAAACCCCTTGGCTCGGGTCCATTGGCTATCTCGCCGCTGGAGATCCCGTGCGGTGACATCGTTGGCGATCGTATAGCCCCAGACCTTACTGAGCGCCTGAGCGGGCGAGGCATTGCACAGGCGATCGCCCACAATCATCGCCAATTCTCCCTCGTATTCCACTCGCTCGGATACGGCTGGGTAGCGGATTGGCTGTTCATGGGCAATGACCGCCGTGGGGGGCTTGAGAAACAGCAAGGGCTCTTTCGGCACCGGCGTTCCCATCTCTCGGGCATGATCGGCATAGTTTTTGCCCACGGCCACAATTTTTGTGGGCGCACAGGGGGCGAGCAATGTATAGGCATCGGTTCCCAGATGAAGATCGGTCGGCTGACCGTTGCGCCAGGGGGGGGCATCTAAGACCTGGACGGTGCGATCGGGGTGGAGCAGACCATAAAAAATCTGCCCTTGGGAATTTTGAATTCGAACGTAACGTTGGGCCATGCGTTTGAATGGGGGGCGATTGCCCTAGGCAATGCGCAGAGCGCAATCGCGTCAGCAAAATTGAAGGCGATAGTCGTTCTGGTGTAGTAGAATTCTAAAGCCTTGCTCCTCAAAGAACACGCTTGCCTTGGTCAAGATGTGGGGAGGAGCCCTCAGTCCATAAGGAAAATTTTCCAGACCTATGAGCCGAAATTACGAAATGATGTACGTTCTGCGCCCTGATCTGTCAGAGGAGCAGACCCAAAATGCGATCGCCAAATACAACGACCTCCTCACCGAGCTAGGGGGCAGCGACATTCAAGCCGATGTATGGGGACGGCGACGCCTAGCCTATCCCATTCAAAAATTTCAGGACGGTATCTATGTTCTGCTTCGCTACACCGCCGAGGGACAACAGGTTGCGCCCCTAGAGCGGGCGATGCGCCTCGGAGAAGAAGTCATTCGCTACCTCACGATCAAGCTCGACAAGAAAGCGGCAGAAGCATCCGAAGACGCCACCGAACCCGAGGCTGTTGAGGCATAAACCGAGGCTAGCTTGATCGGGTCGATTAGGTTGCAGTGTGCCATGGCAGTCATGCTGCGGCACATCTTAACATTTGTGCATTAGACAATCCCGTAGGGGCAATCCCCCCGTGGTTGCCCTGGTGTGTTGCGTGACGGAGGGTTGATCGGTGGGTGGCCGAGATCGGGGTAGGCACGGGGACACTACCCCGGCTTGTTATTCTGCCACTTTTCAAGGCCGTTCAACTTCATGCACAAACCGTGGCAGGCGGGACACCTGCGCTACGGTCAGCCTGGCTTTAAATCCCGTAGCGCGGGCATCTTGCCCGCCAGCACAAAATCGGTATGTAGGGTGGGTGAAACAATCCGGGCAGGACAACCGCCACCGGAATTGCCCCGGTCGGTGCGGATCTGCCATAGGGGGTTGGGAAATTTAACCCCCTATATATAATTGAGGGACTTCCATTCCGCCAAACTCCCACGTGCTTGCTCTTTACCCTGGTAGCTTTGATCCGATTACCTTGGGCCACCTCGATATTATCGAGCGGGGCTCTCGCCTCTACGACCAGGTCATTGTGGGGGTACTCTATAACCTCCAAAAACGACCCCTCTTTGCAGTCGAGCATCGCATTGCCCAAATTAGCCAAGCGACTCGGCATCTGCCCAATGTCAAAGTCGATAGCTTCACGGGGTTGACGGTAGAATATGCCCAGGCTTGCGGGGCAACTGTTCTGTTGCGGGGGCTCCGCGTTCTCTCCGACTTTGAGAAAGAACTGCAAATGGCCCATACCAACAAGACCCTCAACACTGCCCTAGAGACCATGTTTCTGGCCACCGCTACTGAATATAGTTTTTTAAGTAGTAGTGTGGTGAAAGAGATTGCCCAGTTCGGTGGCCCCATTGACCATCTCGTTCCTGCCAACGTCGCTCAAGATATCTACCGATGCTTCAACAAGACCCCCCTGGTAACGCTCAATATGACGGAGTAGTGGCGGCTACGCCAACGAGTGAAGCAGCGCCGCTTGGCTTTGATGTACAGGCGGAACTCAACCGTCTGGAAGAACTCATTCTGGACAATCCGCGGATTCCCTTTACCCGCAAAACCGTCATTGATGAGGAGCAACTCCTGGATCACTTGGATGTGATTCGGATGAATTTACCGGGGGCCTTTGAAGAAGCCATTGAAATTATTCGCCAGAAGGAAGAGATTCTGCTGCAAGCGGAGGAATATGCCCAGGGCATCATTGACAATGCCCAGCGACAGGCTGTCCAGGCCCTGGATGAGATGACCTTGCTCCGTCAAGCTGAACTGGAGGCGAATCAAATTCGTCAGGAGGTGCAGCAGGAAAATGAGCATCTGCGCCAGCAGGCACTGGCGGAAATTGAGCAAATGCGAATGCAGGCAATGCAGGAGCTAGAGCAAATGCGTCAGGTGGTGCTGGATGAATGCGATGACATTCAAGACGGTGCCGATGATTATGCGGATGCCATGCTGGGCCGTCTAGAGGGCCAACTGGGTGAGATGTTGCGCATTATTCAGAATGGTCGGCGGCAGTTGAGCCATGAGGGGAGTGCAAACACAAAAGCAACTCATCGTTCAATGCACAGCTCAACCCACAATCCACCCCGCACCCTTGACGCCTCATAAGGCGAGCAATCAGGACATTTGCCCAGCTACTTTCTGCCGCAACAGGGGCAATAGAAGAGGTAATCAAGATGGTACAGGCAAGTAAAATCCCCCCCCCTTCTGAAGGACATCCGTCTAGAGCGTCTAACGCTCGCGTAACCAACGCAAGCGTCACTGAGCCGATCGCGCTCTGGGATCTCATGGCGGTGCTCTCAGATGTCAGTTCGGATGTTAATGAAGCGGTTATGCGACCAGAGGTTCCCCCTGCAGCACGACGACCCTCCCCGGCCCTGCTTCGCCAGCCGACGCCTTTAACCCCTCAGCCGCTGCCGTTGCCCCCTCTGGCCCATCCTCAACCCGAACCCCACCGTGTCAGAGCGCCTTCTCCACCGCCCCCCCAATTGCCCCTTGCACCCCTGCCTGCTGCTGCCCCCTTAGCCCTCAAGCCCCCTGCAATCGAGACGGCTGTGCCTATTACTGCACCGGCATTGCCTCCATCCCAGACCTTAGACCCAGCACCAGACCCGGCGTTAGACCCAACAACAACTCAGTCAATACTGACCGAGCCGACCTTAGCTGGCAAGGGACTGCCGGAGAAAGGTCTTGCTGAACTCACGCAAGATCTCTGGGACTTACGGATGGTGATGCTCTCCGACTCCGATCTGTATAGTCAGCAAATTATGCGCCTTAAGCGCCGCCTGTGGACAGTGGTCGGCGTGGCAACGAGCGCGACAGTGCTGGCGGGGCTCCTGCTTGGCTGGCTGGTGATCAGCCTTCGGGATGCCCAAATGCGTCTGGTTCATTATGATGGGGCGATCGCCAACAACAGCCTCCGCCTCGACGAACTCGATCGCACCACTGTCGCCCAACTCACCAGCCAAGTGGAAACCCTCAATCAACAGGTTCCCAAGACCCTTGCTGAAGACCTCGACGCTGCCAACAAGGATATTGAAGAGCTCAAGGCGCAGATCGAGGCATTGGAAACGTCGGTCAATGCCCAGGATCAGGCGCTGTCGGTGTTGGTGGGTGCGATGCAAGGTTTAATCGGACGCTAGGGGCTGTCGTCAGTTAGACTTCAAACTCTTGTTATGACTGACGTATTGCCCCTTTCCCTGTTGTTTGGGTCGGGCGCTCTATCGCTTGTCCCATAAGGCTTCTGGCTCTAACTGACGACACGCACTAACATCCTGACTCGGTACAGATCCTCTAGCTGATCTAGAACGAACAGGCTCAGACCCGTTTGGATTTATTTGCTCTTGCCATCCCCCCTTAATTCTCGCTGCGCACCACATAGCCCACGCCGCGCACAGTTTGGATCAAGCGGCTTTCGCCTTCGGCTTCGAGCTTGAGGCGGAGGTAGCGCACATAGACCTCAATGATATTGGAGTCGCCCATAAAGTCGTAGCCCCAAACTCGCTCCAGAATTTGATCCCGAGTCATGACTTGGCGGGGATGGGCGAGTAAATAGTCGAGGAGGTCAAACTCTTTGGCGGTGAGTTCAATGCGCCGCGGACCGCGAAAGACTTCACGACTACTGCGGTTGAGACGGAGATCTTCAAATTGCAGGGTGTCTGTCTCTTGCTCTTGGGTGCGGCGTAGGTTGGCGCGGACGCGCGCGAGCAGCTCTTCGACACTAAAGGGCTTGACAATATAGTCATCTGCGCCCGCATCCAAGCCTGTAACACGATCGCTCACCTCGTCCTTGGCCGTGAGCAGGATGATCGGGGCTTTGCAGCCAGTGGTGCGTAGCCGCTGGCAAATTTCAATCCCGGAGAGTCCAGGCAGCATCCAATCGAGCAAAATCATGTCTGGATCGCCTTCCCGAGCCGCCGAAAGCCCCGAAAGACCATCGTTTGCCACAGTAATGGTGTAGCCCTCGTATTCGAGCTCCAGTTTCAAGAGTTGGGCGAGACGATCTTCGTCTTCGACAACCAAAATGTGACTTTCCATAAGGCGTTCTGCTGCGTCCGACTTGGCTAAAACTATCCTAGCAGTTCCCTGAAACGTTAGTGGTTGGGCGATCGCGTCAGCCGTGAGTCGAGATACTGCTCTGTTGTCAAAGGGCGATCGCTGCCGAGACCGAATGCCAGGGGGGGAGGGGGCAGCATAAGCGGGATTGTTGTTGGACACTCCCCTCCATTGCGGCTTGCTGCAAGCGCATAAATGCATGTAAGTCTTCCCGAGCGCAGGAACCATTATGCAGATCCTGACGCAAACAGTTCTCGGCTTCAATACTCAAGTAGCGTGTTTCGAGGGCTTGGCTGACAAGGTTTTGAATGAGGCTCCGGTATTGCCGGAGTCTGAGGGGGCAATCTCCCCCTCAGCGGGAGGTGTCGGGGGGGCTAGACCTCTGACAACCGGGTTGGCATCGAGATTTCTAGGCTTTGGGGAAGGCGATCGTTTTGCTTAACCGAAACTCAGGTTACGTAGGAGCTGGCTTTCGGGAGCCCTGCGTCAGTCCAATACCCCCTGCAACCCATTGGTTAAGTTTGGTTCGTTAATGCAGCGCAACCAACGCCTGAACGATCAATTGAGAATTTTCTCGGGTCAACCGAAAACAGCTCTACCCGCTCAGGGGCGATCGCGGCACAATGAGAGTAAACAAATGTAAAAATATCCGAATGAGTCTGCTCTCCTCTCCGCAGGAACCGAACTCAAGCATTGACCGCAAGACCCGATTGTCCAAGAAGCCATGGTGAAGGAACCCCCTGTGAAGGAACCCCCTGTAAATGAACCCCCTGTAAATGAACCCCTTACAACCACTGTCGCCGCCGAGCCGACACCCAGCTATGATGTCGCGATCGTCGGCGGGGGGATCGCGGGCGCAACCCTCGCCTGTAGTCTGCGCAACACGGGCTTGCAAGTGGTGATCATTGAAGCCCAACCCCAAGAACAGGCGCTGCAACGCCCCCGCGCCTATGCTCTCTCCGTTCTGTCCAGTCGCATTTTTGCGGGGTTAGGGATTTGGGAGGCGTTGCGATCGCAGGTGGCGGCCTTTCGTCAGATTCGCTTGTCCGACGCAGACCATCCAGGAATTGTCCAGTTTAGCCCGTCAGACTTAGACTCAGCCGACGGTGGCGCAGGCGACCTCGGCTATGTGGGTGAGCATGGCGTGATTTGTCGCCATCTCTACGCAGCGATCGATGCTGCAGAGAACCTGACGTGGTGTTGTCCTGCAACCCTAAAGACCCTCACCTATGACGACAATGGTGCGCTGCTGCACATTCAACAACAGGGGCAGCAGGAGGGTCAGCAGCGATTGCTGCGATCGCGCCTCGTCGTCGGTGCCGATGGGCCCAATTCCCCCCTGCGTCAGCGCGCCCAGATCACCACCCAGGGCTGGAAATATTGGCAGTCCTGCGTCACCTTCACCATTCGTCATCAGCACCCCAGCAACGATACGGCCTTTGAGCGCTTTTGGTATGGCGGGCCCATGGGCGTGCTACCTCTGCCGGGGCATCGCTGTCAGATTGTCTGGACCGCGCCCCATGCGGAAGCCAAAGACCTGCAGGCTCTGCCTGAAGCAGAGTTTATGGGTCGGCTGCAGGAGCGGATGGGCGGGCTGCTACCGGAGATTGAACTGGCTAGCCAGCGATTCCTGTTTCCGGTGCAACTGATGCAGAGCGATCGCTATGCTCAGGATCGGCTAGTCTTAGTCGGCGATGCCGCCCATTGCTGTCATCCCGTGGGCGGTCAGGGCCTGAACCTCGGCATTCGTGATGCCGCAGCCCTAGCCGAGGTGCTCCAGCAGGCCCAGACGCAAGGTGAAGAGATCAGTGCCCCCCAGGTGCTCCGGCGCTACGAGCGCTGGCGTAAACCGGAAAATTGGCTGATTTTGGGCTTTACCGACCTACTCGATCGCCTCTTCTCCAGCCGTTGGCTGCCCCTCGTGGCAATCCGCCGCCTCGGCCTATGGGGCTTGGCTCGCATTACCCCCATCAAGCGGCTGGCCTTGCGATTGATGACCGGGCTGTTGGGGCGGCGACCCCATTTGGCTCAGTCTTGAGGGTTGAGAGCGGGTTATCCCTGGATAATATAGTATTTGGGGAGCATTCTCGACCTTGAGGGTTGAGAGCGGGTTATCCCTGGATAATAGTATTTGGGGAGCATTCTCGACTAAAAGCCCGTGAACAACTGCCAGACTAAAATCATGCCCGGCATTGGCCTTGTCCGGCCGATTGCTTACGGGGTGGCGATCGCCGTCCTCTACAGCCTGACCAGTCTTCCGGCATTCGCCTTCACCCCCTCGCTCACCGCTGCCCCCGATGGCACCGGCACTCTGATCACGATCGAGGGCAGCACCTACCATATCCAAGGCGGCACTCAAGCCGGCGCAAACCTCTTTCATTCGTTTCAGGCGTTGGGGTTGAAACCGGGGGAGATGGCCAACTTCCTCAGTCATCCAGGCATTCACAACATTTTGGGCCGGGTGACAGGGGGCGATCCCTCCATCATCAACGGTCTGATTAAGGTGACTGGGGCTAACTCGAACCTCTACCTGATGAATCCGGCAGGAATGGTCTTTGGCGCTGACGCCAGCCTAAATGTGGGGGGGGACTTTGTGGCCACCACCGCCGATCGCATTGCCGTTGGCGAGGGCTGGTTTATCTCCAGCGGTACCAATGACTATGCCACCTTGGTTGGCGCACCCCATCAATTTGCCTTTGCCAGCGAGCAGCCGGGGGCCGTGCTGAATTTTGGTGACCTTAGCAATGAGCGGGACGTCAGCCTGATCGGTGGAACGGTGGTGAATGACGGCAAGGTTGTTTCAACCGCTGGAACGGTGACGATCGCCGCTGTACCAGGGGAGCGGTTGGTGAATCTGTCCCAGCCAGGGATGTTGCTGAGTTTGGACGTGCCAACGGATGCATTAGCCGCAGGAATTCGTCCGGTAGATTTACCCACGCTATTGACGGGGTCAGGTAGGGGCAATCCCCCCATGGTTGCCCCAGACTCTGCCGGGGTAGGCACGGGGGCACTACCCCTACAAAATTTTCAGGGCGATGTTGTGATAGCCGGTGCAGTGCAAGCCGCAACGGTTTACCTCTATGCCGCAGGACAGGTGAAGCCCACCGATCCACATGGGATACAAGGGGACACCCGGGTGATTCGCTTTAGTGAGACGGGAGACAATCCAGATCAGGCTGTCTTTATTGACCGTCGGGCCGATCACCCGGAAGACCTCCTCTATGGAGCAACAGCAGGAACGATCGCCCAGATCATTGAGTCGGATGAAGACGGAATTGCTGTGATCTCGGAGCAATTAGCGGTGATCAGTGAATCAGTGGGGGCGTTGGCTTCAGTGGCGATCGTGGCAGAAGGCAATGCTGGCAACTTTTGGCTCGGCAGTGAATGGATTCGAGCCGAGACGATTGGGAATTATGCCACACAGTTGCAAAGCTGGGGTGAGGCATTAACTGCCAATGCCGATCTCCTGATCTATAGTTGCTTCACTGCCCTGGGGGAAACGGGGGAGGCATTGGTACAGCACCTTGCCGACTGGACCGGAGCCGATGTGGCAGCTTCCATAGATGCCACAGGAAGTGCCAACTACGGGGCAAATTGGCAGTTAGAATACAGCACTCTGTCCGGAAGTATTGAAGCAGAAAACCCGTTTACCCATGAAACGGTTGCCAACTGGAATGGTAAACTCGCCACTTATACCGTCACTGACTTCACCGATGGTGGCGGGGTGAATACGCTCCGCAGTTTGGTCGGGACCGCTGCATCCGGCGATACGGTCATCTTTGCCGCTCCCTCAACCGTTACCTTGACCATGGGTGACATTTTTGTGAACACGAATCTCACCATTGATGGCAATGGCGGGATCGTGGATGGCAACAATAGCTCACGGATCTTTAATATTCCTGCCGCGATGGCCACCAATGTCACGATTCAAAATATGACAATTCGGAATGGTACGACAGCGAGTGATGGTGGCGGTGTTTATAGTCGTGATAGTAACCTAACGCTCATCAATGCCACGGTTTCCGGTAATTCAGCCAGTAATGATGGGGGTGGAGTTTTTAACTATGATGGCACGATCACCATCAATAATTCTGTTGTTTTCGGTAACTCCTCCGGTGATGATGGGGGTGGCGTTCAGACCTACAACGGCAATATCACGATTAGCAATTCTGTTGTTTCTGGTAACTCCTCTGGCGATGATGGGGGTGGCGTTCAGAGCTACAACGGCAATATTACGATCAACAATTCTATGATTTCCAGCAACTCATCCGGTGATGATGGAGGGGGAGTTGAGTCGGATTTTAGTAGTGTTTTTCTGTTTGATTCTACCGTCTCCGGAAATTCATCGCTGAATGGAGGTGGGGGTGTTGATGGCAATTCGGTTACCTTAAACAACTCTACCGTTTCTAGTAATTCAACAGCTGGAGTGGGCGGCGGAATTTATAGTTTTCTGGGTGTGAATCTCACTAACTCGACCGTGGCGAATAACATCGCCAATACCCAAGGGGGAGGTCTCTTTGCGAATAGCTTAGTTACCACGATCAATTCCACCGTTTCCGGGAATTCTGCGGGTAACAATGGTGGTGGCATTTATACAATGGGGGCCGTCACGACGTCCGGGGCGACGATTTTCGGCAATACCTCGGGAACCCAGGGCGGTGGCGTATGGAGTGGCGGTAATACCACGATCACCAATACCACCATTGCCAATAATGCTGCAGTGACAAATGGCGGTGGTATCTACACCAACGGTGCAAATATCACCCTGAATCTCACCAATAGTGTCATTCAAAATAACAGTACCTCAGCAGGGAATGATGGCGGTGTAGCAGGATTTGTGGGGACAAGTGGGGTTGTTACCCTCGACAGCAGCATTATTGTGGATAATAGCGCCAGCAATAGTACTGGGGGATTATTTTCCCAAGGCAATCTTATCCTTCGAAACAGCTCAATTTATCGTAATACGGGTGGCAATCAAGCGGGGGGGATTGCCTTGAGCCCGAATACCGTTGCGAGCCTCACCAATAGTACTGTTTCGAGTAATTCAGGTGGAATCAATGGTGGGGGCGGAATTTTAGGGGCGTCTGGCATGCTGTTGAACCTGACCAACAGTACGATCGCCTTCAACACCACCAGCGGTGATGGCGGGGGCATCCGCACCACAACCGATGCGTCCCATACAATTGTGAATACGATCATTGCCAATAACGGTGACACCGGCAGTCATGCTCCCGACCTCTCAGGCAACTTTGCCAGCGCTAGCTTCCGCCATAGCCTGATTCGCAGTAACGCTGGCATCACAGCGGGCGCACCCATTGATGGGGTGAACGGCAATATTATCGGCAAAGATCCATTACTCGGCCCGTTGCAAAATAATGGCGGGTCAACACCCACCCATGTCCTCCTCGCGGGCAGCCCGGCGATCGATGCGGGCGATAACAGCGTGCTCAGCTTGAGCTTGGATCAGCGGGGGCAAATTCGCATCTTCAATGGCACGGTTGATATGGGGGCGTTTGAGTCGCAAACGGTGATTACCGTTGTACCGCCGGACTTTGACCTCAACACCCCTAACCGGTTGAATGCGGTTGAACAAATCGACGTTGAGACGGTGAGGCGCGATCGCGTCGCCGAACTCCTCGCCGAGGGGCTGATCTGCCAAGCCGCCGTCACCCTTGACCAGTACCACAGCCAAACCTTTGCCCAACAATTGGATCGCCCCCCAACCAAGAACACCCCCTCTTGCATCGAACTGCAACAGCAACTCGACCCAGGCACCGCCCTTGTCTACGTCTTCGCCCAGGCGGATCACCTCCACCTGATCGCCCTCACCGCCGACGCAGACCCCAGCCATCAGGAAACTCCCCTCGCTCGGGAGACCGTGCTCGCGGAACTGAGACACTTTCAACAAGAGCTTACCGACCCCGTGCGGCGTCTGAGCCAACGCTACCTTGCTCCCGCTCAACGACTCCACCAATGGATTGTGCAACCCCTCTTGCCGGAACTTGAAGCCCGAGGTATCGACAACATCCTGTTTGGCCTCGATGACGGTTTGCGCACTCTGCCGATCGCCGCCTTGCATGATGGTGAGCAGTTCTTACTGGAGCAATACCAAGTCACCCTGATCCCGAGTTTTGCGCTCACTCCGACTCATCGCCCGCGTCTGGCGGATGCGGCGGTGTTTTCGGTGGGGATCTCTGCGTTTGAAGGGTTGGCTCCTCTGCCCGCTGTCCCCCTTGAGTTGGCGAGGATTGAGCGCCAGTTTCCGGTGGGGATGAGTTTGAAAAATAACCAGGCGACTCTGGCGAGTTTCCAAGCACAACTCCATGCCCAGTCTCATCCCATTGTCCACTTGGCGACTCACGGTAATTTCCAGCCAGGGGGTGCTGAGCGTTCCTATATCCAGTTCTGGGATCAGCCACTCACGTTGGCGCAGCTTGAAGCGGTGGAGGGGTCGCTGGCGGCGGTGGAGTTGTTGGTGCTCAGTGCTTGCCGCACGGCGCTGGGCAATACGACTTGGGAATATGGCTTTGCGGGATTGGCGGTGCAGGCCGAAGCGGGGGCAGCCGTGGCGGGTTTATGGTTGGTCAATGATGTGGCGACGCTGGCGCTGATGGATGAGTTTTATCGGCAGTTGAGTTTGGGACAACCGAAGGGGGAGGCGCTGCGCCTGGCGCAGTTGGCGCTGTTGCGGGGGACGGTGCGCTTGGAAAATCAGCAGTTGGTGGGGGTTGAGGAGACGGTGGCGCTGCCGCAGAACGTGACGCAGATGGGCGATCGCACCTTTTGGCATCCCTATTATTGGTCTGGGTTTACGTTGATTGGCAATCCTTGGTGACGAACTGTAAGGTGGGCAAAATCGATAGTCTCCCAACTCATCTGAAAATTCAATAATTTGCCCACCCTACACCTGAACTATCCCTTCGGATAGTGCTTTTCTTTCCTTTTCCGGCGAGCGTCTTCCTCTTTCTGTCGTTGTTCTGCCTTCTCTTGCCGTATTGCCTTTGCAGTCGCTTCATTTCTAGCGCTTGCACCTTGTATGATGGTGCGCCTGTATTCACCTTGAGCCATGTTCAGACCTCACAAATTAATAGTGGAATTACTTATTGAAACACAAGAGCTATACCACTGTTGATCATCTGACATAACAATGATATCAACCTTAAAAGTCATACCTCTTGAATTACACTCTATTATCTTTTCACTACGGATTTTTTCTGAGGAATCAATCCAATTTTGTCCATCAAAAACAGAGAAAGTGCCAATTCTAACCCATTCAGATTCCAATGCATCTGCTGGCATCGAATCTATCGCGGTTCGCTCCAAAGCCTTATATATTCTTATTCCAGAGCTTTCGCTGTCGATATTGATTCTAGACAGTCCCAAATTTCTTAATACGGCTTTTATTTGCAAGCGTGCTGGGCTGTCTTGTTGCGAATACACTTCACAATCAACACTAAGCTCCATTCTCGGTTGATAAATTCTTCCTTTAAGGAATTTAAAGTATGCCCAGATGCCACCAATCAATAACCCCAGTGATGTTATTACGGACTGGATGATTTTTGTGAGTGATTCCAAATTGTCTAGACTGTCCATCAGATACCCTCAGCAATTAAAAGGCAGTGAAAGGCGATCACCCATCTACTTGTAATTGATCGACTACTATTATAAGGTGCTTGCGATCGCCCCAGTTTTCCCAACCAACTCAAACGATCGCCGCTTCCTTTTCAACAGAAAAATCCGGCCCTGCGATCGGTTCCACCTCAATCCAATCCAGAATTTCCCCATTTGAGAGGGCGTCATATTCCACTGTGGCAATCGTAATCCCTGCCCAGGGACCCGACTCCCCCAAAGCATTGGACTGCACGGCACAAACCACCCAAGGGGTCGGAATCGCCACCGAATCTCGCTCCTTGGTGATCAAATCTTCGGTCAGACGCCGACCGATTTCAATGTTTGGTTGCTGGCCCGAATAACAAATCATCTGACCCCGTGCCAGCAGCGTTGAATAACCCCGCTGATTACCGCAAGGCACAACCATGCCATCTGACAATGATTCCACCACAAACATTACAAGCCAAGGTTTAGCCATATCGTGTGTCCTCAAAACTGGTTTGCTCTCCTGCAAAGATACATTCTGTACTCAGCACCTCGTTCGGCTCTCGAACTTTCACATCGATTAATTCCCAACCATTACGGCGACCCATCTCCTCGCATTTTTGGGGATCTGTTACCCAATGCTTATTGGTTGAGGGGCGCTTCCGTTTTCGTAGCATGATGCTCTCTGCTGATATAGACCCAGTTTAGCGTACAGCGCGAGTCGCCTGACGAATGGCGATCGCCACCGCGAACAATGTCTCGGCATCCTGTGGTGAAAACAGCGTTAAACTCCGAAACTGTCGATATAATCCCGCTTCAACGTGTACAAACTGATATTCAATGCCATTGGTTACGAGTCCCAAAACGATGTCTTGCTGAGCCAAAAAACTGCCTGCGTAGGTGAGTAATTGCGCTAACCCGGTTGCGGGGCTAATCGCACTATTTTTTGCTTCAATAATCAAGACACAGAGGGGAACCTTGTTCTGCTCCTGTAGACGAGTGATCACCAAGTCCATTCGACCCTGAATCAGCGTTTCTCCGGCTTCGATCGCAATCTCCGCAATCTTTTCTTCCATGCCGATTTGCAGGGTTGGCTCTAACACATAGCCTGTACTCCATAACAGGGGAGAAACCGCCAGCAAATTCACCTGACCTTCGCTGACTTTGCCCCGGATGTAATAACGCTCCCAGGTCTGGCGTAGTTCTGTGGCGCGATCGCGCTCGACTACTGTCAGCGGCTGCAAGGTTAAAAACGGCTCGAATTGTTGTTCGTATTGGAACTTGAGTTGGAGGCGATCGTGAACATCTTTTAGGGTGAGATCCATCATTAACGTGATTTCTGGATAAACAGACATTGCGCAAGACAGTCGAAAATCAACAGAATCAATAATACTGGCTCCGGTATTGCCGGAGTCTGAGGGGGCAATCTCCCCCTCAGCGGGAGGTGTCGGGGGGCTGGTCCCCTGACAACCGGGTTTGAAATTGAGATTTCAGTACTTTAAGGAATACGATAGCTTCGCTTAACCGCAACTTAAGTTTTTTTAGGGTGTGAGATCCATCCTTACTGACACTTCGCCGCCGCCTGGGCAATCTTATCTTCAATCTTCGGGGGCAATCCCAAAGACGCATTCTGGTAGAGGCGATCGAACTCCCGTTGAAAATGCGCCGCTACTGTGGGGTGATCGATCACCAAGAGCGTTTCATCATTGTCATGGTTGGCGGCGATCGACCAATTATGGGAGCCTGTAATCACCGTTCGCCCATCAATCACCGCAACCTTGTGATGCAATTTATCCCCCGGGGGTAGTGCCGCCATACCCACCGTCTCCAGCGGCTGGGGCCAGGGGGCATTATTTTCTTCGACTTTGCAGTTCTGCAACAGTGTCACGCCCAACATATCAAGCCCCTCGCTAAAGTTGCGAAAGGCAAAACTAGGGTCAATCAAGGCTCGCACAGTGACGCCGTTCTGGTGGCGATCGCGCAAAATATCCGCCAGCGGCTGCTCAGAAAAGACAAACAGCGCTAAATCTACCTGGCTTTGAGCCTGCTGCAAGGCCCGGCCAATCACGCCATTGGTGCTATGTTGCCAGGGTTCACTGGGGGAGAGGGGAGAAAAATTTAGCGTCACGGTCGCACCGCCCACCTGCAGAATTTGGGGCGATCGCGGTGGTTTTTGCAGGCCAAAGCGGCTATCGGTACGTCCCCCCGGACCATCGCCCCACATCAGGTTAAATTCTTGGGTGAAGGCCGCAGCCAGCGTCGGATGCTGAATCACCACCAGATTATTGGCATTACCCCGACTGGCTGGCGCATCCATATCGCCATGCACCCCACTCAGGGTCCAGTTGGCCGAACCCGTCACCACCGTTAGCCCATCGATCACCATAAACTTATGGTGCATCAGCCCCGAGCCCTTGCTGCCATCGGCCGTATCGTCAAGCATGGGCACGCCCGCATTGCGCAATAGGACGATCGCATCCGCCTGCTGAATTTCGTCAGCATTCAACTGCCCATCCTGGTTTTGATCTGCCAGCAACCGGAACTCCTCGGCCGGGTCATCACCGCTAGAGCTGGGCTCCCGCTCGCTCCAGGGCTGGTTATAGGTGTTTTCAATAATCACCCGCACCCGAATGCCGGCCTGATGCCGTGCCACCAGGGCTTGGGCAATGCGCGGCAGGCGCAGCTCTTGCACTGCCACATCCAGGGAAGTTTGGGCCTGGTTGATGCCATCGAGGATCACGGCCTCTAAATCATCGCCAGGGCGCTCAATGTTGCGGTAGGGATCGGTATAGTCTGCGCCTTGGGCGGGGTTTTGATTGAAATAGGCTTGAATAACCGGGTCTTGGGGCAGGGGTTCGGGGCGATCGGGCCCAGCAGTGGTTGAGGTAAAGGGCAGCCAAGTCGGAGCGGATTGGCAGCCGCTGGCTAAAGCCAGACTGGCAACGACAAAACTAAGCCATAATCGAGAGCGCATAGAGGAGTTTGACGGTAGAGCACAACAGCGAACAGGTCACGTCAAGATGATACAGAGCACCAGGATACCCGCTATCGTGATGTAAACCCAAACGTGACAGTCTCTAGAATAGCCCAAGAAAATGAGTTGCTCAAGCGGTTTACAGCTCAATCCTTAACAATGTCTTCCCTGGCAAGGTATTCGCGCTGGCACTGCTTGTCTTGCTATTTTAATTCACCCAAGCGAGTCGATTCTCTTCCTCCCAAGCGTGGGTCATCAATGGGGGGGACTTTAGGTGTAGAAAAGGCTGCACCTGACCGTGTTCCACTAATTAGGAGAAAGCGGATAAAGTCTGCTTGCTGCTCTAAGAGCCTGGCTCTGACCAATTCACCACAGTCAATCGTGTCAAAGCCCAATTCATCCGATATCTGTTTGACCACAGTTCTGGCTACTTCACTATTGCCACAAACAAAGTTTGAAATCTGGTATTGTTTTATGTTGTTGGGGCAATGCTCAAAGATTTCCATGGCCATGGTATTAAAAGATTTGACAACTCTGGCCTCTGGAACCTGTTGCTGAAGCATCTCAGCCAATGATTGTTCAATGGGAGGGTAAACAAAATTCCTCGGGACATCGCTATTGTTACAATCAATTAAAATCTTGCCATTCAAGACTGCTTTATCCCCAACAACATCCTTAGGATTAATTCCCCGTGCTGTGTAAAGTAAAACCTCTGACGCGAGGGCTGCTTCCCGATTTGATGTAGCGCTAGCATTATTTCCTGCCAGCGCTGCCGCTCGCTCAGCTTTACTAATCGTTCTTGCACCAAATGTAATGCGGTGTCCTTGCTCAGCCCAAAGTATCCCAAGTGCTCGACCCATGTTGCCCGTGCCGATTATGCCAATGTTCATCAAGTTCTCCTCTTCAAGAAATGAGGTCTAAAAGACTGAAGCCATCCGCTATTTTAGTGTTTAGATGGGCTCTCAGCTGAGAGTAATCAAAATCGTTCTCATTTGTACAAAGGAACTTTACAAAAAAGGGGCTTCGCAACCTAAATTTCTAGAGTGGCAAAAGAAAAATCAATGCATATTCTCCTTGTGGCATGGCTCTGCCGTGACATGCATCATTTGCGACTCTGCCGCCTGCAATCATGCAAGTATCAGAATAATGAAAGGTAGAGCCTTTATTGCCCCATTACCAGGCAGAACCTGGTAACGAGGGAAATTTAGTGCATGAGAAAATCCGTAGGGGCAATCCCCCCGTGGTTGCCCGGGTGTGTTGCGTGACAGAGCGTTGATCGGTGAGCGACCGAGACCGGGGTAGGCACGGGGGCACTACCCCTACAAGTCCACAATGGGTTGCAAACTGGATATGCTTTAAACCATCGCCGGAATCTTGATCCCGCTGAGAATCCCTTCACTCTGGGCCATAAACAGCATCAGATCCACCACTCGCATGGAATAGCCCCATTCGTTGTCGTACCAGGAGACCACCTTAAAGAAGTTGCTGTTGAGTTCCATGCCCGCCCCTGCATCGAAGGTGCTGGAATGGGGATCGGTGAGGAAGTCGCTGGAGACGACAGGCTCTTCGGTGTAGCCCAGAATGCCCTGCATCGGGCCCTCGGCAGCGGCCTGCATGGCAGCGCAGATCTCGGCATAGGTCGTGGCTTTCTCGGTGCGGAAGGTCAGGTCGACAACCGACACATCGGGCGTGGGCACCCGGAAGGCCATGCCAGTGAGTTTGCCCTTGAGTTCTGGCAACACCAGGGTGACGGCTTTAGCGGCGCCGGTGGAAGCAGGAATAATATTTTGACCCGCGCTGCGGCCGCCCCGGAGGTCTTTTTTGGAGGGGCCATCGACGGTGGGCTGGGTGGCGGTGGAGGCATGCACCGTGGTCATTAGACCTTCTGCCAGGCCAAAATTGTCTTGAATCACTTTGGCGATCGGGGCGAGGCAGTTGGTGGTGCAACTGGCATTGGAGACGATCGCATCGCTGCTGGGATCAAAGGTTTCGTGGTTAACCCCCACCAGCAGGGTTTTGATCTGCTCGGGGTCTTTGGTGGGGGCAGAGAGGATCACCCGCTTGGCCCCGGCCTCTAAATGCTGTTTGGCTCCGTCGTATTTGGTAAACAATCCAGTGGACTCCACCACGTAGTCTGCGCCGCGATCGCCCCAGGGCAATTCTGCCGGATTACGGATGGCGGTACAGGGTATGGTTTTGCCATTGACGATGATGGCATCATCGGTCGCCTCGACGGTGCCATCAAAGCGTCCATGGGTCGAGTCATACTTGAGCAGATACGCTAAGTTTTTCGGTGGAACCAAGTCATTGATGCCCACAAACTCAATGTTGGGGTTCTTGACTGCGCCCCGGAAAACTAAACGGCCGATGCGGCCAAAGCCGTTGATGCCTACTTTAAGCGTCGCCATAGCGAAAGAGTCCTTTGGGTAGAGGTTTGCAAGGATACGCCTGGGTTGAGTCTGACGATTCGGCAGCGAGCAGCGTCTCCACCAGTGCCAGGCGGTTGAATCTGCACCTATCTAACCAGCGATTTTTCTGATCCGTCGAGATCTACGGTTTTCTTTTACAAGCACCATCCAAGTCAATAACTGAACGTGAGTTTCGGTTAAGCGAAGCGATCGTATTCCTCAAAGCCTTGAAATCTCGATGTCAAACCCGGTTGTCAGGGGACCCGCCCCCCGACACCTCCCGCTGAGGGGGAAATTGCCCCCTCAGACTCCGGCAATATCGGAGCCAGTATGGTTGGTTGATTCTGCTAAATTTCAGAGTTTTGCGCAATGTCTGCTTATCCAGAACTCACGCTTATTAGTTCTTTCGATCGTGTTTTGGGGTAGGCAATATCTCGTCAGTGGCGGACAGAATAGTGGGCAAAATTCTCCATATTAAGGGGGTCTTCAAAGTGCAGAGGTCTAGATATAGCGTATGCAATCGGTTTATTTGCAGCTAGCAAACGCCATCAAGTCGATTGCACCTTTTGAATGCATTGGACTGCCAACTGATTTAGAGCAGAGATACCCACTAAAAAGGCTGTAAATTTGCTGAGAGCATGGGGTCAGAAACGAAGCATTTGCACTCAATAGAAGTTGGGAGTGGCATAAGTCATCAAACCTTAACGAGCACCCCTAATGAGCCCTCTGACCCCTCAGTTGGGATCAATTTTTGAGCAAAAAGCAAGACATCCGTACCCAGCGATTGACGCTTTTTCGGCGATCTAAATCAAAAGATTAAGCTCTAACTCAAACCGCTAGACGATCCCTGAATCTCGATGTACGATAGCGAACAATTATTGCTTAGTTTGTCATGGAATCGCTTTCTTCTCTTTACTACAACCTCACTTTTGAGGAGAACGCAGCACCCCGAGAATGGGATACCGCTTGGCGGGAAATTTCCCTGGCTGGGTTTGTCCGTCGGGCTCAGTTAAAAGTGGTTTCCCTGGCTTGGCTTTGCCTCGCCGTGGGCTTGTTTACGGTCAGCCTGGAAAATGTCGCCCTCGCTGTGATGAAGCAGGGCGATCGCGGCGCTCAAGTGACCACCTTGCAGAAAACGCTCAAGACAGAGGGCTATTTTAAAGGCCCCGTCACTGGCTACTATGGCCCAATCACCGCTGAAGCGGTCCGTCGCTTTCAGCAACAGCACCAGCTCGCGGTGGATGGCATTGTTGGCGTGAACACTGAAGGCAAACTGTATGATCAGCCGCGTCCCGAGCCAGTTGCGACGCAGACCGCCCAACCCACGTCACCACAGCCCCAATCAACACCAGCGACCCCGCCTCCCACCAACTCACTAGCGACCACGGCCTCCCGTCTAGCTAACGCCGCTTTAGCGCCCGCTGCCGCTAATCCCGCCTCGACACCCTCCGCCTTTGCCACAACCCGGCTTCTCAAGCGCGGGCAGAACAGCGATGTCGTGCGCCAACTCCAACTCAAGCTTAAGCAGCAGGGCTATTTCAATGGCCCCACCACTGGCTATTACGGCACCTTGACCGAGGCGGCTGTCAAGCGCTTCCAGAGTAGCAAGAAGCTGTCTGCAGATGGGGTCGCCGGGCCCCAAACCCTGGCCGCGATCGAAGGTCGGGAAGTCCAGCCGGACAATACCCCCTTCCAAATGGACGGCTTTACCAGTGGCGGAGCGGGCAATGCCGCTTCTCCCTTTACGGATTGGGAAACCGCCGACCAAAACGCGTCCAAGGTGGATTGGTACGCTCCGGGTGCCGGGGACGGGGCATCAACAGGGGCATCAGCGCCTAAAACCGCTCCTGAAATCACTGCACCGGAAACTGACCTGCAGGTTGCGCCGTTTATTGAACCGGCAGTGCGCCTCAGCCAGCCCTCCCAGAACTTGGCTGAAGCGGCCGATCGCCTCTCCCAGCAGCGGCAGCGATCGCAGCCGCAACCCCGCCCAGACGCACAATCCCGCCAGGATGAGCCGACAACCCTCCAATCCTCAAATAACCGCCCCGATAGCCAGCCGAGTGGTCGCCATTACGGCGAAATTGTCGCGGAGGCGGCCCGCAACGTCACCGGGCATATGGCTCTGCGCACCACGATCTATGGCAATATTGCCCCGAAATCCATTGTCCATTCGGGCAAGGGGCTGTTTTTTGCCCAAAACATGATGTACACCCACAGCATCACGGTCTACGATCGCAACTATCAGCTCGTCAAAACCATTTCCGACTCGATCAAGCTGCAAGACTATGGCTATCCGCAATACGCGGGTCTTTATCGCGGTGCGCCGGTGGAAGCCACCTTCTCCCATGCTGGCCAATATGCCTGGGTCTCCAATTACCAGATGTATGGCGCGGGTTTTAGTCGCCCCGGCAGTGATAAATGCACCCCCAGCCAGAACACCGACCCGAGCTTTTTGTATCGGGTGAATACCCAAGATTTTGCCATCGATCAGGTGGTGAAGGTGGGCTCGGTACCCAAGCAGGTGGCGGCGTCACCGGATAACCGCTATGTACTGGTGACCAACTGGTGTACCGATGACCTGAGTGTGGTGGATGTGGCGCGCAATCGGGAAGTGCGCCGGATTAAGTTGGGGCGCTATCCCCGAGGGATTGTCATTGATGCGGCGTCGCAAAATGCCTATGTGGCGGTGATGGGCTCGCAGCATATTGCTAAGGTGAGTTTGACTAACTTCAAGGTGGACTGGTTTAAGAATGTGGGGCGATCGCCCCGTCATCTCAACATTGATGCCCAGGGCAAGTATCTCTATGCCAGCCTCAATGGTGAGGGCCGCGTCGCCAAAATTGACCTGAAAACGGGCAAAACCGTGGACAAGGTGGTAACGGGTAATGCCCCGCGCAGTATGGTGCTCTCCCAAGATGGTCAGCACCTCTATGTAGTCAATTATGAGTCGGATACGATGGCCAAGGTGCGCACCCAGGACATGCAGGTGGTGCATACGGTATCGGTAAATGATAAGCCGATCGGCATTACCTATGATGCGGCGAAGGGGGAGGTTTGGGTCTCTTGTTATTCGGGTAGCATTATGGTGTTTGCGGGGTAGTGCCGTGGCACAGCTTAAAAGGTGTATTGCTGTAGGTTGGGTTGAATGGAGTGAAACCCAACACCGTCAATGTTTTGAGGGATTTACCCCCTAGTAATTGATTGCACTATTTTAGCTATGCTACGACAGTAGCCGGTTCACCCAGGATCGTCCAGAAAACAATGAGCTATAGTGAATAAAATCATTTGTTCACCGGTGCATCGTCATGACTGTTTGCCCGTTTCCCAAACTCCAACGCTTACCTGAGTCATTGCCCCTATACGGTGCCGTGCAATTGGAATTGGTGGAGGGCGTTTTGATTTTTCGGGCTTCGCAGCTTGTGCAGCAGCGCATTGAGACCTTGCTCGATAAGCAACAAGATATTGATTTGACGCCGAGGGAAGAGCAGGAACTCGATTGTTATGCTGAGGTCGATGATTATCTGAGTTTTGTGAATCGAACGTTGTTCAAGAAGTAAGGTAAGTACAATGCCGCGTTTGGATACTTACCATAATGTTGTACGGGTTGCGCTGGTTAAAGCGGGTTGGAAGATCACCCATGATCCTTTTGTAATCGAGTTTGAGGATCTAACGGTTTATGCAGATTTAGGCGCAGAGAAAATTATTGCTGCTGAAAAAGATACACAAAAAATCGCAGTTGAGATTAAGGTCTTTCGGAGCCCGTCTCCGGTTACAGAGCTAGAACGGGCGATCGGGCAATATTATTTATATTGGACGTTTATCAACAAACAAGAATCAGATCGCGCTCTCTATCTGGCTATTCCAGAGCGCACTTACGAGAATTTCTTTCAGCGGACTTCGATTCAAACCTTTATTCAAGAGCGAAAAATTTCTTTCTTTGTGTTTAGCCCTGAGCAAGAGGAGATTATTACATGGATAACTTACTAGAGCATTACCAAAAACTGGTGCATCAGGTGGTGACTGACTACGCACAGTATAAGCCCAGTCGCGGAGAGATTGAGCTTCAGGTTTTTAGCGGTCATGATTCCGTTCTGTTAATAAGCTTTGGTTGGCAGGGTAATCGACGGGTTCATAGCGTAATTTTGCATCTGCGCATCGCCAACGAAAAGATTTGGATTGAGCGGGATGAAACGGAGGAGGGGGTAACGCAAGATTTGTTGGATTTGGGTGTTCCAACTGAGGATATTGTGTTGGCGTTTTACCATCTAGAAGATCGTAAGTTGACGGACTTTGCAGTTGCTTGATCAATGGTGTGGTTGGAAAATCCAACACGGGGGATGTTGACGGCTTATTGTAAATGATGCCAAATCCGGATTGTATATACAAAGATAGTGAAGGCTGAGCGGAGTCGAAGCCTGAGCGGCCGGGTTTCGACTCCGCTCAACCCTCAGATCTTGGTCTTTGCTATTTAGATTTACTTTGAAAATAGACAATGTTAATACTCTTGCACCAAGTAAATGAAGCTAGCAAGATCCCCCCGGCTACGCCGACCCCCTTGGTAAGGGGGTTTTCATCGTTGGGGGTGATAACCCGTCATGACTCGTTGGTATGAGTTGGTTTTGAGTGAGACGGGGCAGATGTTGGTGGAGTTTGATGCAGGCGTCTCGCGGAAAATCTTGGCTCCCCGGCAATATCGGATGAAGAAGTTGTTGGAGTTGTTGGGGTGCGTGAAGGATTGGAGTTGGCAATATTTGCAGCGAGTTTGATTTTTTCTTTCTTATTACTCGCTTAAACCTCGCTCTTGCAGTTCATCACGACTCTCACGGCACACCTGAACCACATCACAAAGGGTTTGCCGTTGACCAATGATAACCAACTCTTTCAATACTGATCTTGCGGATGAAACTCGTGTCTCTTTGTTTTGCTTGGATTTGAGGAATTGCAAAAAGTCAAGAACTTCTTTGATAATGAGTTCCGGCGTCTGTTCAAGTTCATTGATGAGTTTTTCTTTGATGGTCATGGTATTTCTCAAAATAGTTTTTGATGATTCTATGTTAAGCAATTTTTAATGTGCGGACTCGCGAGAAACCTTGGCTCCCCGGCAATATCGGATGAAGAAGTTGTTGGAGTTGTTGGGGTGTATGAAAGATTCGAGTTGACGATATTTGCAGCGAGTTTAACCGTAAGATGGAAAAAAATCATGATTTTTAAATCCGAGCTAAAAGCTTACTAATAGTTGTTCACTCCCCCGCTACGGCTAGAATTTTATCTAAAAACCAATTGGCTAATATTAAAGCCTTTGGCCTGCCATTGTTCTACTTTGTCTTGATTACCAGTTGTGATTAACAGATGTTTTAGATCTTTTAAAGGAGAGAGATCACTGACCTGCGTTTCGCTTAAATGCAATTCCCGTAGCTGAGAAAGTTGGCTCAAGGGAGAGAGGTCACTCACCTGTGTTCTTCTTAAATCCAAGCGCTGTAGCTGAGAAAGTTGACTTAAGGGAGAGATGTCGCTCACCTGCGTTCCGCTTAAATACAAGATCTGTAGCTGAGAAAGTTGACTCAAAGAGGAGATGTCGCTGATCTGCGTTTCGATTAAATGCAATTCCCATAGCTGAGAAAGTTGACTTAAGGGAGAGAGGTCGCTCACCTGTGTTCCGCTTAAATGCAATTCCCATAGCTGAGAAAGTTGACTTAAGGGAGAGAGGTCGCTCACC
>JBCDEB010000057.1:0-39158 GCA_039180005.1 Cyanobacteria bacterium P01_G01_bin.54 | reverse complement strand
TGAAGACCCTGAATTTGAGACGTTCTACACCAAGAACATCCTCCTCAATGAGGGGATGCGGGCTTGGATGGCGCCTCAAGACCAACCCCATGAACGTTTTGTATTCCCTGAGGAGGTTCTGCCACGTGGTAACGCTCTCTAATGCCACGGCACACCTACACAAATAGGACTGACGCAGCTCAAACCCTGCACGCTATATCTAGACCCTAGATCCCCCCTTCCCCCCTTATTAAGGGGGTGACGCCGCTCAAGCGGCTGGGATAGCTTGCTTGAGCAGGGTTTGGTTAAGGAACCCCCTTACTAAGGGGGTCAGCGCAGCCGGGGGGATCTCGTCAGCCACGCGACTCAGTGCAAATGCGTTCAGTCCTAACCCTTCGAACTTCAGGCAAGGTCATTCAAGACCTTGCCCTTTTTTTTGCAATTGCGCTAGATTTGTAGACGTTAACTTGAAACATTAAATCGTCCAGAACACAGGAGGTGATGCCGATGGAAGGAAGTAGCAGTATTAAAGGTCTTTTTGTTGGTGGTTGGCTGTGTGCTGGGGCTGTTCACTAGCTGACGTCTAGAGTTCCTCCCAGCAGTCGAGCCATCGACAGCAGAATAAGACCGCTAGACCGCCCTCACCAAAACCAATGGTGGGGGCGGATAGTTTTAAGGGATCTCTGGTGAAATCTCCGCAATCTTATGCAAGGCCATTTCAGACGCGGTATGATACATTGAAAGCCAATCTTCGGTCATATTGGCCAAGGTGTGAGGACTAAAGAACATTATGACGATGATCAAAACCACGAAATTGCGTTCTCTCAGCCCTGCTCTGCTGGGTATGACGCTTGCTTTTTCTGCTGTTGTTGCACCAGCGGCCAACGCTCAGGACGCAACAGCGGGCGGAACACTTGACCAGGTGAATGTCTATAGCACGGAAGATATCAATGGCTCCATGGGCCAAGGTATTCCCGGTGCAGCACAGTTTTCTGACGTTTCCCCCAACGATTGGGCTTACCAGGCACTGGATGACCTGGTGCGCCGCTATGACTGCCTCAAGGGTTATCCCAACGGAACCTATCGTGGCAATCGTGCCCTCTCGCGTTATGAGTTTGCTGCGGGTCTCAACGCTTGCCTTCAACAAATTGAGCGCTTGATTGCGGCTTCAACCGCTGATTTCGTAACCCGCTCTGACTTGGAAGCCCTCCAGCGTCTCATCCAAGAGTTTGAAGCCGAACTGGCAACCCTCGGCACTCGCGTTGATGCTCTAGAGAGTCGCGTCTCCTTCCTCGAAGATCACCAGTTCTCGACCACAACCAAGCTGGTCGGTGAGGTCATCTTCGCCCTCACTTCAGACTTCAGCGATGGTCTGAATGATTCTGATGCTGGCGGGGTTGCTGACAGCGTTGGCGAGGCCTTGTTTGGAGATCGAGTTCGCCTTGAACTCAACACTAGCTTTACCGGAGAAGACCGCTTGGTAACACGTCTAGCGACGGGTAACCTAGATGTTCTGAGTGGCACTACAGGCGGTTTCGAGTCCACCCAGACGTTCAACTTGGGTGAAGCCAACAATTCCGTCAACATTGACTGGCTGGCTTATTACTTCCCTTTCCAAGATTCTCAAGCTTATGTTGCCGCAGCAGGCGGGATTTGGAGTGATATTGCCCCAACCTTGAATCCTTACTTCGAGGACTACGATGGGGGTGATGGTGCGCTCTCAACCTTTGCTTCCGAAAACCCGATTTATCGAATTGGTGGTGGCGCGGGTGCAGCTTTTAGCTTTGGCTTTAGCCCCATTGAATCCATTCTTGGCCCTAGCACAGTGACCTTGGGTTATCTTGCCGGTCAGCATGCAACCGCTAATGAAGGCTTGTTCAATAGTGACTATGCTGCCTTTGGTCAAATTAACGGCAACCTCAGTGATCGCATCGGCTTTGGTCTGACCTACGTGCATGGCTACCACAGCGGAACTAATGCGCTTTTTGCTGCTGGTGCAAATACCACTGGTATTGTCGGAACCTCCTTGGCTAATAGCCCAGCCAATACAGGAATTGGTGCGGGTAACCTTTTCCTCTCGGGTGATAGTACTCAAGGTGTTGCAAGCAACTCTTATGGTGCAGAAATTGCCTTCCGTCCCAGCAATAGCATCTCCATCAGTGGTTTTGCAACTCTGACTGAAGCCCGAATCATTGGTACAGGTGATGCGGATATCTGGACCTTCGGTGCGGGTGTTGCCTTCCCTGACTTGGGTAAAGAAGGTAGCGTTCTCGGTATCTTTGGTGGTGCACAGCCGACCCTACGGGGTGTTGAAGGGAATGTGGATCGCACTCAATTTGATCAGGACTTCTCTTGGCATATTGAAGCCTTCTACAAGTACCAGCTCAACGACAGCATCAGCATCACCCCTGGTTTGATTTGGTTGACCAATCCCAACCAGAGCACAACCAGTGATACAGATGCCATTATCGGTACGCTTCGCACCACTTTCTCGTTCTAGAGAAGTGATTGGCTAATTGAATTAGCATTAAATAGCATTGAGGGGATAGTGTTTCGGCACTATCCCCTTTATGTTATCTAGCTGTAGACGTTCTGCCCGCTTGAAAAATGTTTGCAATCCTCTGTGCTATTCTGCTGCTGATCCTCGTTTTACTGCTGCTGTGGTATTTGATGGCGAGGGTCATCCCTGAGAAAGCGTATTTAATCTTAGGTGTTGCGTTTGTTTTGGCAATTTTGGTCATCAACTTTATTGCCCCGGCCAGTGGATTTCCGGCAGAGATTTGGCAGATCATTTCCGTGCCCTTAAGTCCTTTTGGTTTACCGCTGTTTTTGTTGTTTTTAGCCCTATTCAAGGTTAAAAAGGACAAAGTCGAACCACCAGGACAGATGCTAGTGATCATTGCTTTTGTTTTGATCTTTATCTCTAGCCAACCGATGGTTGCCTATAAGTTAGCCCAATGGGTTGAGCAGGAAGCGGTCAGCATTGAAGTCTATAAAGAGGAGCTCTGCAATGGGAGTTGTGATGAGGATTTATCTAATGTGGGGGCGATCGCTCTCTTGGGACAAAATACAACTGAACCCGGTATTCCCTATCGCACCCAAACCCAACTGACGGATCGGGGCGATCGTATTCTCTACGCTGATACGCTCTACGATCAACAACGCAGTGAATGGGGTCGTACTCCCATCATCATTGTTTGTGCACCCAATTGGCCCGGTCTTTCTGGCGGCGAGGACAAGCAACGCAGCGAAGGCGAAGCCATTTCCGAGCTACTCCAACGGCTGGGGGTTACCAAAGAACAGATTGAAATTCGCCGAGATGCCAGAACGCTCCGCCAAAGCGCCGAGGCGGTGGTGGCTGTGCTCAAGGCAAAGGAGATCATGGACAAGCCAGTGATTGTCGTGACCTCCGGGTTGCGGATTCGTCGTGCGGCGCAAACGTTTCGACAATTAGAAATTAAGGTCATCTCCCGTCCCGCTGATTTTTACACCTTTGGCACGGAAGCAGAACCGAAACGTACCCTCGGAATTGAGGACTTTTTACCCTCCTTAAGAGCCTACCAAATCACCAACGAAGTGTTTGAAGAATACTTCGCCACAATTTATTACTTCTTACGCGGTTGGCTCTCCCATGTGGTCTATTAAGCGTCCTTCACGGAAAAATGAGTCAGCATTGATTGTTGTACGCTAGAAATAAACCATTCTCTTGAGTCAAGCTCCATCGACCCATGCGTTCAGGCCGCCAACGAAGAATCTTGAGTGCCTTATTTTGGTGTGCATTTCCCTTTCTTATGGCTGGGTTATTGCAGCTGTCCGCCTGGATGATGTCTGAGCAAAGGCCCCAAGCCATGAATTTTCCCGCCGCTGTAAATACTGAACAACTCCTGACCGACCCTTTTTTACAACGGCCCACCCCTGAGAGCGTCACGGTGGTCTGGTTTACGGAGTTTGCCGGTCAGGGTCATGCAGTGCACTTTGGCGATCGCCTTGAGCGCATTGCGCTGGCGCGATCGCGCCCCCTCACCCGCCTCCGGGAAGATCGTGACTCCAAATTGCCCGATCCCCCAGAGCAGCCCACCTTTCGCCCCATCTGGCGACATGAAGCCGTGGTTACAGGGCTCTCGCCCGATCAAGCCTTACCCTACCAAGTCCATAGCCAAATGGATGAGGGCGAAGACATTCGCAGTGCAGTCTACCAGCTCGCCCCGACTCCTGCTCCCGGTACCCCCCTGAAAATTCTCCTGACTTCGGATCACCAGATGATGCCCCGCACAGCGGCTAACCTCCAGAAGGTGGGTGAGACGATCGATAAAATTGATGGGGTGTTCCTAGCGGGCGATCTGGTCAATATCCCCGATCGCGCCTCGGAATGGTTTGATAGCCCAGCGGGGAATAGTTTTTTCCCCTGCCTCCAGGGTCGTGCCAGCTATGAACTCACCGGGGCGCAGGGCCAGCAAACCACCTATAGGGGGGCACCGCTCATCCAAAATGTCCCCCTGTTTACAGCGATCGGTAACCATGAGGTGATGGGCCGCTTTGATATGGTGCGGGGTCTCAATGCCCAGTTTAATGACCCGATTCCCCAGCGGGTGGCGGTTGAACGCTATGGCTACCAGGCTAAAACCGTCAATCCCAATGATGACCCGGATATAAAGGCGGCTTGGATCAAGTCTCAATCCTTTAATACCGATACCTATGAGCAACTCTTTAGTTTACCTGAGAGCGAAAGCGGCGGTCAAAAATACTATGCCACCACCTTTGGTGATGTGCGCTTGGTGGTGCTCTATGTGACCAATGTTTGGCGATCGCCCACCCTCCAAGCCGACAAGGTCAGTCGCTACCGCGAACCGGATCAGGTGCTGGACAACCCGGAGCAATGGAGTTATGGCCAGCATATTTTTGAGCCGATTACCCCAGGCAGTGACCAATACGAGTGGCTGGTTCAGGAACTCGCCAGCCCTGAGTTTCAGCAGGCTCGCTACAAAGTTGTCATGTTCCACCATCCCCCCCATACCCTCGGCGATAACATTGTGCCGCCCTACACCAATCCGCGCGGCACGACGGTACTCAACCCCAGCGGGCGAGCAGTTGCTGTGCGCTATGAATATCCCCTGGCGGATGACTACATTCATCACCACCTCGAACCCCTCTTTAATCAAGCAGGCGTGCAATTGGTCTATTACGGCCATTCCCATCTCTGGAATCGCTTTCAAAATGAAGCGGGGGTGAATTTTTTGGAATCGTCGAATGTGGGTAATACCTATGGGGCGTTTTGGGGCGAGAAACAGCGTCCGGTGCCGACGGGCTATCACGAAAACTATGTGGCCACGGGCGACCCAAATGGCTTAAAACCCATCATCCCGACGGAGGCCCCTATGCTGGATGAACATAATGCACCGCTGCCCTATTTGTCGAGTAATGAAATTACGGCGTTTAGTATTTTGAATACAGAAACGGGCATGGTGCAGAGCTATCGGTTTGATAGCCGCGATCCGAGTAATCCGGTGGAGTTGTTTGATCAGTTTGCGATCGATGGGCGGAAGGAGTAGGGGGGAATTTGAATGGAAAAATTCCTTGCCCCCCTACAAAACTGAATATGTATAGCCCATAGCTGGGCTCAAAATCAGATTCACAGTAGAATCAATACAGAATCCCAGGACTTAGATATGCATAGTATTACACCAAAAATCACAGCTACATTCATGCTCACTCTATCTTTTTGTTTGGGCATAGCCAAGTCTGTTCAAGCAATAAATCTTGTCTACAATGGTGACTTTAGCGCTGGAGATACTGGATTCTCCAGTGATTATTCATCACTCAATTCCGATAATCTTTTTCCTCCACCAGCACGATATGCTGTTGGAAGAAATCCACATGATCATCATATTTTGTTTAGTTCTTTCGGTGACCATACCACTGGCGATGGCTTGATGATGATTGTTAATGGAGGATCTGTCCCTCAGGGTGCTGGTCCTGTTGTCTGGTCTCAAACTATTGATGTTGTTCCTGATACGAAGTATGATCTATCAGCTTGGATTGCCAGTACGATTCCTTATGAAACAGCTCAACTTCAATTTGCTATTAATTCTGAAGGAATTGGCTCAATTCTAACTGCCTCTTCAGGCACTAGCGGATTCTGGGAAAACCTCAGCACAACATGGAATTCTAGCTCAAATACTGCGGTTGAATTTTCCTTAATAAATCACAACCCAGTCTGGGGTGGGAATGATTTTGTTTTAGATGATATTTCATTTAGTTTGTCTGCTTCTCAAGCATCAATCCCTGAACCTTCTTCCATCTTTGCATTGAGTATACTTGCCCTTGGAGCAGGTTTAATCCGCAAGTCAAAGCAGCAATAGTGGTATGGCACACCTTAATTTTTGAGTTAGATTAATAAGGGTCGATACTTTATAAGACTTACGGTGTTGGGTTTCGCTCCACTCAACCCAACCTACATTCTAAAGACTATTATTTACTCCTCATCTTGACGGCGATTAAGATAGCGTAACTCTTCGAGCAAGATATTAAACCGCTCATCACTTTCGGCTTGGCGCTCCTCCAACTGTGTTTGGCGCTCCTTCATGGCTTCCATATCACGCTGACTTTGAGCCGCAACTTGTAATAGTGCTTGGCTAGTCACTCTCAAGCCATCAATGCTATCTTTCATCTCGGTCATGCTCTCCCGCATCTCCGTAACGCTCAACTGTAATCCAGAGATGCTGACCTGCATCCCCGCAATATTTTCTTGTTGCCCCCTAACAGTCTCTCTAACTTCTGCAACAGACGTTGCCAGTTGGTCAAGCATTTCATCAGTCCAGCGTTGAGTCGTCATAGCTGTGCCGTTTACTAAGATTGAATCTTAGATCAATTATAGCGCCATCCACATGGGGTAGAAACAAGACTGTTTTATCCCAACTACAGCGTCATATGCTCCGCAATGAAATTGGTGTAGATTTCACCCTGATTAAAGGCGGGGGTATCGAGGATTTGTTGATGAAAACCGATCGTTGTGGGGATGCCGGTGATCGCACATTCATAGAGCGCCCGCTTCATACGTTTGATCGCGGTGGGGCGATCGGGACCCCAGACGATCAGATTGCCAATCAGTGAGTCGTAATAGGGCGGGATTTCGTAATCGGTATAAACATGGGAATCCATGCGCACACCGGGGCCACCGGGAGGTAAGTAGGCTTGAATCCGGCCGGGGTTGGGCCGGAAATTATGTTTTGGGTCTTCGGCATTGATGCGACATTCGATCGCGTGTCCCTTGATTTCTACATCGGACTGACGCAGGGTCAACTTTTCGCCTTGAGCAATGCGAATTTGCTCGGTGATCAGATCCACACCCGTGACCATCTCGGTAACCGGATGCTCCACCTGAATACGGGTGTTCATTTCCATAAAGTAAAAATTGCCGCTGCGATCGAGTAAAAACTCCACGGTACCTGCGCCCACATAGTTAATCGATTGGGCGGCTCGCACCGCAGCCTTGCCCATTTGCTGACGTAGCTTCGACGTCAAAACCGGACTAGGGGACTCTTCCAAGAGCTTTTGGTGGCGGCGTTGAATCGAGCAGTCCCGCTCACCGAGATGAATCACATTGCCATGGCTATCGGCAAGAATCTGAAACTCCACGTGGCGAGGAGATTCAAGGAATTTCTCCAGATACACGCCGCCATTACCAAACGCCGCCTCGGCCTCACCTTGGGCGGCACGGAAGAGCTTAACCAAATCCGCTTCATCCTGCACCAGGCGCATACCCCGACCACCGCCGCCAGCAGTCGCTTTGAGAATCACTGGATAGCCAATCTTGCGGGCAATGGCGATCGCCTGTTCTTCATCTGCTAATAAGCCCTCACTACCGGGGAGCGTAGGAACCTTGGCGTTTTGCATGGTTTTCTTCGCCGTCGACTTGTCCCCCATCGCCAGCATCGCTTCTGGCGTCGGGCCAATAAAGACAATCTTGTGGTCTGCGCAGATCTCGGCAAAGCGGGCGTTCTCGGCGAGAAAGCCATAGCCGGGATGAATCGCCGTGGCATCACGGGTCAGCGCAGCGGCGATAATGTTGGGAATGTTGAGATAGCTCTTACTGCTCGGCGGCTGACCAATGCAGACTCGCTCATCGGCAAGTTGGACGTGCAATGCCTGCTCATCAATCGTGGAATGAACCGCGACAGTGGGGATGCCAAGTTCATGACAACCGCGCAGGATGCGAAGCGCGATTTCTCCCCGGTTGGCGATGAGAATTTTGGAGAACTGCATGGCTGGGTAGCGACGGCGATGGTGCTCTCCACTATACAGTTTTCCGGTCACGCCCCCTATTGAGAGTTCAGGGTTCAAAGTTCAGGGTTCAGTCGGTGGCTCAGACTCGGATGGTGCAGGGCGGTGTTGCTCGGCGAGCTCAGAGGGGGGGCGATCGCTGCTCCAAGCCCACCAAGCCCCTCCACAGGCGCATTGATAAAACTCCTGAAACTTGCGCCGATTATTCGTCTCCATCACCGGGGCACGGCGATTGAGCCAAACGTTCTGGGCGGCGGATACCGGTTCGCCACAATGGGGGCAATGGAAGGAGAAGGCATGGATCGCATGCTCGACCCAGGCAGGGGGGATGGGATTGAAGGCATCCATAGGGCTTGTCACGAGAGTTGCCCTCTAGCTTAACAAGCATGTCTCGACCAGGAGCAGGTTGCCCCCTTTCAACCACTCTAAAACACAAATGCTAGGGTAGGGATTGACCGTCCTACCCTTGGAGAGTGACCCGTCATGAATTCAATGCTCGTCATCTATCCCTACAAACTCAAAGAATCTTGGGTCTTTGATGATGAACAGGTTGGCTTGTTGCAGGAGCCCTTTGTATCAGGTGCTGACACGATCATTAGTGAATGGGTTAAAGAGATGCCAACGGCTCGGTTTGGCTTTAAGATGATTTTCTCTGGCCAGCCTTTTCCAGGGTATCAACATCAGTTGGATTGGCGACGGGAAGAATATGGTGGCAATTGGTATTACAGCACAGAATTAGATAAGGAAGGCTGGCTTTGTCCTGCCTTGTTTAAGTATTTCGAGACCTGTCCCGATTCGATCTATGTACAATGCAAGGCTTTGATGAAAGAGCCTCCTTCATAGACCAAGTTCCGCCAGCTGTTTTTTGTTGTGCATCTTAACTTGAATATCTAGAGAACTCATAAGCTCGGGATCGGAATTTTGAGCAAACTCGATGTCACGAACAATCAAGATATAAAGATACACACTTTTTCCATTTGTGTGTATCTCTTGTAAGATCTCCAGTCAGGCTCACAGACTGCCATGCATTGTACTTCGTGACTTGTGACTTTTTGGCTGATACGCTGGTGAATCTCCTTCACTTTCTGATCCGTATCTTCACATTCAGTAACATAGAAAACAAATTCTCTCATCATACTATTCGTCAGACACATCACGTGAATACTGGTTATACTGCTGAATACGACTTCACGGATGATGTCTTCAATCAAGTTAACTTGTGAGGTCTTATTTAAGAGTTTATCCTCTAGTCCAATATTGTCATTAAAAGGCACGAAAAATCTCAGCATCACTGAAAACTCTGGGTTCTCCATCCAGCGTTCTGCTGTCAGATTGTATCGAACAAACAGAAGTTCCCCATCATAGTCGAGTTTACCAGCTATCCATTTAAATTCAGTTTCAGCTAACATTTTCAGGTCACTCATTGAACTCACCTTAATATAAAACAGAAGAAATTCAACATTTCTTTTTGTAGAATCCGTTTTTTTTACTCAAATTATGTCGCTCGATTACAAGTAAACCTCAAATGAGGTTGGAGTAATCCAACGTGAGTTTCGGCTAAGCGAAGCGATCGCCTTCCTCAAAGCCTTAAAATCTCGTTTTCAAACCCGGTTGTCAGGGGTCCAGCCCCCCGACACCTCCCGCTGAGGGGGAAATTGCCCCCTCAGACTCCGGCAATACCGGAGCCAGTATTGTTGATTTTGCTAAGCTTCAGAGTTTTGCGCGATGTCTGCTTATCCAGAACTCACGTTAATCCAAGGAAATAATCACCCAGAGTATGCGAGCTGAGCGGAGTCGTTCGCGCAGCGTCCCCAGAGGGGAAAGCCCAATTATTAAAAACCGATGGAATAATTATTTTCTAGAAACACTCTTGGTGAAATGTTCACAGAGATAATTTTTAAACACCTGTACTTTCAAAGGCAGGTAAGCTCGTGAGGGATAGACCAACCAAACTGCTGTATTAAAGTCGGTCGCAGTTACAGCATAATCGGGGAATAGATCGACTAACCGCCCAGCGGCGAGATCGTTGGCGATCAGCCAGTCGGCCAGCAACGCCACGCCCATCCCGGCGATCGCGCATTGTTGGAGGGCGATCGCATTGGAAATCATCACCTTGCCCTGAATTGGCACCCCAAGCCTCTGTCCATCTGGGTCACGAAACCGCCATTGGGAGCGAAACCCCGGCAGCGGAAAACAGAGACAAGGGTGATGCTGAAGATCCTGCGGCTGCTGGGGGGGCTGATGCTGCTCAAGATAGGTGGGGCTGGCACAGACATGATAGCGAGTGGAGATTAGCCGCTGGGCAATGAGGCTAGAGTCCGCCAGCTTGCCGAGGCGGATCGCCAGGTCGATGCGATCGCCCAGCAGATCCACCACCGCATCCGTCAGCAACAGGTCAATATTCAACTCAGGATATTGACGGGTGAAGTCTGGCAGCAGCGGCACAATGCAGGTTTGACCAAATGCCGTGGAGGTCGTCAGGCGCAGCGTCCCGGTGGGATGAGTGTCGAGGTCGGTGGCCAGTTGGCGAGCTTGCTGGAGATCTTCGAGCAACGGCTCTAGGCGCTGGAAATATAGAATTCCTGCCTCAGTGGGGGCCAGGCGGCGTGTGGTGCGCTGCAAGAGACGAATGCCCAGGTCTTTCTCCAGGCTGGCGATCGCCCGAGATACAGAAGAGGGGTCAAGGTTGCGATTACGGGCCACCGCTGCAAAACTGCCCTGGCGCATGACCTCAACAAAGAGTTGGAGTGTCGCAATGTCCATCCATTATTCATGCATATTCTGCACGAGTATTTTGAGAAATACTATCTTTATTGGTCATTCTGCACTGGCTATCGTTGAATCAACTGTTCAAGCCATCAGAAATTACGCATTGATATCTGTTAGCACGGCTTTTGAGATCCCCCCGGCTGCGCCGACCCCCTTAGTAAGGGGGTTCTGTAATTAAACCCGGCTCAAATCAACAATCCCAGACGCTTGCGGCGTCACCCTTAGCAAGGGGGGAAGGGGGGATCTGGGGGCTCAGTATTGAAAAGCGTAAGACCTTTCCACATTATTCTTCTTGGAGATTCAAGCCATGAAAACGATCGCCATTCTTGGCGTGGGTGCCATGGGCCAGCGCCTGGCGCAACGCCTTCTGGCCGCCCAGCATCCTGTTATTGTCTATAATCGCACCCCGGAAAAGACCCAAGCGCTGCAAGCCCAGGGTGCGCAACTCGCAGCGACCCCCCGGCAAGCGGCCGAGCAAGCCGACATTGTCATCAGCATGGTGACGGATGATGCAGCGTCGCGGCAGATCTGGTTGGAGCCAGAAACGGGGGCGATCGCCGGTTTACAGGCCAATCTCAATAAGGGAGCGATCGCCATCGAATCCAGCACCCTCACCGTGGCTTGGACAAAAGAGCTGGCTAGCAAACTGCAACAACAGGGGATTCCCTTCCTCGATGCCCCCGTGGTGGGCTCCCGTCCTCAGGCCGAAGCGGGTCAACTCATTTATCTCGTCGGTGGCAATGGGGCGATCTTGGCCCAAGTGCAAGACTTGCTCTTGAGGATCGGTGGTGCGGTGCATCATGTGGGTGCCAACGGTCAGGGGATGGCGATGAAACTGGCCGTGAACGCCCTCTTTGGCATTCAAGTGGCGGCGCTAGCAGAGATCCTGGGACTTTTGGCTCAACAGGGGTTGACCCCCGCCGATGCCCTGAGCTGTTTGGCGGAGCTACCGATTTTAAGCCCCGCCGCCAAGGGAGCAGGCAACCTAATGCTGGCGGGCAGGCATGCACCCTTGTTCCCGATCGCCCTCGTGGCCAAGGACTTTCGCTATGCCCTGGCTGCGGGCCAACCGATGAATGCCGCAATGCCCACTGTTCAAGCGGTGGGGGAGGTGTATCAGAGGGCGATCGCCTCGGGCTATGGCAGCGACAATATCACCGGGATTTTGCAACTGTTTTCAAGCTCTCCGGTAGAATCTTAAGCAATCATTACGCGACAATCGACGCAACGCTATCCCTATGCCGAACCTGAGACTGCTGCCGTTTGCCCGTGGGTGGCGACGGATCATTTCTTTCCTGAGCCTCTGCCTCCTCTGCTTTACGGTCGTGGTGGCCTGTACGCCCCAGAGTTCAGAGACGGGCCCCAGCGCTACGAGCAACGGCAGCGATCGCCTCGTCTACGGCACCCTCGCCGCCCCCCGCACCATCGACCCCGCCGATAGTTATGAAACTGCCGGTGTGGAAGTGATCTATAACCTGGGTGAAACCCTCTATACCTATGCACCGGGCACGACCGATCTGGAACCCCTGCTGGCGACCGAGATGCCCACAATCAGCGAAGACGGGCTCACCTATACCATCCCCCTGCGCGAGGGCGTGACGTTTCATGACGGCACCCCCTTCACGGCCGAGGCAATGAAATTTTCCCTCGATCGCTTTATGCAGAATGGGGGCAAACCCGCCTTCCTGCTCTCGGATATTGTCGAGACAGTTGAGGTCTCGGGCGAGATGGAGCTGACCGTGACGCTGCAGCAGCCCTTCTCTGCCTTTACCGCCGTGCTGGCCTATGCCGGCATCTGTGCGGTCTCACCTGAAGCCTACACGATCGGCGTGGGTGAGTTTTTGCCCAATGATTTTGTGGGCACCGGGCCCTACAAACTGGCTGAATTTGGCAGCGATAGCCTCAGCCTGGATGTCAACCCAGACTATTGGGGGGAAGCGCCCACCAACGCTGGGGTCGATATTCAGGTTTACAAGGACAATACCGCCAATTTGTTTAATGCCTTCAAGACGGGCGCAGCGGATCTGGTCTATCGCGGTCTGGACCCGGATCAAATCTTGACCTTACAAGAAGATGCTGAAGCGGGGACGGGTCAGGCGATCGCCGCCCCTGCTGCCTCGATCAACTACATTGCCCTTAACCATGCCCAAGCGCCCCTCGACCAGCCGGAAGTGCGACAGGCGATCGCCCACCTGATCGACCGGGAGCTGATTATTGAGCGGGTGTTCCGGGGTCAGGGGGAGCCGCTTTATAGCCTCGTGCCCCCGGCGTTTACGGATTTTTATCAACCGGCCTTTGATGCGGCCTACACCGCCCCAGATGCCGAAAAAGCCCTCGAACTGCTCGCCGAGGTAGGCATTACCCCCGAGACTCCGGCGGAAATTGAGGTCTGGTATCCCTCCTCTTCCATCACCCGGCAGCAGGTGGCGCAGACCTTGCAAGCGATGGCGGCAGAAAATCTGGACGGGGCGATCGCCTTCACGGTGCAAACCGCCGATGGTGCCACCTTCTTTGACAAGATCAAGGATGGCGTTTACCCCACTTCACTGGTAGGTTGGTATCCCGATTTCCTCGACCCGGATAACTTTGTCCATCCGCTCTTGAGTTGCACAGAAGGCTCGGCTAGCGAGGGCTGTGTCAATGGCGCATCTCAGAATCAGGGGGCGTTTTATTACAGCGATCGCATGAATGAATTGATCGAGCAGCAGCGCGAAGAAAACGACTCAGCAGCCCGACAGGAACTCTTTAACGAGATTCAAACCCTCCTCGCCGAAGATATCCCCTATATCCCCCTCTGGCTCACGACAGAATATGTCTTTGCCCAGAACAACATTGAGGGGCTGAAAATGAATCCGAGTCAGTTGGTTTATTTTGCGATCGTGGCAAAGTAAGGCGGTTATTAATGAGTTGCAAACCCCTCTCTGAGCTGCGGTTCGGGGAGGGATTTTCAATTAAAACATTACAATGCCAGAGCTGGAATGGCTCGGGGCACACCATAAGCCGTAAATGGACGAACTTCGGGTGGTTGTAATCCCAGGACAATATCGGTTGCCTTAACCCCTTGCTTAGCCAATTCTTCAGCAATCAATTGATCGGTATTATTCACTTGAATCCAGATCTGCTCATCAATGATATCTAGGTGCAGCAGACAGTAATGAATGCGTCTGCCATTTGACCAACCGAGGGTCAGCACAAGGTAGCGATCGCGCTCCTCATCGAATAGAGGAATGGTGATCAAGTTCGGGTCGGGGTTTGGCAGGGTGGTGTAAGCGTTCAGGAGATCTTTCACCTGTTGGCGATAGTGGGTCAAGTTAGCCATTGCACAATCTCCGGAGTCTGTTGGTCGAACACCAATAGTTTTAGTCTACGGTTTGTTAAAAGAATTTGCCCAAAGCCATCTTCTTCAAACAAGTCAGTAAATGCGTATTGAGGCAGGGCAAGATAAAGCTCTCGTTCGGGTTCTACATTCTGGAGAATGTCATTGTAGAGGGTATATTGGCCGAGTGCTTGTTGGAGGTCAGCAACCCTGGAGTCTCGTAGGAAGCTTTTGACTTCGACGGCGATTTTGCGTTGAGATTGTTCGGCGGCAATGAGTTGTTCTGCACCCAGGTCGATTTGAAGGTTGCGTTTTGCCCACGAGAGGGGATAGGGATCATGGGTGATCGTCCAGTTGGCGTTGAGAAGCGCTTGGCGAACAGTTTGATGGTAGAGGTCTTTAGCGGGCACGGTTGGGGCTAATGAGTGGGGGTGTGATAGAGATAGTGGTCATGATGGCTTGACCAATCGGCAGGGGCTTCCACTGTTCCAGTGAGTGCCGCGAGGGTGTCCCAAGCATTGCCTGTTTGTGGGGAGTTTGTCTGTTGTTGGCGTAGGGCCTGAATGAATTGCAGGACTTGCTGCTGGAGATCGGCAGGGAGGGTGTCGAGTTCGTGCAGGATTTGGGCTCGGGGAGTCATGGGTTTGGGGAGAAGTCTGTTTCTAGTGTAGCGGTGGGTTGAGTTGCCATTAAAGAGCTGTAGGCAGGAGCGCCCTCCTAGCTCCACATCGCTCTATAATTTCTGGAGTAGCATCGTACCCAAGGAGCTTAAAGTCAATGGCTGAGCACGACTCATCTAATGAGAAAAATCAGAATAAAGCTTCGGAATCTCAGGAATCGTTAGAGCAAGATTCACTAGATGAGCCGACTCCTAGCCCTGTTCTAGGATCTCAGGAATCACCAGATCAAAAATCATTTGATAACAATACACCAACTCCAGAATCATCCGAGCCCAAAAAGCCACTACTAATCCCCAGGTTAGTATGCGCAATTATATATATTCTCTGTATTCTTCTTGGTTTTTTTATCGTATATTTCTTCTTTCCTGAACCAATAGGATTTCAAAAAAAGCTAGTCTCTTTCGGTGCCCCTCTTTTACTATCATTGATTACTTTTATATTGACTTATTTTGTTTATGACGACGATATTGTTATCGATAAAATTAAATCAATCAAACTCAAACGTGAGTTTCATGCTTCAGCAGATTTAAGCTTTGCTATTGCCGTATTTATTGCAGCCTTCTTGTGTTTTAATGCGACACATATACCTTTTGTCAATAATCTTTTCGGCAAAGCTACGATGGCTCCAGTCCAGGAACCAGAAGAGGATCTGAGTGAACGAATATTAAAATCCAGAGAAGATTTAAAGGATATTGTGATCAAGTGGGAAACTCTTGACGAAGGAGAAACTGCCTGTAAGTCAATTGTCAAGGACAAACCCAGTGAGCTGGGGAGAAAGTTCATGGCATTGGCGCAACAAGTGAAGAATTTAGAAGATAAGTTACATTCAGAAATCGAGGCGTATCGAAATGCGCAGTATGCATACATAATAACCAGTGATGTTGAGTGTGATGCAAAGATAGCAGAAGTGTACGCCAGAAAATCCATTAAAGCTGGGAATTTAGCCTTAGAGCTCATCGAAGAAATAGAGCGCAAAGTTGAAAGCCTTTCCGAAGGGGAAAATAGCTATGAAAAGAGTTTAATTGATGATTGGATGACAAAAGACTTCACCAAAGAGCGCATTCTTTTTCGTAATGCACTGGGTTACTCTCTCCTATATCGTTGGAGCAATCAAGACAGAGAAGCGAGAGCAGAGAATTTAAGAGAAACACTGCAAGAGATTGATCGTGAGCAGTTCTACAACCAAAACAGTGTGAATCTAGAAAGAAATAGATTTGTTACACCTTTCCTTACAAACGATAACGTTTCGCCAAAAGTGTCTAGCTTTTTACATCCTTGTCCGCAAACTTGTGGGCTCCCCACTCCTCAATTAGACGAAGGTACATAGCCGATCGAGTTACTTGTGTACACATACAAGCTTTACATCGATATCTTTTAAGTACATAAGATCTATGCAGATTGCAAAACTGGAGAGAGATAGTACAGACAAATTTATTTTGATCAGTATATTTGAACTAGCACAAAAAATCAATCAAGGTCATTAGATGGTCTTAGCTTTGACATGCTCTTGTAACCTGAGTTTCGGTTAAGCGAAGCGATCGCATTCTTCAAAGCACTGAAATCTCGTTTTCAAACCCGGTTGTCAGGGGGCCAGCCCCCCGACACCTCCCGCTGAGGGGGAGATTGCCCCCTCAGACTCCGGCAATATCGGAGCCAGTATTGTGGATTTCATTGAGTTTCAGCGTCTTGCGCAATGTCTGTTTATCCAAAACTCACGTTCTTGTAGCAATCTTAATCTTTCTTCAAGATCCCCGATCTCGTGCATAAAAAACCCCGCTCTTGCCCAGAGATATTATTGTGAGCCTTAAATCGAAACTGGCTTCAGGAGGAAATCAGACATAGTGTTAAAAACACAATTTATCCCTTTAGCACCAAGAATACAAGAGCGACTTTCCGCACGCCCAGTGAATGCTAGCCACGATTATGTAAGGAAAAACGGTATGGCGCTTCAGTTGGGAATCATAACGCTATGGCAATTACCATGTAACCGTTGAGCTTTTTGTGGACTCAATACACACTTTGCATCACGGATCAAGATCAAAGTAGGTTCGGCGTATCCTAAGCCAGGATCAAATAGATATAGAACCTTGCAGACTGAAATTCATTTCAGGCATACTTGGTTCAAGTTCAAACAATTGCTTTTGGAAAGTCTCAATTGTTGAATTCTAAAGAGAGTTCTGCACAGTTGTGTATTCTCTTCTCAAGGATATCTCAAATCTAATCTAAATGCACAGTCGTGCAGAGCAAAGATTTGAGAGCTAAACGTTCATGATGTATCTCAATCTCAATACCGTATGACCATGACTTCTTTTATTAAGTCGATTAGCCTACTGCTACTCACTAGCTTTTGGGTTATGTTGTTGTCTTCTCCGTCTTCCGAGAAAGAAATTCACATTAGCCTAGGTGCTGATATGGGTGATCCTTATCCATGTTCAACAACATGTTCAGGAGGGGAGTAGAAAAGTCAATGGGAACCTCGACAACAACTTTAGGAAATCAAAAAACCGAAAAAACAAAGAAATCTAGCGTTGCTTAGATTCAATCTAAAGTTGTCGAGGTTTTCTCTCCATCGCTAAATACAAGATAAAATCATCGGATTATCATCTTTCGTTTGTGCTTAATCTACGAATTTCTTGGTACAACCAAGGTTTGAGTACCACAAGAAAGCTAATACTAGTAAGGCTTCAAATGATAGCAATTCACATCTGTGCAGACTCGAATGCATAGAGTTAACATCAAGGCTCACATCTGTTGGAGCATCGCTTGAGTTTTTCGTACATACTCGAAATTGTATAACGAAGCAAAACAGTTCATGATTTCACCTCGACTCTATCCGTCAATCAAAGCTCGTTTCTTAATACCAATGATCTTGGCGTCTAGTCTCATTCTATTCGTCTCTGCTCTACTATACCCCTTTGTCGCAGAAGGTGAATCAGCACCTAAAGGCGATTTGGCTGGAGGGGTAATCGGGAGGCCTTATCCTCGCGAAATAGGACACTAGTATTTATTTGCCATTTGGTACTTGTTAAACTCTGGTTTCTCTGCGGCTATTGATTTCCTACGCAACTCCGACGATTGGCACGGCAGCAGTAAAAAAATAGGACATTTCCAAAGAATGCACGTATGATCATGATTAGGTCTTACTATTCTTTCTGAATGTCCATGAATATCAAGAAGTTCATTAGTATTGTTCTGCTCACTGTCTGTTTAGTCTGTGCTTCTACACTATTCTCCATGGAAGCCTCTCATGCCAGTAGCTCAGGTGGATCAATGGGGAAACCCTACAATCCTTTCCAATGTGAGGGTTGTTAGTTTGGAATGTCACAAGCTAAGTAACAGAGCTTCACTAAGGATAAGGTTTTCGTGCCCAGACCTACTCCTATCATCAACCGATATCTTGTGGCTGAAATGAGTTGCTGGGTCGGAAGACTTGAACTTATGGGAGAGTTGCAAACCTGAGCGCCTTTTGCAGCCCAACCAGCCTTCATCGTTTACCCGTGGGCTTGGGACTATAGGATTACTCATACAGTTTCGAATGTTCAACTTCAGTAGGAGCAGCGTTGCGCCCCCTACTGAAGTTGCGGCGTTACTTAGGGGGCGGATGGCATCCGCCCAGACCCGTTAGCGGAGCATAAGAGGGTAATGAGTGCCTCCTGACTCCACATCGCTCTATAATTCTTGGAAAAGCATCGTATCCAAGGAGCGTTTAGTTTAATGACTGAGACGAACTCGCCTGATGAGCAGAGCTCTAACCTCGCTCCAGAATCTCAGTCATCATCTGAAAGTTGGTTTAAAAGATTATTTTCAAGGTTGACAAAAATCCAAGGGAAACGTTTTTTTGGATTTGGATTTATTTTTGTTTTTACATTATTTGCTATATCTGTTGTCTGGCCCGAGCCGACGCCAGTTCAACATCAAGTGTTTCGTGTTATGCTCGCTCTCTCTGCAATGAGTATTATTGCATCTCTGCCAACGTATATGGGATTCAGAACACCATTGGAAGTTCGAGCAACTGGAGCCATCCTTGCATTCATTTTAGTCTATTCATTTAGTCCAACTTTCATTGGTTCAGAAATAAGTGTCCCCTCGGAAGCAGTACAAAGTCTTTGGGAAGCTGAAGTGTTAAATATCAGAGAGGATCTGAGTGATGTTGAAGTCAAGTGGGAGCGACTCGATGAAGGAGAGATCGCTTGTCAATTAATCTCTAATAATTCCAAAAAAATTGGCAGTTTATTGGCAGAGATTGAGGACGAAAAATTCGGAAACAACATACACACAAAGATTGAAAAATATCGGAGTGCTCAGTATTCATATATCATGGCCAGTGATGTTGAATGTGATGAAAGTACAGCGAAAGAGTATGCGAAAACATCACTTGATTATGGGGATTTGGCTTTACAAAATATAGAATCAGCGAAAGAAGAGCCTGGAGAATATGGTGAAAGCTTACGAAAGTGGCTTAAAGAAGATTTCACAGAAGAACGAATCTACTTTCACAAGGCTTTAGGTAATGCACTCTTATACCGTCTTGGTGTTGAAGGGGAAGCAGATGAAGTTCAAAATTCTCTCAAGCAAATTTCTCGAAAGGAATTCTATAAAAGCTCAGGTATAAACCTAGAAAGAAATCGATTTTTGAGCCCTATTTCTAACTTAGATTCACCCAATCTAAAAGACCCGATTTTTTCTCATCCTTGCCGCAAAACCTGTGGGATTAGCTATTTCAATCTAGATCTCAGATTATCAGGATTAGTAGCAAATCCCTCTTGATATCATCCAAGTAAAATCATTACTTATTTTGGATATATTCCTTAAATTGTTTCTTCTGGAGAATAACTATGCATCAAGAGTCCGTTGATCAAAAACAAAAAGATAAGATCCAAAAAATCACTGCAATCATCTCCAAAAAGCAATTACTAAAACATAGTGAAGCTAATGGAACTGAGCAATATCAGCAATTGGCTCGGGAAATAGCAAATAGCCGTCTGCGGACTTTTTTGTTCAACAGAAATCAGGAACTGCTTCAGCTTAGGCACTCCCATAACCCTTTTTATATTTGTGCCAAGTTTATCTTTTGGAAAATCCCAAAATGGTTTTTAACATCTTTTCTGAAGTCAGAAATTGTCAAGCTACTAGCTTTCCCATTAACCATTGCGCTTGTAACACCGTTTATCACTCAACAGTTTCAAGCCCAACGTGAGCAGATAGCTACACTTGACAGCTATCTTGATCAGCTCGAACGACTTACATTTGAACAAAAGCTCTTGACTGAGCAACGAGAAGAAGGAGCAATTATTTTGGCCCGTGGCAGAACAGTGGCTGCTTTACGAAAGCTAGATCCGGAAAGAAAACAGCAAATTATTGCATTTCTATCAACATCTAGATTACTTCCCTCCGACACTCTCGATATAGATGTAATTATGAGCTTTGAAGACGCTGATTTTTCTAATACAGATTGGCGTGGCGTTGATTTAGTCGATGCCAATTTTAGTGGGGCTAATTTCAAAAGCTCTAATCTTAGTGGGGCTAATCTTGAGGGGGTCAACCTAGAAAACTCCAAGCTAATTGAGGCTAAACTATCGCCAATTTTCAAGCCAAGAATAAAACTATGGTTACCGCTTGTTGTACCAACATCATTGAAGTCAGCAAATCTCCAAAATGCAAACCTCGCAGGTGCAAATCTGACAGGTGCAAACCTCACAGGTGCAAACCTCACAGGTGCAAATCTGACAGGTGTAAACCTAGCTAATGCAGACCTTACAGGTGTAGACCTTACAGAGGCAAATCTGACTGATGCTAACCTCAGAAATGCCGACTTAACAGGCGCTACTCTAAACAGATCTGTATTAAAGAGAACCAATCTAAAGAATGCGCAAATTTTGGATTCCGAACTGATGGATGCTATCTTAAAAAACTCTGATTTACGAGGCGTTGATCTCAGACGGGCAAAACTCCAAGGCGCTGCGCTGTGGTCATCTGATCTTGGTGGAGCCAACCTTGCAGGAGCGGATCTTGAGGGTGTTAGATTTACCAACGCAATCCTAACTGATGCAAATCTAGCCCAAGCCGACAATTTTGAGCCCCTAGAAGCTGAATCTCAGGGCGCAATTCTCTGCCCTGCAATCATGCCAGATGGTAAAAAGAGACGAATAAATTGCTAAACAATTCAAATGCTCTATATTTTGTAGGTGGTTGATACAATCTCACGAATCAATAAACTCCCTGGGTAGTCAGTATGAACTACCTGCGTACTCTATTGATGAGGCAACGGGCTATAGAGATCTGGAACATTCATGTACTTAGCTCTGTCTAGATTAGATATACTAGAAGAACGTTAATACGGCGCACAGTTTAGATTTGTGTTGCTCAATCATACAAACCATCAGCCAAATTGCAGGGTATGGTATTCCTTCTAATAAGGTATGGTTTATTCTGATTTCGTATTGAGGTGCTTCTATCCTGAAATTAGCCAAAAATTCCATTGAGTAGTCGTCATGAAAAAACAAGCAAAGCCAGCCTACTTAATGTTGCTAACAATCCACCTAACACTTACTTCTGTATTACTCTTTACTGCAAATTCTCAAGCCGCGGGGGGAGGTATGGGAGATACTTATGGTGGCCCTCCTGCTGACAGGAGCAGAACTACAGCTGACCTATAGATGAAAGTGAAGTATAGATTAGGCTATAGATATACCGATATGAACTTAAACTAGAGAAACAGACTCCGAGAGGATCTAAGCCTAGCTTTCACCTTACAACACCAGGAAATGCACGTATGATCATTAGTGAGATATTACAGTTTTCTGAAATGTCCATGAATATCAAGAGATTCATAACCCTCTTTCTGCTCACTGCTTGCTTGGTCTTCGCTTCCACAATGTTCTCAATAGAGGTATCTCAAGCGAATGCAGGCGGAGGTTTGGGACAACCCTTTCCGTAACGATTGCTAGCTTGATCTCACTACTGCCCCAACTCCTGCGATCGCGCCGCCGCAGCCTGTACCGCCTCAATCACCGCCGAGCGAAACCCATGCTGCTCCAGGGTCGCAACCCCCGCGATCGTCGTGCCCCCCGGACTGGTGACCCGATCCTTGAGCTGCCCTGGATGCAAGCCACTGTCAATAATCAGTTGAGCTGTGCCGAGCACCGTTTGCTGCGCCAACTGGTTCGCCACCGGGCGCGGTAAACCCGCCGCCACACCGCCATCGGCTAAGGACTCAATCATCAGCGCCACAAACGCCGGGCCCGATCCCGACACCCCCGTCACCGCATCCATCAGCGATTCCGCCACCTCAACCACTGGGCCCACCGCACCAAAAATGGCTTTGGCCTGGTCGAGCTGGGCGGGTGTCACCGCCTGACTCGGGGCGATCGCCGTCACCCCCGCCCCCACAATCGCTGGGGTATTGGGCATCGCCCGAATCACCGGACAGCCCGGCAACCCGGCTTCGAGACGGGCCAAGGGCATCCCCGCCAAAATCGAGAGCAGCAGCGGCTGGTGGGCATAGGTTGGGGCCGGCAGTGCCCCCGCCATGGCGGAAAAAACCTGGGGCTTAACAGCTAGTAAGATGGTCGGGGCGGCGATCGCCGCCCCATTCTCGGCCGTCACAGCCACCTGATATTCCTGAGCCAGATAGTCCCGCCGCTGGGCAGCCGGGTCGCTGACGATGACTTGTGCGGGCGTATAAACAGTTTGCTGCAACAGTCGAGAGAGGATCGCCTCACCCATCACACCGCCGCCGATCAGACCCAGTTGATACGTCATTGTTTTCGTTGAGAAGTATGGCCAACACCGCCGCCTCTAGGGCGAGATCAGCGGTGCGCTCCACTCAGAATGGCAAAAAGAGCCTCAAAACGCAAACTCCTCACGACCCCGGCGGTTGCCTCAGCCATTGCTGGAGGGGGTCTAGGCGCAGACGGGGGGCCTCGTAGTTCGCCGGGAGATAGTCAGCGGGGATCGTGGTGTGGTGGCCATCACGCACGGCCGCATAGTGGGGGGAGAGGATTTCAATGCCGGCCCCATTGCACCCATCCTGGATATTTTTGTGCAGCTCGGAATAGATGCGGGGAAGTTGGCTGGGGCTCGCGGTATGAGCGTTGAGTTCATAACTGACGTAAAAGTCATCCAGGCTGGTTTGCAGCACAAAGGGAGCGGGCTCGGCGAGGATCTCGGGGGTTGCCGTTGCCGCTGCGACTAGCACCATTTCCACCTGATGCCAGGGGACATCGTAGCCCAGGGTGATCGTGGTATGGACAACCAGTGGGGCAATGCGGCGATCGTGGCTGGCGCTGCTGTAGTTGATAATGTTGCCGCTGAGCACGGACGCGTTGGGAATGGTGACGACGACATTTTTCGGTGTCACGATACGCGTTACTAAAAGATTTTTTTCGAGAATCATCCCCACCACATCAACAATTTGGACGCGATCGCCCTCCTGGAACGACCGGGTATAGATGAGAATGACCCCAGCAACCACATTAGCGACCACCGCAGTTGAACCGAGGGAAAACAAGACCCCTAAAAAGAGGGATAACCCTTGAAAGGCCGGGGAATCAAACCCTGGTAAATAGGGCAAACAGATCACCAACGCTAAGGCAATAATCAACACCAAAGCCAGGCGAAAGGTCGGATTGGCCCATTCTGGATAGAACCCCGGAATCGTCAGCCGATCCCGCTCAATTTCGGTAAAAATCAAGCGGAGCAGGCGAATGGCATAGTAGGCAACAACCGCCACCGTCACAATCGTGACGAGATTCGGCACATAGGCAATAAAGCCGCCCCCAATCTGTTTCACATTGGCCGCCACATAGCCCAACAGGATCGCTCCCACACCCCGCGTCCAGGGAAAGAAGCTCAAGACCAGGGTGAGGTAGAGATAGCACAGCACAATGGTGAGCACGGTGCGGAGCACCTTGACAACGGCCAGCAGCACATCTACCAAGCGCTCGGCCAGTTGTTCCAAGCGCTGGAGGCGGAGCGCAGGAATATGGCTCTCGCGACTCTGGTTGATTTGTCGATAGAGCCAGGGGAAGATGCGCCCCAATAGATAGAGGAGCAGGCTCAAGACCAGGGTGGCGATCAGCGCATAGAGCCCCGCAAACAGGAGTGCTCGCGGCGTCCGGTCATTGCGATAGTCGGCGATCGCCTCCCGGAGCTGATCTCGGTATTCTAGGGCTAAGGCAGGCGAAGAACGCCCCACCACCTCAGCATCTGCGGGGGTAATTGTGACAATCACCTGGTCATCTACCACGATTTCCAACACCCCCGCTGCCTCTTCCACTTTGAGATCTTGCGGCGTCACCGCATCGTCTGTGGCAATGGCTTTTAAGCGTTGGCTAACGGCGATCGCCCGTTCTTTAGCAGAAAAGGAGCCCACCGTTTCTTCAATTTCAAAGAGCACCTCACCCCCCAGCTCAACGGGATAACCCGTGCTGACCGCGTCCGGTGGTTCATCCTGGGCAAGCGAAAACGGCGTCCCGATCCACAGCCCTAGAACCAACAGCAGCCCCCCGATCCAGACCCAGGCTTTTTTTCGCCCCTGTCCCATAGCCCAACCTCATTATTTACGCCTGTCTTGCTTCGTGATTTAAGCAAATTACCACTGGGAATTGACTTGAGCCGTAACGTTTCTTGGCGTATTGTCATGATTTAATACGCACGATGAGAATAACCAGCCGGGAGCGACGCTACTCCAACAGGTCTGAAACCAACCGGGGGACTTGAGGTGAGAGCTTTCCATTATTTCAGAGCACGAGAGCATCGGGTTGAGGGATCATTGACGCTTCACTCCCTTCGTGACCCATCCCTAGCCATCTCCACATGAATTTCTAAGAAATTCCCATTACAAATATTCACAAAATGTTAAACTAAACACAAAATTACATAATTTTTTCAAATTAGTCCCTCAAGACGATAAAGGAGCCACCATGACCACCAAGCAGACTGTAATCTCACCTTCCATTCTCTCTGCCGACTTCAGCCGCCTGGGTGAAGAAATTCAAGCCGTCGATGCGGCGGGTGCAGACTGGATTCATGTCGATGTCATGGATGGTCGCTTTGTCCCCAACATCACCATTGGCCCCCTGATTGTCGATGCGATTCGCCCTTACACGCAGAAGCCCCTGGATGTGCACCTGATGATCGTCGAGCCCGAGAAGTATGTCGAAGGCTTCGCCAAAGCGGGGGCAGATATCATCTCCGTTCATGCCGAGCACAACGCTTCCCCCCACCTCCACCGCACCCTGGGTCAGATCCGCGAGCTGGGCAAGCAAGCAGGGGTCGTGCTCAACCCCTCAACGCCCCTGTCTTTGATTGAAAATGTGCTGGATCTCTGTGATTTGGTGCTGCTGATGAGCGTCAATCCTGGCTTTGGCGGTCAGAGCTTTATTCCCTCCGCAGTCAACAAGGTGCGTCAGCTCCGCCGCATGTGTGATGAGCAGGGCGTTGACCCGTGGATTGAAGTGGATGGCGGCCTGAAAGCTCACAACACCTGGCAGGTGCTTGAAGCAGGCGCAAACGCGATCGTGGCCGGTTCAGCAGTCTTTAAGGCGGCGGATTATGCCGAGGCAATTGAGGGCATCCGTAACAGTAAGCGCCCTGTCGCTAAGCCCCAGGTCGAGCCTCAATTGGCAGCAGTTTAAGCTTGTTGGGCATTTGAACTCAATCACTTGACGCCAGAAATCCCCCCTGCTCCTCTTAGATGAGGCAAGCAAGGGGGATTTGGAGTCTAAAGGCAATCTACAAGTTTTGGATTGAACTACCAATTCTCATCCTCATAGTCAGGGTACTGCTCGGGTGCTTTGCCCCGTCGCGCCAAAATCTCACCTTGCACTGTTGTGGGAATAGCGGGTTCCGGTTCAATGGCTTCAACCTGGATCTCAAATTCCCACCAGTCACCAAAGTCAAACACGTACTTCATCTGAGAGCCCACCTCTAGCGGCAGACTGCCAAGGGTGACTTCATCCGTGAAGCGATCGCCATCGGCCATAGGATGCATCACCGAGCGGGTGCGGCCGGATGGGTCACGGTAGGTAAACTCGTGGAGATGGTCATTGTCAAAGTTGACCGCATGTAGAATGAGCAGGCTCAGATCCTCAAGGGTCGCCTCGGCGGCGATCGCCAACCGTCGCCAGACCTTACCCAAACTTACTTTAAAAATAAACCGCCCCGTCTGGGAACCGATCTGTGGGAGTTGGAGCGTCTGTCGCCAAGCCGGAAAATAGGGACTGAGCGCTGGTTTTAACTCATCGAGTGGCCGGCTGAAATCCGCCTCGGACTGCCAGAGCATCTCCTGCTCAAGATAGGCCGTATAGAGGCATTTAAACAGGGCACGACCCAGAGGGGTTGCTTCGACCCGTTTGATGCGCCACCCTTTACCGGATTGAGGTTTGAGACTAGTGAGCTTCACCAAGCCAAACGCCTGCATCAGCGCTAGGTTATAGAGTCTGGGAGCGTAGTTGAGGGTATGTTGCGCCTCATAGTTTTTATAGGTACACGGTGTAGCCGCAAATCGAGACCAAGCCTGGAAACAGCGATCGCCCTCTGAGAGTAGCGAGGAGCGGGGTTCGCCCAGAATTTCTTCATGCCCCCGCACCAACCAGGCTTCTAGCAAGGTGCAATACCGTTCGGTGGCATTAAACTGCTGCCATTGCCCGACGATCGCGGGATTGAGCACTAAGCGCGATTTTTTGCCTTGGGTGAGCACTTCGGCTAAACCACTGGCTCGCAGTAGCAAATAGAGTCCATGGATATTAGCATAGGATTTTTGTTGGGGACGCTTGAGGTCAAGGGCGATCGACTGGTTCAGCCGACTGTTTAATTCAGCCAGGTGTTTGGGGGGCAAATGCTGACGTTTGCCGCTGACGGTGACTCCGTCAGCGCCAATATAATCCACCAATACCTGGATATCGTGCAACACCGTCCCCGGTTCGGCCTCAGTGATCTTCTGGGCATGGAGCGTGGCCGCCTCTTCCTCAGACCAAGAGCTCTCCCCTGTATTGGCCGCTGCGAGGAGTTGTTGCATTAAGCTCATGGGGTTGACGGGTTGCCCGGCTTCGGGGAGTTCAACTCCCAAGGTGTCAAAGACTTGTTTGAGTGCGGAGGGGGGCTCGACCATGGGGACAATCGGTATCGCGGGATTAATCGGCGCATCGGTCTTGAGGCGTTGGTTATATTCGGTCTGGAAGGCCGTCATGCCCTCTTGGGTCGTCATGTCATAGCCTGCCTGCATCCCTTGGAGCATAAAGCTCTTCGCAATACCACCCTTGGTTGGATCATTCATCCATCCAGGAAATTCTAAAGCGATCGATTGTAAGTATTTAACGATCGCCCCAGCACTACGAAATTGATACGTTTCTTGCAAAAAGATCCAAAACTCCACCAGTTCCGGAATCGTATCATCGGCATCGCGGGGGTTCATTAGGGTAATTTTCCGGGGCAGCACCGATTCCATGAGGAGCTGCGCATCGGCTTTTGTCATTTTGGCCAGCGTTTTATCTGCGTAGTGATAACCCAGGTCAATGAAGGTATCGATCCAATAGCCCGCTTCATACTGTTGGCGCTGGAGATAAGCCTGGCCCCGGTCAGACCGGATAAAATGATTAACGGTGTCAATGATGTATTGCTCTAGCAAGGGCTCGACTTCATCAAAGGAGAGATTGTCGAGCAGGCGAATATTGTAGGTCATGGCAAAAGAACAGTTGCACCACGGGCATAGAAATGACACGATTTACCTTGATCTTATCGCTTGGCGATCGCATCCAGCAGATTGAGCTGCACATCTCACCGTATCTTTAAAGATGTCAATATTGCTACTGATGGACAAGACGAAGCGATCGAGGGAGCGTTCTAGAATTGTAGGACCGAAGTCAGTCAAGGGTGATCATAGACACGCTCTCGAATAGGATTCCACTTCAGCTTAATTTCTCCTACTTGCTGTTTATTGATTACTTTTTCATGCCCTGGAGAACCTTCAGGAGTTAGGGCTACAATCTCGTAACATTCAAGGAATGCACAAAACATTGAAGTCAAACTGTCGTACTCTATCGTCAAATCATGGTACAGGGAATAAATTAGTCCAGTGTTTCTTTGCTGTGCGTTGCATTGACTGAGATAGTACTCATTCTCGTATTCAAATAAAGGTAGTAACTCTGCTATCTCTGGATCAATGTCGATAAAATCTTCCACAAGCTGTAAGTAGCGCTCAATTACCTCTTCGAGAGGTCGAAAATCATGGTAGCCAATTAACGGATGTCTCTCCCAATCCTCCTCTGTACCATCATGCCATTGATATAAAATCTTGACCTCATCAGGTAGCGCGAAGGGTAAGTCACGAGTCTGTTTATCGATTTGCTCCAATGTCAGACCGGGGCGTAGTTTCTCCCTCAAATAGGGATCCGCGATCGCTCGGTAATCAAGAATCCGCTCTAGAACTTCGTGGAATGAAAGACCCTGTATCATGACTCCAACTCCGCCAACTCCAGCCAACGCTCAGTTGATTGCTCAATCATTTCAACTAACTTTGATAACTGCTCCGTGAGCTGTTGTAGCTCGACATAATCAGCGGGGGGATGATTGTAAATTTTATCTTCGAGTTGTTCTTTCTGTTCTTCCAGTTCAGGAATCTGAGTTTCTAACTTTTCTAGCTCACGGCGTTGGTAGTTGGAGAGACGACGTTTTTGCGGAGCGTTTTGGGGCTGGGCAGTGGTTTTAGCCTTCGGTTTGGCTTTTTCCGGTTGGGGCACAACCTCAATTTCCGCTTGCTTTCTCTCCAGATAAACTGAATAATTCCCCGGATATTGCCGCACTTGGCCACCGGGTTCGATCGCAAAGACAAACGCCACCGTGCGATCGAGGAAGTAGCGATCGTGGGAGACCGTGATCACACAACCATTGAAATTTTCCAGATACTCTTCCAGAATCGCCAGGGTCTGCACATCTAAGTCATTGGTCGGCTCATCTAAAATCAGCACATTGGGTGCCCCCATCAGCACCCGTAGCAGAAAGAGGCGGCGTTTTTCACCGCCCGAGAGCTTATGAATGGGCGCATACTGCTGATTGGGCGGAAACAGAAACCGCTCCAGCATTTGCGAGGCACTGATCTGCCCGCCATCAGCGGTGGTGACGTAGCTACCAATGTCTTTGATGTAATCGATGACACGCTGCTCGGCCTCAGCGGCTGAGAGCAAATGGTCAGAATGTTGGTCAAAGTAACCGATCTCGATGGTGCGACCAATCTTGACCGTGCCTGCATCTGGGGAAATCCGGCCGGTAATCATATTCATCAGGGTGGACTTGCCCGCGCCATTACCCCCGATGATGCCCACACGATCGTCAGGGTTAAATTCGTAGGAAAAGTTTTGAATCAGAGGGCGATCGCCGTAGGCCTTGCTCACACCCGTGAGTTCAATCACTTGCTTGCCAATCCGCCGTCCGGGGGTCTCGATCGCCACCTTGCCTTGTGCGGCCTTAAACTCAGTGTTTTGCAGTTCATGGGCGCGATCGATCCGCGCTTTTTGTTTGGTGCTGCGGGCTTTGGGCCCCCGTTGTAGCCAGGCTAGTTCCCGACGCAACAAACCTTTGTGCTTCTGCTGGCTACTCGCGGCGGCTTCCTGAGCGAGGGACTTTTTCTCCAGGTAATAGGCGTAGTTGCCACTGTAGGTGTAGAGATCGCCGCGATCGATTTCCAGAATCCGGTTGGTGACGCGATCGAGAAAGTAGCGATCGTGGGTAATTAACAGCAGTGCCCCCCGGAACTGCTGCAAGTAGGTCTGCAACCATTCCACAGAAGCCGCATCTAAATGGTTGGTGGGCTCATCCATCAGCAACAGGTCGGGGTCAGAGAGCAGCGCGGTGGCCAAAGCAATTCGTTTGCGATAGCCGCCCGAGAGCGCACCCACACGGGCCGTAAAGTCCACAATGCCCAGTCTGCTGAGAATGATCTTGGCTTGGGTCTCCAGTTTCCAAGCCCCCGTTGCATCCATCTGTTCAGTGACCCGATTCAGACGACGCATCAGGGCATCCAGTTCTGGGCCCTTGGCCCCACCCATCTGTTGCGAGAGGGTTTCATAATCTCGCACTAGAGACATCTGCTCGCTGCTATGGGCAAAAACTTGCTCCAGAACGGTTAAGGCCTCATCTACAGGGGGCTGCTGCGGCAAGTAAACAATGTTTGCCCCCGATCGCGCGATCCGCTCCCCCCCATCCACAGATTCAAGTCCCGCGATCATTTTTAGGAGCGTAGATTTGCCCGAGCCATTGACACCAATGAGCCCAACCTTATCGCCCTCTTCAATACTGAAGCTAGCTGGACGCAGAATTTCCTTGATGCCAAAATCCTTATGGATTCCCTGTAGCGTCAGAATACTCATGATCTAGGTTTCATGATCTGGGGCTCATTTTTCGAGATCAAAGCGCGTAAACCTGACCATCCAACAGTAGCCGAGTAATGCCCCGGGCCTGTAAATAGGAGCGGGTTTTGGTAAAGAGTTCGCTATCGGGGACTTTGATCACACGCTGGGTGCGCTTCGAGAAGCGTCGCGCCACGCGGTGGTTATCAAACACGGGTAAGGTACGCTGACTCGCTTCCGAGCCGGGAATATGACCCAAATCGCGGAAGTCTTGCAAGGGATGAGTAATCAGTTCCGCCGCGCGATCGATCACCAGATAGCAGGTTCGGGGAAAATGGGCATCACTGAGGGGCAACACCTGGACTTCACTGGCACGATCGCCCGTTGAGAGAGGCAGAGCGTCACCGTCATCGTCCTCCTCGTCGTCCCAGTCCTCCTCATCCTCATCATCAAGATCAATGTCCTCACCCAGCATCTCCTCTAGGGTATGGACATCCACCTCGTCATCCTCATCCGTCCCCTCATCAACAAGGTCTTCGCGGGTACTGGCTTTCAGGGGTCGCGGCATTCGTAAAGCAGAACCGTTGGTATCGATTCCTGGAACGGCTGAGGGGGATGCGTCAGCCGACAAGGACGCATCCCCAGCCACCACTGGGCTTTCCAGCACTTCACTGGTTGGAGGATTCAGCTCACGCTCAGCCACCACTGGGCTCTCAAGGGGCTCACTGATCGGGGGAGCAGAGGAGCGCCGTCGCCGGGACGTAGCAGCCCGACGCGTCGGGACGATAATGGGTTCTGCACTCGGAGGCTCTGCATCTCGTGCTACATCGGTTGTGGCCACCGGTATATCAATGTGAACGTCTCCGGGTGCTGGAGTTGGGGGTACCTTGCTGCTACTGGGGTCTACGGCTGAAGCTGTAGATGTTACTGAAACAATAGGCATCTCTGGGTCGGTGGGACTCGGCGCGGCAGCCTCCACACCCTGTTGCTCCTGTTTCTGGAACTCATTCATCACCTGGGCCGCGCCACTGGGCGTCCGGCTCAAGCGCTTCTGTTGAATCAGCTCTTCGTACTCGCCTTCATTAAGACGACTCTTTAAAAAACGGCTAATGGTTGAGCTGCTAACGCTAAAGCGATCCGCCAGGGTCGAGGTGGTCTCTTGAGGCTGGCGATAGCGTTCTAAAATCTCTTCTTTATCTTCAGCGGTTAACTTTCTCGGGCTCATGCTCCCTCCTCCCCGGTCGTACGGGTTCGACGACGACGACTCTTGCGGGGGCGACTGGAGATATCAAACTCTAGCGCCGCGCCAATGGCAAACAAGATACCACTAAATACAAAAAAGACCTCAAGAAATCCCCCACTCGCGTATTCGGTGGGGAGAGTGGCCGCATACTTAAACCACATATCGGCGAGATAGCGGGCCAGGGCTGCTGCTGCGATCATCCGCCAAGACAACGAGAATGTTCCGCCCCAGAAGGCGAGCAGCAGCATGACCGCAATAATCAGTAGGCCCACATCGCAGATGATGTAAAAGAAATTCACAGGCGTGGAAAATTGGAGGAGATAGTCTTCCGTGGCGCTGACCCATTGGGGCACATCTGGAGCTGCTTCGGGCTCGGCGATCGCCTCCTCCGCGACCCTTTCAGTGGGGGCGAGCGCCCCCTCGGGAGCCGCATCAATGGTTGTATCAGTGGCGATCGCAGGTTCCGCCAGGGCAATCCAGACCGCGAGCGTTGTGCCGGCCACGGCGATCAAGCCCAACGTCACCCATTGCCACAACTCCAAGTTCAACCGCCTGGCAATCACCGCCAGGATCATGCCCGTGCCCAGACAGAGGTAGAACGCCATGTAAAACAGGTCTGCTGGGGAAACCTCCGGGTCAAGCCCCCAATAGACCTCCCAAAAACAAAAAATCAGATCGGCGACGAAGTAGGCGAGAATCCCCAGACCAATGGCAAGCCAGACGTTGCGGCCGCTCGCAATCTTGGGGCTGCGCCAGTTGCGATAACACAGGGCAATCCCGACCAAGGAGGGAACCCATTCAGCCACGTAAGTGCCCACCAAATACCAGAGTGTGTCTTCGGTTTCGGGTTGAACCACATTGAATAAGAAGAAAACCAGAGACAAAACGCCCCAGGTAATTCCGGCAATGATAACCGTCTTACCGGTCAGGCCGGACGGGGTCACTTGGGTTTGTTCAGCAGCACTACTCATCGGCTTTAGGAAATGAAGATCTGGGCTTGAGCAAAGTAGGGCGCATCATCAGTTAGAACCGGAAGCCTTACGGGAAAAGCGATAGAGCGCCCGACCCAAACAACAGGAGAGGGGATGTAGGCGAGTCTCGCAATAGCTTGAGGTTTGACTGATGACAGCCCCTAGGAGGCACATGACTCTACAGTAGTTTATCGCTTCACTTTGTGCTTTTAAACCAGATATCTATAGGTCTCTTAACAAGAGTAATGCTACTGTGTGCCCGATCTTGCTAGACTGAGTCCAACTCTTTTGCAATGAGGCTAGGGCCAACCATGATCCCAGGTGAGCTGTTTGTTGAGGCGGGTGAGATTGAGCTAAATACAGGTCGAGAGACCTTGAGCTTGCAGGTTGCCAATGCAGGCGATCGCCCCATCCAGGTGGGCTCTCATTTCCATTTCGCTGAAGTCAACGCTGCCCTACAGTTCGATCGCGCTCAAGCTCGGGGAATGCGCTTGAATATTCCTGCTGGGACAGCGGTTCGGTTTGAACCGGGGGATGAAAAAACAGTGAACCTCGTCAGCCTTGTGGGCAGCCGCGAGGTCTATGGCTTGAATAACCAGATCAATGGCAAACTCTAGGGTCTCTCCTCAACAACGTTCCCATTGCACTTCCTAAGGCCGGCATGAGCTTGACCCAGCAACGCTTTGTAGGACTGACCCAACGAGAGTTGCCGCCCATCCTTCAGGAACCACTGAAGGTAGAGCGCCGTTCCATTCCCATCCCTGGCTTGCCACCGGCGTTAAGCCCCTTAAAAATCGTCCAGCTCTCGGATTTTCACTACGACAACACCCGCTTGAGCGAGTCGCTGCTGCAAGCGGCGATCGCCGCCGCCAATGCTGCCAAGCCTGATCTGATCGCCCTCACAGGGGACTTTATTACGGACGATCCCGCACCGATTCACGACTTAGCCATTCATCTGAGCTACCTCCAGAGCCGCTATGGCATTGTGGCGGTGCTGGGCAACCACGACAACTACCTCTCGGGCGCTCGAGCCACTGTAACCCGAGCCCTGGAAAATATTGGTGTGCAGGTGCTCTGGAATGCGATCGCCTATCCCTGCGGGTCGGGTTTTCCAGTTGTGGGCTTGGCGGATCTCTGGTCGGGCGAGTTTAACCCCACCCCCGTCCTGACCCAACTTGAGCCGAGTCAGCCCCGACTCGTACTCTCCCACAACCCCGACTCCGCCGTTCCCCTGCGCCGCCATCGGGTGGACTTGCAACTCTCGGGGCATACCCATGGCGGCCAAATCGTCCTGCCTAATGGGGAAGCACTCCCGAGCTTTTTGCTGCGCTGGCGTCAGCGTGTCCCCCGGGTGATCGCCCGTCGGCTTTGGCAAGAATGCACCAAAGTCATTGTCCATTGGGAATGGAGCCAAGGCCATCACCAGGTTGGTGACAATCAACTCTATGTCAATCGGGGCTTAGGCGCTTACTTTCCGGGGCGTTGGCATTGTCCACCCGAGCTAACGATTTTAGACCTTACCACTCACGGATCATCTTCGGGCTAGTGCTTTGTCAAGAGTGAAATGAGGGGTTGTCGTGAGATTGAATTGAATCATGAAGCCCAGTATCCGCATTGGTTGTGTTGGTTTACTCTACCCTTCGGGAACGCCAAAGGCGAACGAGAAGCAAGCTACGCTGAGCTCAGCACCAACCTACAATTTAGAGTTGACGCTGTACTCGAGCAATCCCTTCAAGATGGCCAAACCCTCGTCCCAAACCCTTATACACCGCAGCATCTTCTGCCTACTGGGTTTTGGTAGCTTTGGCTGGATTTCCACCAGCGCCCTCACTGGAGAACTCAAGCTAGTGGGCTTGAGTCTGCTGATTTTAGGCAGTGGGATTTTGCTGAAACGTTCAATTCAACGTAGCACCCAGAGCCGTCTGCCATCCGCCGCCAGTAGAGCATCTGGACAACAATAGCGACAACGCACCCAGGCAAACGTTTAGAATTGTTGAATATTGCCTAGGCAACGCTCCCATTGCTGCTCTCAGACCCCGGCTTATGGTTTTACCCAAATTCCTCCTCATCGCCATTATCTCCACCCTCGGTATTGTGCAGGCCATTGAGATGCTGATGAGCCCCTTCGGCATTTTCGGTGCAGTCATCGGTTTCGGCATCTCATTACCACTCTTTGTGATCAAGTTTCTATTGCTGTTGCTGCTGCACTATAGTTGCTGGAAGCTCTTGCCCGCAGGCTATCGTAAGCTCGACCCCGCCGCCACTACCCTCGCCCTCTGCATTCCCCTCTACAACCTGTATTGGATGTTTGTCACCTTGCCTGCCTTGGGTGAGGGATTTGACCGCTGCTTGCAAAACAACCATCTAGAACGGGGCATGGACAAAAAAAATCTGGGCATTGTCTATGCCTGTGCCTTGCTCATCAACACAGTTCTATCTTGGCTGCCCCTGGTGGGGACGGCCAGTTCACTCCTGGCGTTTATCGTTTTTCTGCTCTACTACATCGATATTCTCAGGGGTGCGGAACTGATTACCCAAATGCAAGGGACAATGCAGGGGTCTCAACCCGTTCAGCTCAATCCCATGCAGCGTTTACTGCGGCTGGCCCAGGAAAAAAATGGACGACTGTCGTTTGCTCAGGTTTCTATGCACATGGAGCTCGAGGCAGAAGAAACCAATACTCTACTCGATCATGCCCAGCGATATGGCTATGCGGAAATTGGTAATGATCCGGAAACGGGGGCGATCCGCTATTACTTTGACCTCTAATCCGCTTTAAGTTGCTTCATTGCCGCGATCGCATGCAGTCGAATCGTCGCCACCTCTGATTCTGCCAATTGTTCAAGCGCATCCAGCGCGATCGGGCTTTGCAAACGGGCCCAGGCTTGGGTCAGTTCTTTGAGCACCCGCAGCGAGAGGGGCGCTGGGGCTGTAGTCTCAAAGAAGCCCAGGAGTACTTGGGTGGCGAGCTGTTTCAGCTCAGCAGTTTCTAGACGTCCTAGCACCTGAATAATCTCGACCTGAGACTCGGGTGTAACAGTGGGCAGCATCCCTTGCACAGCATCTACCATCTGGCGGGTTTCAATTCGTCCCAACGCTCGAATCGCCTCACGCTGCAAGGGCGGCGGCGTCGTTGCGGTTTGCACCAAGTCACTCAAAGCAGTCACTGCCTCTGGTGAGCCGAGGCGTCCCAGCGCGATCGCCGCCTGCTGACAGACCTCCAGATGCAGATCCCAGAGACAAGGCTGCAACACCTCAAACAGAGGAACTGAGCTGCGGCCAGTCGTCGCCCAGAGCCCTAGGCCAATAACGGCCTCTTTACGCACAGCAGCAGCAGTATCTTGCAGGGCCGTGATCAGGACGGGAACCAGGCGGGGTTGTTGAAAGTTACTCAGCGCTTCGATCACCAGGGCACGCAGGTGAGGGTCAGGATGGGCAACCACCGTGAGTAGGGGGTCGATGATTGCCGCATGATGAATTTGCGTCAGGGCTTGCAGCGCCATGGCACATTGCTCAGGGTCAGCCAACGCGACAGTTAGGGGGGCGATCGCCACTTCTCCCAAGCTCGCCAAGGCCAGCGCAGCGACCTGTATCACTTCCGGATCGCTCGCCGTTCGCAGGCAGTTCACGAGCGGTGAGACGGCGATCGGGTCTTGAAACGCCCCTAGCATCCGAGCCGCAAACCAGCGAATTTCAAACGTCATCCCCTCATCGAGGAGTAAACGCTCCAATGCCTTAAAGGCCGGCATGCCCAAGTATGGTAAGACTTTGATCAGCTCCCAGCGATCCTGAAAGTCACCCCAGAAAAGAGCGTCCAAAGCCAGTTCCAACGCCTGCTCTTGCTCATCGCTCGAGGCCCGCTCTAGTCGGGCTGTGCAATGGCGGAGTGCCTGCGTCACCTGTGACCAGTTCTGTTGCGTGGCGGCCTGTTGAGCGAGTTGCAGCATGGACAAAAAAGAACAGGGGCTGAAGGGCTAGAAGTAAAAACCAATGGGTGAGGTTTTCTGGGTGTACGTCCAGAAAAACAACACGCCCAGAAAATATTCATTGGTGGCAGACATCCTGCCTGCGCTAAGGTCTTTACGGTCTCGATTCCCGCAGCGTGGACAGTCAGTGAGCAACGTTTTGGCGAACCTCCCAGAGGAACACCACATCTGGCCCGCCTTGGATAATTATTTTTTAGGGAATCTGCTTAAGTCCAGTCTAGGGGAGGGGGGTCTTTCGGGCCCGATACCAATATGCACAAATTGCATAGCATCAATTCTTATATTGCAATTCAATCTTAAAAGCGTAACTTTAAATACAAATCTTAGGGGTTATCTTTATCTAATCTCAAGAACAATTCTTCATAAATTTTTAGAGCATTGTTGTCTTTAACCGCTGAAGTTCAGTGATTTGCCAAGGCAACTTCCAAATTGTGGGAGGGGTTAGATTGTCCCTCAACCCAGCATCGGCCGAGTTAGACATTCATCTAAGTCGCCTAGGTTGGGTGCTTCAATGTTCTCTATAATTCCTGCTTTCATTCTCCTTGGGGCTAATTGTGATGACTCAGGCTAAACCCGCTGCAAAACTCAATAAGTTAGAGAAACAGAAAGCTGAGAAAGACGGACTGGCCGTCAAAGATGAACTAGCACGGTTTGTCGAAGAGGGCTGGGAGGCGATCGACAAGACCGATCTCCAGATGCGTCTGAAGTGGCTCGGCATCTTTTATCGTCCAGTCACCCCCGGCAAGTTTATGCTACGCCTGCGGACGCCCCATGGGCTGCTAACCAGCAGCCAACTCCGTACCCTCGGGGAGATCATTCAACGCTACGGTGATGATGGCAGTGCCGACATCACTACCCGCCAGAACATCCAGCTACGGGGTCTGCGCTTTGAAGACATGACCGATATTCTCCAGAAACTGACAGCCGTGGGCTTAACCTCAATCCAGTCAGGTATGGACAATGTGCGCAATATCACCGGATCACCCGTCGCTGGGATTGATGGAAATGAACTGATCGATAGCCGTGAATTGGTGCAGCAAGTTCAGGACATGATCACGAACCGAGGCGAGGGCAACTATGCTTTTACAAACCTGCCTCGGAAGTTCAATATCGCAATCGAAGGCGGCCGAGACAACTCCGTTCATGCAGAAATCAATGATATTGCCTTTGTACCCGCTTATAAGGATGGAGCGCTGGGCTTTAACGTGCTGGTCGGCGGTTTTTTCTCCGCCAAGCGTTGTGCCTCAGCAATTCCCATGGATGTTTGGGTTCCCCCCAACGAAGATGTCGTCGAGCTCTGTCGTGCGATTCTCTATGTGTTTCGGGACAACGGCTCCCGAGCAAATCGCCAAAAGTCACGTCTGATGTGGCTCATTGACGAGTGGGGCATGACTAAGTTTCGCGCCGAGGTCGAGACGTCTTTCGGCAAGCCCCTGACCCCTGCAGCCGAAAAAGATGAAATGGACTGGGATAAACGAGATCATCTCGGGGTTCATGTCCAACAGCAACCAGGGTTGAGCTATGCGGGCTTTCATGTGCCCGTAGGTCGTCTCGATGCTGAGGCAATGTTGGAGTTTGCTCGCCTGGCCGAAGTTTATGGCCAGAGTGAAATTCGTCTGACTGTGGAGCAGAATATTCTGCTGCCCCATATCAAAAATGAGCATGTCGAGACACTCTTACAAGAACCCATCGTTACCCGCTTCCCCCTTGAACCGACGCCCTTGGTGCGATCGTTGGTCTCCTGTACAGGGGCACAGTTCTGTAATTTTGCCATCGTAGAAACCAAGCAGCGAGCCTTGAAGATCGCCCAAGCCTTGGATGCCGAGCTCGATGTTCCCGAACGGATCCGGATGCATTGGACGGGCTGCCCCAACTCCTGTGGTCAACCCCAGGTCGCCGATATTGGCTTGCTAGGCACAAAAACTCGCAAGGATGGTAAAAGCGTTGCGGCCGTAGATGTGTATATGGGCGGCACCGTTGGCAAGGATGCCAAGCTCGGTGAGCGAGTTGAGAAAAGTGTGGCCTGTGACGACTTAATTCCTTACCTAAAGACGGTCATGATTGAAAAATTTGGCGCAACCCCCAAAGCCTAAGCTATACCCCATCCGTAGGAGAACTGCGAATCATCATTGGATCTGCCACAAGCCAAGACAATAAGCTTTCCTGAAGGGTTCGGCCTGGACTTCAACAAGTCCAGGTTTTTTTTGCTCAAGAATCTGATGCTAAGCCAACCTGATACCAAGTCCGGATAGTATAGACAAAATAAGCGAGAATGAGGGCTGAGCTTGTCGTTCGCGTAGCGTCTCCAGAGGGGAGAGCCCGGTCGCTCAGACGTTCGACAGTTCGGCAAGCTCACCGCACCGCAAGCTCAGTCTTCACTTTCTTTCTGGCTCTATACAATCAGGATTTACTTTGACAATAGACAATGTTAATACCCTTGCACCAAGTCAATGAAGCTAGCGAGATCCCCCCGGCTACGCCGACCCCCGTGGTAAGGGGGTTTTCATCGTTGGGGGTGATAACCCGTCATGACTCGTTGGTATGATACTGAATCCGCAAAGTATAGGGATCGCGACATTGGAAAATCAGC